>JADKJU010000005.1:0-300000 GCA_016720855.1 Betaproteobacteria bacterium | reverse complement strand
GAATCGCGTCTTGCCGCCGGCACGCTGGCCGGTGCCACGCTGCTCCAGGTCGTGCTCGGCATCACGACGCTGCTGATGGCCGTGCCGGTCGGCATCGCCACCGCCCACCAGGGCGGCGCGGTCGTCGTCCTCACTGCGGCCGTCTGGCTCGCAAGAACCCTGCGCTGACGACCTTCCGGTGCCAGGCACCGGAAGTTGCCCGACCCCGGTTCAGGGCTTCAGCGGGCAGTCCTTGATTCGCAGGTGCGTATCGTCGTGGCGCTGCGCCATGGCGACGCCGATCTCGCGTGACCTTTGCGGGCCGATTACGCGCATCAGGTCGGCGAGCTCGAGTTCCCCGCGTTCCAGGTGGCGCCGCGCGAATTGGAGGAAGTCCGCGGCCGTGCCGCCGGGCAGGCTGACGGCGACCCCGCTGCCCAGCGCGAGGAGCGGGATGCGAAGCGCGTGCCACAGCTCCGCCAGTTCATGGTGCTCGACCAGCAGCGAGGAGACCAGTTCGAAGGCCTGGGCCCGGCGGGCGGGGGAATCGGCCGCCGCGAGCAGGGCCGGGAAGATGTCCTTTTCCTCGTCCCCCATGTGCACGGCGAGCGCCTCGTCGATGTCGGCAACCAGCGCGCCGGCGCGGTCCGCAGCATCCGCGGGCGGCGCTTCGTGCAAGGAGGAATCGAACTCGGCGGCGAGCCGCTCCAGGCGATCGAGCATTCGCGCCATGCAGCGGTAGCAGGTGCCGAGGGCGTCCCCCGGGGACGGGGCGCCGGACTGTTCGGTCGGCGAAGCGGGCATCGACCCTCCAGAATGGAGGAGCCAGACTACCGGGGTGCGTCCCGCGGAAATTTAAGGGAGATCAAGAAATCGGCATCGCGCCCGGCCCGGCGCAGGGTCAGGTGAGGTGCAGCCCGCCGTCCAGGCCCAGGATTTCCCCGGTCACGAAGCCCGCGAGGGGCGAGACGAGGTAGCGCACGGCATGCGCGAACTCCTCGGGCTCGCCAAAGCGCCCGGCCGGAATCCTGGCAAGCGCCTGCCGGCGCTGCGCCTCGGAGAGGTTTTCCGTGATGGACGCGGAGCGAACGAAGGCGGGTGCGATGGCGTTCACCGTGACGCCGCGCGGCGCGCCTTCGCGGGCGAGTGCCAGGGTGAACGAGGCGACCCCGCCCGAAGCGGCCGCATCGGCCGGCCCGCGTGGGGTCGCGGCCGAGCCCTGCCCCCCCACGTTCACGATGCGCCCCCAGCCGCGCGCGGCCATTTCCGGGAGCACGGCGCGCGCCCATAGGAAGGTGCCGTCCAGGCGCGCGCCGAGGGTGCGCCGCCAGGCGGCCTCGTCGATGGCCGCGACGACAGCCTCGGAGGTGGCGCCGGCGGCATTCACCAGAATGTCCACGGGACCGAACTCGGCGCGAACGCGCTCGTGGGCTGCGCGAACGGCGAACGCATCCGTGACGTCGGCGGCCACGACGATCCGGTCGCCGCGCAGGAACCTCGACAGCGTATCGAGGCGCAGGGCATCCAGGTCCACGAGCGCCACACGGGCGCCGTCCTCGAGGAGCGCGCGCACGGCTGCAAGCCCGAGGCTCCCCGCACCCCCGGTCACCACGGCCACCTTGCCTTGAAGCTGGGTCATGGTCGCGTCTTCTTCCTCACCGCATCGCCGGACGCCAGGGCGCGAGCAGTTCCGCGATGCCATCCCAGCAGATCTGCACGCCGATGCAGAGCAGGATGAAAGCCGAGAGCCGCAGGAACACGGCCGTCCCCGACGTGCCCAGCAGCCGCACGAGGTGCGAGGCGTAGCGGTAGGCGAGCCAGATTGCCAGTGAGGCCACCCAGATGCCTGCGAGCAGTCCCAGGGAGGAGGAAAGGCGTGCAGCGCCACGCGCGGGCAGGCTTGCGCCCAGCGTGATCGCAATCGAGATCGAGCCCGGGCCCACGGTGATCGGGAAGGACAGGGGATAGAACGCGCGGCCCGCCACTTCCTCGGGGGAGGCCTCGCGGGTCGAGCCGGGCGCGTCGCCGCTCGCCTCGCCTTCGGCTGCGAGCAGACGCCATGCCGTCGCCGCCACGAGGAGCCCGCCGCCTACGCGCACCACGGCCAGGGAAATGTCGAAGAACGCGAGCACGTAGTTGCCGACATACGCGGCGGCAACGAGCAGCACGAGGCAGTTCAGCCCCACGCGCCTGGCCATGGCCCGGCGTCCCGGTTCGTCCATGGCGCGCGTGAGCGACAGGAAGATGGGCGCGTTGCCCGGCGGATTCGTGATCGGCAGCAGCGCGGCCAGCGCCACGAATGCGGTCCGGAGCAGGGCGGCGAGTTCCGTTTCCAAACGCGGGCCTCAGTACGTGCAGTCGAGGGAAACGGTGCGGTGCTCGTAGGCGGACGCGGTCTTCGCGATCGAGCCGCAGAAGTAGGTGATCTCGAGCTCCTTGCGGTCGCCCTTGGCCGGGTCGCCGCACATGTCGTTGGTCACTTCGAACGACGCGGTGCGCCGGCCATTCACCTTGCGCGCGACCCAGCGCGTGGCGTCGCAACTCCTCGCGGAGGTGCCGTAGTGGGCCGTCGAGACGGTGATGGGACCCGTCCGTGGCGGTGGCGGGACGGCCATCGGAGGAGCGGCTGCCGGCGGCGCGCCCCGGGAAGCTTCGTCGAGGCCCTTGCGATAGCCGCTCGCGAAGCCGTCGTCGTAGCCGCTCCGGTAGCCTTCGCGATAGTCGTTGGAGTTCTTGTTCTGGGCCAGGACGGCAAGCGGTGCCGCGAGCAGGATTGAGACCAGCCAGGCGATGCGCATGGAATTCTCCGGGTTCAGGGGGTCTTGAGATGCCACGCCTTGGTGCGCGTGAAGGCCTCGATGCCATGGGTGGAAAGGGTGAGCCCGATGCCGGAATGCCCGACGCCGGACCAGGGCAGGCGCGGGCTCACGCGGTCGCAGCAGTTCCAGTACACGCTTCCCGCGTGCACCTGCGCAAGGACCCGCTGCGCCCGCTTGCGGTCCCTCGTGTAGACGCCGGCAGTCAGGCCGTAGTCCGTGTCGTTCATGAGGCGAACGGCCTCGGCGTCGTCCTTGACCGGCATGAGGCCGATGATCGGGCCGAAACTCTCCTCGCGCATCACGCTCATCGAGTGATCCACGTTCACCATCACGGTGGGCTCGAACCAGTGGCCCTTCGCCTTCACGCGCCGGCCGCCGGCGAGTATCTTCGCGCCCTTGCGCTTCGCATCCGCCACCTGCTGCTCGAGCACCTTCAGCTGCGGCGCGCGGGTGAGCGGGCCGATGTACGTCGCCTCCGCCTGCGGGTCGCCCGACTTGAATCCCTTCACCTCTTTCACGAAGGCGGCGAGGAAGGCCTCGAAGACGGCCTCGTGAACGTAGATGCGCTCGACCGAGCAGCAGCTCTGGCCGGTGTTGTAGAACGCGCCATCGGCGATTCCCGCCGCGGCGGCCGCCACGTCCACGTCCTCGCAGACGTACACCGGGTCCTTGCCGCCGAGCTCGAGCTGCAGGCGGATCATGCGCCCGCGCACGGCCTGGGCGATGCGCTTGCCGGTCCCGTAGGAGCCGGTGAAGAAGACGCCGTCCACGGGCTGCTTCACGAGCGCCGCGCCGACCTCGCCCGTGCCGATGACGGGGATGAAGACGTCGTCGGGAATTCCGCTCTCGTGCAGCATCCGCGCGATGGCGAGGCCGGTGAGGGTCGCGAATTCGGACGGCTTGTAGAGAACCGCGTTGCCCGTGGCGAGCGCGGGGACGAACACGTTGGCGCCGACGTAGTACGGGTAGTTCCAGGCCGAGACATTGGCGACGACGCCGAGCGGCTCGTGGCCGATCACTTCCTGCATCGCGCCGCCCTTCGCGCCGGCCACCTTGCGGGGCCTGAGCGTGCGGGCGGTTTCCTCCAGGAAGAAATCGAGGCGGCCGATGAGGCCCTTCAGCTCGTTCCTGGACTGCGAGATGGGCTTGCCGACCTCGGTGGTGAGGATGGCGGCGAGTTCTTCGGTCTGCGCGATGACGAGGGCGCGGAACTTCGCGATTGCCGCGAGCCGCTTCTTCAGCGGCGTCCTCGCCCACGCGGGCTGCGCGGCGCGCGCGGCGGCGAATTTCGCCTTGACGCTCGCGGCGTCGTCGGCGGGGAGGGAGGCGACGGGCTTGCCGTTGGCGGGGTTGGTGATTCTCAGCGTGGGCATGGAGGCGATCGCAGCAGGTGGAACCGCGGGTGGATGCAAAGGGGATTCGCAGGCCGGACGGATTCCCCGTCGGGTGCTCCCGGGGGTTGGTCGATCGGACGCCACTTCAGGCAGCCATGACGGCAGTCACGGGCGAGGGATTGCCGGTCGTCTTGCGGCTGCGGCAGGCGGCCAGGAACGCGGCCTGCAGCGGCTTGCCGTCGAGCAGCGCCGCGTCGGACGGATCCATGAATTCGGGGTGCCATTGCACGCCCAGCACGAAGCTCGGGCCCTCCCAGCGCATGGCCTCCACGATGCCGTCGGGCTCGCTGACGGCCTCGACGACGAGGCCCCGGCCGAGGGCCTTCACCGACTGGTGGTGGATGGTGTTGACGCGCGTGATCGCGGCGCCCGGGTACACCGCGGAGAGCCAGCTTCCTTCGATGACGCGCATGGCGTGGAAGTTGTCCTCGTAGCGCTTGTCGCAGCGGTGCAGGAGCGTCTCCGGCACCTGCGTGTTGATGTCCTGGTAGAGCGTGCCCCCCAGGGCCACGTTGATGAGCTGGCAGCCGCGGCAGATGCCGAACACGGGCTTGCCCTGGCGGACCGTCTCCTCGAAGAGTTCGATCTCGTAGCGGTCGCGGACGCGGTCCCCGGACCACGCCGGATTGAGGGGCGTCTCGCCATAGGATTCCGGCGCTATGTCCGCTCCTCCCTGCAGGACCAGGCCGTCGAGCGCATCGACGTAGTCCTTCACCGTGACGTTGGCCGGCAGGTGCGGAGACGAAAGGCTCATCTCCGGCACCATGAAGGCCAGCACCTGGCCCGACATCACCCAGCTGGCGACGGATTGCTCGAGGTACTGCACCGTCTTCGTGGGCAGGAAGGTGCGCTGCGGATCCGGGTAGAGGAGCCGGGCGGAAATCCCGATTTTCAGTGGATGCATGCTTTTCTCCCTCTCCCTCCGGGAGAGGGGCGGGGTGAGGGAGGCATCACTATATCGCGCCTTCGAAGATCCGGCGAAAATCGTCGGCGGTGCACGGTTTCGGGTTGGTCTGGTGGCAGGTGTCCTTCACGGCCACCTCGACAAGCGCGGGAATGTGCGCGGCGGTGACGCCTTTCGATCCGAGCTTCGCGGGGACTCCGACTTCCTGCTTCAGCCGGCCGAGCCAGGCCACGAAGTCGCTTGCCGAGGCGCCCCGCGCCGCAGACGCGCGCGAGCTCGCCCATCTTCTGCGCGGCCGCATCGGCATTGAAGCGCATCACGTGGTCGATCATGATGCCGTTGGCGAGCCCGTGGTGCATGTCCACCACCGTGCCCAGCGCGTGGGCGCAGGAATGCACAGCGCCCAGGTCCTTCTGGAAGGCGATCGCGCCCATCATCGAGGACATCATCATGTCGGAGCGGGCCTGCAGGTTCGCCGGCTCGCGCACCGCCAGCGCGAGCGCGCGGGCAGCGATGCGGGTGCCTTCGAGCGCAATGCCGTCGCAAAGCGGGTGATAGGCGGGCGAGAGGTAGCTCTCCACATTGTGCGTGAGGGCATCCAGGCCGGTCGCCGCGGTGATGGGAGGGGGCAGCGCCAGGGTGAGTTCCGGATCCGCGAACACCGCCTTCGCCAGGAGCGCCGGCGAGAAGACGATCTTCTTCACGTGCGTCGTGTCGTGCGAGATGACCGAGGAGCGCCCCACCTCGCTTCCGGTCCCGCTGGTCGTCGGCAGTGCCACGAAGTGCGGCAGCGCGTTCACGATCGGGCGCACGTCCGGGTGGTCCCACGCGTATTCGAGGATGTCGCCCTCGTGCACGGCCATGAGCGCCACGGCCTTGGCGACGTCGAGCGCCGCGCCCCCGCCGAAGCCGATCACGCAATCGGCGCGGTGCGCCTTGAAGGCGGCGACTCCCGCGTCCACCTGCGACTTCGTCGGGTTGCCGTGCACGCCGGAATAGGTCTGCACCGCGAGCCCGGGCAGGAGCGCGCGCAACTCCGCGAGGATCGGCAGCGCGGCAAGCCCGCGGTCGGTGACGATGAGCGGGCGAGCGATGCCCTGGCTCTTGAGGTGGTCATCGACCAGGCGGCGCGCACCGGGGCCGAAATGGATGGTCGTGGGAAACGCGAAGCGGGAAAGTGCCATGGCGGAAGGGACTGGAAAGGGGGTTTGCGGGCGGGTGAAACGCCGGAATCGTCCGGCGGGTACGGCGAATGATGCACTGGAACCGCGCCGATTGGCGACCTGTTGACCTATGACATGAGGCATACACGGCGTCCCGGTAGATTCCAGTGAGGACTCCCGGAAACCCGAAGCGATGGAAAAATCGCGGATCGTCGAAGCGCTGGGTGAGGAAGGCTTGCGCCTGCCTGCGTTGCTGAACGAGGCGCTGTCGGCCAACGACCGCGCGAAGTACCTGTTTACCGTCCTGCAGGTCGCGCAGGGCCATGCGGACCATCCGGGCAGCGCCGCGCCTGAATTGCGCGCCGAGCGCGAGGCGGCGGGGCTGGCCGCGGCGGGGTTCGACGAGGTCGCGGCCTGCGCAACGCGGATCGGGGATGGCCGCTACTTCATGCCGGGCGTGGATCGCCTTTGCACGCGCCTGCTGGCCGAGGTCGATGCGATGCTCGCGCCGCTGAAGGCCTCCGGCGACGACGTGGCTGCATTCGACGAGCGCCGCCAGCGCCTGTCCGGACTGCCCTGGTGCGGCACGGACGAGCAGATCACCAGCGACCAGATCGTTGCGCTCACCTCGGGCGGACAGGACGGCACCGACAGCGTCCATCGCCTGGTGATGGACATGCACAAGGCCCTGAACGGGCTGCAGGTGCGCGTCTCGTCCGAGATCATCGACGGCGCCCATGCCTACGGGATCGCGCCGGGCGACCGGCCGCTGGTGGCGGCCTTCATGCGCGGCGTGAACCGCACGGCATCCGTCAAGTTCGACCACCCGGGCCTGGGCACCACGGCCACGCGCTCGGGCGATCGGCTGGTGCTTCAGAACGACATCGGCACGACGGATGCGCACGTCCTCGTGGTGCACGTCGAGGCCAATCGCGTCACGCTCACCTACACCGACGTGCACATGCAGCGGCTCATGTTCTTCCAGGGGCTCTTCGACGCGCGCCGTGTCCGCTGGGAGGACACGCTCTCGCGCAACGACCGGAGCATGAAGGACGGCGTGTACCACCTGTGCATCGGCACCTACACGGCCGGGAGCGCCGCGGAGATCGAGGACTACCTCGCCTTCATGGGCTCGCGGCTCGTCTTCCTCATCGACTGGAACCGCGCGAGGAAGCGCCTGCGGCTGCTGCTGCCCAGGAAGGAGGTGGCGGAGCTGCTCAAGTGGGCGGCCGACAACGACCACGGGCACATGGCTTTCCTGCGTGCCGGCGGGGAGCAGATGATCTTCGATTCGCTGGCGTTCGTCTCCCGGACGCCGTCTTCCTTCGGCGCGCGGCTGGACGACGTGCTGGGCCGCGACGCCGCCGTGAAGTTCATGCGCTACGTCATGCGCACCTGCGCGCAGGGCCTTCAGGGCGGGCGTCCCGAGGGCCTCGTGCGCGACGAGGTGCGCGCGGAGCTGGTGAGCTACTTCCGGTCGGCGCAGGAAAGCGTCCTCGACATCGCCGCCGAGCACGCCGCCTTCGCCCTCGAGATCGCGAGCGGGATCCGCGACGCGCTCCTGAATGCGGGTGCTGCGGACGCGGCCGAGGAGTTCGCGCGAAACGCCCGCCGCGCCAAGGCCTGGGAACACCGCGCCGACGAATTCGTGAACACCGCGCGCGCGCAGGCGCGCCATTCCGAGCGCGCGCAGTCCTACCGCGACCTGATCGAGGTGGCCGACGACATCGTGGATGAACTCGAGGAGGCCGCGTTCCACCTGGCGCTCATGCCCCATGACTTGCGCGGCGAGCCGCTGTACGCGGCGCTTCGCCCCCTGGCCGCCATTTCGGTCGAGAGCGTGCAGGAGTACCTCAAGGCCGTGGAGACCGCGCGCACGCTGCACCGCGGAAGCCCGCGCGAGGACACGCAGGATTTCCTGGAAGCCATCCATCGCATCATGACCCTCGAGCGGCGCAGCGACGAGGTCCACCGGGCCGCCAAGATCCTTGTCCCGGCGCAGCCGGGCGACTTTGGCAGTCTCTACGGGTTCGTCGAGTGCGCGCGTAACCTCGAGGCAGCGACGGACGCGCTGATGCACACGGCGCTGCAGCTTCGCGATGCGGTCCTTGGCGAGCTGGTGGTCCAATGACCGCCCCCGACAGCGCCTGCACGGTGTTCGGCATCGGAATCCCCCACGCCGGTGCGGTGCCGGGCAATGCAAACGCGATGGGATTCAAGGCCTGCAACCTGCAGCGGATGGCGGCGGCTGGGATGCCGGTCCCGCATGCCTTCGTGCTCGGAACGGACTGGTGCCGGCTCCACGAGCGCAATCCCGAGGAGGCCCGGGCGCCGCTTCACGCCGCGCTCGGCGAGTGGTCGCGTCGCCTGGAGCAGGCCTGCGGGCTGTCGTTCGGCGGCGAAAGAAGGCCCCTGCTCGTTTCCGTGCGCTCCGGAGCGCCGGTTTCGATGCCCGGCATGATGGACACGGTGCTCAACATCGGGCTGTGCGACCGCACCGTGCGCGGGCTCCTGCGGCTCACCGGGAACCCGCGCCTGGTTTGGGATTCCTACCGGCGCCTCGTGCAGCAGTACGCGCAGATCGTCCATGGCGCCGATAGTGCCGCCTTCGACGAGCTGGCCGCGACGGCAGTCGCCCAGGCGGGCGTGGCCGGCCCGCGCGAGCTCGATTTCGAGAGCCTCACCCGGCTCACGGCGGAGAACCTGGAGCTCTTCGCGGAGACGACGGGGGCGGCCTTCCCGCAGGATCCGCGCGAGCAGCTCGAGGCGGCCACGATCGCGGTGTTCGATTCGTGGCATTCGGCGCGCGCGCAGGAGTACCGCCGGCTGCACGGGCTCGACCATGCGATCGGCACCGCGGTCACGGTTCAGCGCATGGTGTTCGGAAACGCGGGGGGCACATCGGGCTCCGGCGTGGGCTTCACGCGCGACCCTTCCACGGGCGAGAACCGCCTCTATCTCGATTTCCTGTTCAACGCCCAGGGCGAGGATGTGGTGTCGGGGCGGCATCCCGTCAATGACACCGGTCGTCTTCCGGTGGCGCTGCCCGAGGTTGCGCAGCGGCTGGACGAATTGCGCCACACGCTGGAGGCGACCTTCGGCGATGCGCAGGAATTCGAGTTCACCGTGCAAGACGGACGCCTCTACCTGCTGCAGTCGCGCACGGCCAAGCGCACGCCGTGGGCGGCGCTGCGCATGGCGGTCGAGCAGGTGCGCGAGGGCCTTTGCACGCCTGCGCAGGCGCTCGCCCGGCTCGACGGCATCGACCTGGCGGCGATCGAGCGCCGCCGCGTCGCGGACGAAGGCGAGGCGGCCCTCGCGTTCGCGCAGCCCGCCAGCATCGGGCTCGCGGTGGGCGCCATCGCGCTCGACACGAAGGCGTGCGAGAGGCTTGCCGCCGGCGGGCCGGTCATTCTCGTGAGAAACGACACCAGTACGGAGGACATCGCCGGCATCGCGTTGGCCGCCGGCGTGCTGACCGCGCGGGGAGGGCGCACGTCCCACGCCGCGGTGGTCGCGCGGCAGATGGGCAAGGTCTGCCTGGTGGGCTGTACCACCCTGCGCATCGACGAGAAGGCGCGCGCGATCATGCTGGGCACGCGCACGCTTCGTGAAGGGGAGACGATCTGCCTCGATGCGGAGCGCGGCCGCGTGCTCGACGGGGAGCCCGAGGTGATCGTCGAGCGACCCGAGGGCCTGCTCTCGGAGGTTGCGAAATGGCGGGCGGAGTACCGCTAGGCGCGTCGCATCGCAACCGCGCTAGATGATCTCGAAGTAGCGCTTCAATTCCCAGTCGGTCACGGCGTCCAGCCACTGGCGCCATTCCCATTCGCGCGTGGCGGCGAAGTGGTCCACGAAGTCGTCGCCGAACCAGTCGCGGGCGACCTTGGAGTCGCGGAAGATGCGCGTGGTCTCGATGAGCGTGCGCGGTGCGCGCGGGATGTTCTCCGCGCCTTCGTTGGTGCCGTGGACGGGTTTCGCGGTGAGCTTCAAGCCCTTCTCCACGCCGTGCAGCCCGGCGGCGATCACCGCGGCCGTGGCGAGGTAGGGGTTCATGTCGGCGCCGGGGCAGCGCGTCTCCAGGCGCGTCGCCTTGGGGCTGCCGGAAATGACGCGGAAGCTGGCGGTGCGGTTGTCCACGCCCCAGGTCGGCTTCACCGGCGCCCAGAAGCCATCAACGAGGCGCTTGTAGGAATTCACGGTCGGCCAGTACATCGGTGCCATTTCCATGAGTGCGGCAATCTGGCCCGCGAGGTAGCTCTCGAAGAGCTTCGACATGCCGCCGTGGCGGCCCTTCGCGTCGGAGAAGAGGTTTTTCTTCCCGTCGGAAAGGCTCTGGTGCAGGTGACCGGAGCAACCCGGATACTGCTGGCTCCACTTGGCCATGAAGGACGGCATGATGCCGAAGCGCGCGCCGATCTCCTTGGCTCCCGTCTTGAAGAGGAGCGCGCGGTCCGCCGCCTCCAGCGCTTCCGAGAACATGATCGCCGCCTCGTACACGCCCGGGCCGGTTTCCGTGTGCAGGCCCTCGATGGGGATGCCGAAGGTGCCCAGGTCGTCCATGAGGGCATTGAAGTACTCGCGATTGGCGTTGGTGCGCAGCAGCGAATAGCCGAACATGCCTTGCGTGATCGGCTCCGGCCCCACGCCCTTCTTGGCGGCCCAGCTCTGCGGCGTCTCGGCGAAGTTGAAGAACTCGTACTCGGAGCCGACCATTGCGGCGAAGCCCATCTTTTCCGCACGCGCAAGCACGCGGCGTAGCACCTGGCGCGGGCAGATCGGGAGAGGAGAGCCGTCCGCCTTCACAAAGTGCCCGAGGAAGAAGGGGATGCCGCCGTCCCAGGGCACGGTGCGGTAGGTGTTGAGGTCCAGCCTCACCATCGCATCGGGAAAGCCGTGGTGCCAGCCGGTGAGCTTCGTGTTGTCGTAGCACTGGTCGCCCGAGTCCCAGCCGAACACCACGTCGCAGAAGCCGAAGCCGCCCTCGACGGCGGCGAGGAATTTGTCCTTGTGCAGGAGCTTGCCGCGCAGGATGCCGTCGATGTCCGACACGGCGACCTTCACCTTGCCGAGCGGCGACTTGCGGATGGCCTCGACGATGGCTGCGGCGTCGCGAGGCGAACCTGCGAGCTTCTTCATGGGCGGCTCCTGGCGAAAGGAGACAGTGTAGCGGTCCCCGGGATCGCTGCCGATGGCGTCCCGGGCGGAACGCGACGGGGCCGCCTGGCGCAATGCGGCCGCCCCGGACCCTGTGCGATACTCGCGCGGTCAAGTCTAGGGCCTACACGGAACGACAACCGACAATACGGAGGAGCACATCATGATCCGCAGGCTTTCCCTCGCGGTGGCTGTCGCCGCCGCATTCACCGCCGGCGCCTCGCAGGCGCAGACGATCCGCCTGATGACAGGCCCGCAGGGCGGAGTCTGGGTGCCGCTCGGCGGCCAGCTCAAGAGCATGTGGGAGAAGGCGATCCCCGGCCTCCAGGTCCAGACCAGCCCCGGCGCCGGCATCGCCAACATCCGCGGCGTGGACGAGGGCAAGGCCGACGTGGGCTTCGGCAACAGCATCACCTCGGTCGACGGCGTCCACGGGCGCCCGCCGTACCCGCAGAAGGTCACCAAGGCCTGCCAGCTCGCGAACCTCTACCCGCAGTACTTCCAGGTGGTGGCGCTCGCGGACAGCGGCGTCAAGGGCATCGCCGACCTCAAGGGGAAGTCGATCGCGGTGCAGCCGAAGGGCAACACCGCGGAGCTCATCTCGCAGCAGATCCTGCAGTCCGTCGGGCTCTCCTACCAGAGCGCAAAGGTGAGCTTCGTCAACAGCTACACGGACGCGGCGGCGCTCATGAAGGACGGCCACGCGCAGGTGTTCACGCTCGGCACGACGATTCCCGCCTCCTCGGTGATGGACGTCGCCTCGGGGCGCGACATCAGGATGGTGCCGGTGACGGACGAGATCGTCGCGGCGATGCGCAGAATGAACCCCGGCTACGTGAAGGGCGTCATCAAGGGCGGCACATACCCGAAGCAGGACCAGGACGTGCCCGCGATCGTCTATTCCGCGCACCTCGTCGTCGCCTGCAGCCTTCCCGAGCAGCAGGTGTACGCGATGGTGAAGGCCATGGCCGCCAACGTGGCCGACATGGCCGCGATCAACAAGGCCATGACCGGCCTCACCCCGAAGATGATGGCGGAGGACATCGGCGTCCCGTTCCACCCCGGCGCGGTGAAGTACTACAAGGAAGTCGGGGCGATGTAGCGCAGGAGTGCGGCCGTGTCGATGACGGCAGCGCTGCGCTGGGCCACGGGCGGCATCGCGGTCGCGATGTCGCTCTACCACATGTGGTTCGCGGCCTCCGCGCCTCCCGAGGCGATGATCTTCCGCGGCACGCACCTCCTGTTCGCGCTCGTCCTCGTCTTCCTGCTCTTCCCGGCCGGCGGAAAGCGCGGGGGCCCGCGTCGTCTCCTCGGGCTGGACCTGGCTCTGATCGCCGCCGCGGCACTGGTGGTCGGCTACCTCTTCGTCAACTACCAGTACATCGTCAATCGCATCATCTACATCGACGACCTGAGCGCCTGGGACAAGGCGATGGCGGTGCTCACGGTCATCCTGGTGCTCGATGCGACGCGGCGGGTGATCGGGTGGTCCCTGCCCCTCACCGCGCTCGTGTTCCTCGCCTACGCCGTCTTCTACTCGGGCATCAAGATGCAGGTGCTGCTCGAGCAGATGTACCTGTCCACCGACGGCATTTTCGGCTCGACGCTGGGCGTATCCGCCTCGTACGTGATCGTCTTCGTGCTCTTCGGCGCCTTCATGGAGAAGAGCGGCACGGGCAGGCTATTCATGGACTTCGCGCTCTCGCTCACCGGGCACACGGCGGGCGGGCCGGGCAAGGTCGCGATCGTGAGCTCGAGCCTGTTCGGCACCATCTCCGGCAGCGCCGTCGCGAACGTGATGGTGGACGGGCCGATCACCATCCCGCTCATGAAGAAGACCGGCTTCCGGGCGCCGTTCGCCGCGGCGGTGGAGGCGAGCGCCTCCACGGGCGGGCAGATCATGCCCCCGATCATGGGTGCCGCGGCCTTCGTCATGGCCGAATATCTCGCGGTGAGCTACTTCCAGGTCACCGTCTGGGCGTGGATCCCGGCACTGCTCTTCTACGTGGCGCTCTTCTTCGCGGTCCACTTCGAGGCGAAGCGCGTCGGCCTCGTGGGCGTGCCGCGTGCCGAGCTTCCGCGCTTCGTCGCGGTGATGAAGGAGCGCGGCCACCTCTTCATCCCCATCCTGCTGGTTCTTGCCGGCATGTCGATGTCGTACAGCGCGCCGCTTTGCGCGCTCGTCGGCACGGTCGCGACCATTCCGGTCGCCCTCATGCGCAGGAGCACACGCGAGGGCATCTCCTGGCGCACGGTCCTGGAGGCGCTAGAAGGCGGCTCCCGGGACGCGCTCTCGGTCGCGATGGCCTGCGCCTGCGCCGGTATCGTGATCGGCGTCATCTCCCTCACCGGGCTCGGCATCACCTTCACGCAGATCGTCATCGCGCTGGCGCAGAACAGCCTCATCCTCGCGCTGGTCCTCACCGCGATGGCCGGAATCGTGCTGGGCATGGGCATGCCCACGACCCCGGCCTACATCGTGATGGTGTCGCTCCTCGTGCCGGCGCTGGTCAAGCTGGGCGTGGTCACACCCGCGGCGCATATGTTCGCGCTCTACTTCGCGGTGCTTTCCGCGATCACCCCGCCGGTGGCGCTGGCCGTCTTCGCGGCGGCGGCGCTTGCGAAGGCCAACATGTGGCGCGCGGGATTCGAGTCGGTGCGCATCGCGGCCGCCGGCTTCATCGTGCCCTTCATGTTCGTCTACGAGCCGGCGCTCCTGGCCATCGGCGACTGGGGGACCATCGCGCTCGCCACCGGCACCGCCGTCCTGGGCGTCATGGCGCTGGCCGCCTCCCTCTACGGCTACCTGCTCGGGCATCTCGTCCTGTGGCAGCGATTCCTCCTCGCGGCGGCGGCGTTCCTGCTCATCAAGCCGGGCCTCGTCACCGATGCCGCCGGCCTGGGCCTGCTCGGGCTGGTGGCGGCGCTGCAATGGGGTGCGCTGCGGCGGGCTGTTCCCGACCGGGCCTGAGGAGGGTCCCGGCCCGGATAGCGCCGGCCGCGGTGTTACTTGGCCCCGCGAGCCAGGTCGGTCTTGGCGGTAAAGGCGCCCGTGGCGTCGCCGGCCGCTGTGGCGGGCCTGAGCCGACTCTTCCTCAGCTGCCCCGCCTGCTCGAGGATCGGGTAGGCGGTCGAGCAGAAGAAGGAATTGATGCGGCGCATGTCGCTGATGATGTCCAGGTGCAGCGAGCTCGTCTCGATGGACTGCACCGACTGGACCGAGAGGCGGTCGAGGTGCTGGCTCGCGTAGGAGCGCTCGAGGTCGCGGAACTTCTCCTTTTCCTCGAGGAGCATCTGCGCGCTCCTCACGTCCCCGGTGAGGAAGACCGACAGTCCCAGGCGCAGGTTCGCCACCAGCTTCGCATGCAGGTCGGCGAGTTCCTGCATCCCCGCTTCCGAGAACGAGAGCCGGTGCGCGATCTTCTTGTCCTTGATGTCGACGAGGATGCGCTCGATCACGTCGCCCACGTGCTCCAGGTTGATGGTGAGCGAGATGATCTCGGCCCAGCGCCGGCCGTCCTTTTCGTCCAGCGCCTCGCGGCTGATCTGGGTGAGGTAGAGCTTCACCGCGGTGTAGAGGCGGTCGACGTCGTCGTCGAGGCGGATCAGCTCGTCGACCCGCTTCTCGTCGTTGGTGCGCAGCACTTCCAGCATGCCGTTGAGCATCTGCTCGACGATGTCGCCGATCCTGAGCGTCTCGCGCGCGGCATTGGCAAGGGCCAGCGTCGGCGTATCGAGCGCGCCGCCGTCGAGGTGGCGGGGCTCGGCGGTGACGGTGCCGCTGCCGGCGGTTTCCGGGAGCCACTTCTCCAGCAGGCGCGCGATGGAGTCGGTGAAGAAGATGAAGCCGCCGGCCAGGATCACGTTGAACATCACGTGGAAGTGCAGCACCTGCCGGCGCGGGTCGGCGTCGAAATGCGCGATGGCCTGCAGCGCCAGCGGCAGGGCCAACGAGAACACCAGGCAGCCGACCAGCTTGAAGAGCAGGTTGCCGAAGGCGACCCGCCGCCCTCCGCCCGGCGTGCCCATCGTCGCGAAGACCGTGAGCGCGCCACTGCCCAGGTTTGCGCCCAGCACGAGGCACATCGCGACGGGCACCGAGATGACGCTCGTGGCGGCGAGCGTGGCCGAGAGCAGCACCACCGCCAGGCTCGACCACGAGAACAGGGCGAACAGCGCGCCGATCAGCATGTCGAGCATCGGGTCGCCCGTCAGGGAGTCGAACAGCACCTTCGTTCCCGCGGCCGACACGATGGGCTTCGCGGCCGCCTGGATGAGCTGCAGGGCGAGGATGATGAGACCGAGCCCTATCGACACGCGGCCGATCTGCCCGGCCTTGGTGTTCCTGCGCGTGAGGAAGAAGATCACGCCGAAGAAGATGGCGAGCGGCGAAAGCCACGAGAGATCCAGCGAAAACACCTGCGCCATGAGCGAGGTGCCCACGTCGGCGCCCAGCATGATGGCAAGAGCCGGGGCGAGCGCGATGAGTTCCTGCGAGACGAAGCCGCTGGTGATGAGCGCGGTTGCGCTCGAGGACTGCACGAGGCTGGTGACGCCGAGCCCCGCGAGGAAGGCCGAGCCGCGGCTGGAGACGCTCTTCGACAGCACGCGCCGCAGGTCGGCGCCGTAGACGCGCAGGATGCCCGTGCGCACGATGTGCGTGCCCCAGACGAGCAGGGCCACGCTGGCGAGAAGATTGAGGAGTGTCTGCACTGCGGTCGCTTGCGACTTCGTCGGGACGACTGTCCCTCGGAAAGGATCACCTCACTTTGGCGAGCTTGCGGTCGGGCTCGAGTCGCCGATTATGACACTTTGACGCCGGTCCGGAAGCATTCAGAACGCCGGGAGGCTGAATGTCTTCAGGTTCGTGAAGCTCTTCATCGCCTCCTGCACGCCTTCCTTGTAGCCCAGGCCCGAGTCCTTGATGCCGCCGAAGGGCGTGAGCTCGAGCCGGTAGCCGGGCACCTCGCGCACGTTGACCGAGCCCACGTTGAGCTCCGCGATGAAGCGCGCGATGTAGTCCAGGCGGTTGGTGAACACGCCCGAAGAGAGCCCGAAGGCCGTCGCGTTTGAAAGAGCGATCGCTTCGTCGATCGACGAGAAGCGCATCACGGGGGAGACGGGGCCGAAGGTCTCCTCGCGGACGACGGTCATTTCCGGCATGACGCGGTCGATCACGGTGGGGGAATAGAGCGCGCCGCGGCGCTCGTTGCCGGCGAGCAGCCGCGCGCCTTGCGCGATGGCCTCGTTCACGCGTGCCTCGAAGGTCCTCGCCGCCGCTTCGTCGATGACCGTACCCATATCCACGGCGGGATCGGAGGGGTCGCCGTACGTCCAGGCCTTCGTCTTCTCGACGAGGAGCTCGACGAATCGGTCGGCCACCTTCTCGTGGACGAGCATGCGTTTCACGGCGGTGCAGCGCTGTCCGCTGTTCTTGTAGGAGCCCTGCGCAGCGAGCGCGGCGGCCTCCTCGATGTCGGCGTCCTCCATGACGATGACCGGGTCGTTGCCGCCCAGTTCGAGGCACACGCGGCGGTAACCGGCCGTCCGGGCGATGTGCTTGCCGATGGCGACGCCGCCGGTGAAGGTGACCATGTCGGCGTGCTCGTTGGTGATGAGCTCGTCCGCGATCTCGCGCGGGTCGCCCGTCACGACCTGGAGCATCTCGGGCGGCAGGCCGGCCTCGTAGAGCAGGTCCGCGAGATACAGCGCCGACAGTGGCGTCTTCTCGGTGGGCTTGAGCACGATCCGGTTGTTGGTCGCCACCGACGGCGCGACCTTGTGCGCCACCTGGTTCATCGGGTGGTTGAACGGCGTGATGGCCGAGATGACGCCTATCAGCGGATCGCGTCGCGTGAAGACGCGGCGCTTCCTGCCGTGCGGCGTGAGGTCGCAGGAGAACGACTGGCCGTCGTCCCTGAGCGCTTCCATCGCGGCGAAGGTCAGCACATCGCACACGCGACCCACTTCGTAGACCGTGTCCTTCTTGCACAGGCCCGACTCGAGCGTGATCAGGTCCGAAGCCTCGTCGACCCGGGCACGAAGAAGGGCGGCGGCCCTGAGGAGGAGGCTGGAGCGCTCGTGGCGCGAGAGCGTGGCGCGGTACGCGCGCGCGATCGCGAAGGCGCGGCGCACGTCCTCGACGGAGGCCCTGGGGACGGTGCCCACGACCTCGCCGGTGTACGGGTTCCTCACCTCGATCACGCGATCGCGTGCGACGCGCTCGCCGCCGATGCGCAGGGCCTCGGCGCGGAACCTGGGGCGGCTGGGGGGCCTCACGGCGGCGTTCATGGGGTTCCTGCGTCTTTCCGGATCGGGGTCTGGAGGGTCGCGTGCAGGCGCTCGCGGCTTTCCATCGCGTGCTCGAAGAGGAGCTGGCCGGCCTTCACGCCGTCGCCTTCGGCGAGCAGGTCGACGATGCGCTGGTGCTCGCTGGTGGAGATGTCGAAGCTGCCCGCGCCGCGCGCGAGCGTCTCGCGCCGATACAGGTGCAGCTGGTTCACGAGGATGCGATAGGAGGCAAGGAGCGTCCCGTTGCCCGCGGCGAGTGCGAGGTGATCGTGGAACGCCACGTTGAGGGGGTAATAGCTGTCCACGTCCTCGGTGCGGGCGGCAAGCTCCATGCGGGTGAGCAGGCGGCGCAGCTCGGCGAGGCGCGCGGCGGTGAGCCGCGCGGCGACCAGCCGGCCGATGAGCTCGTCGAGCCCGGCGCGCACTTCGTAGATCTCGTCGGCTTCCCGCAGGGAAACCTCGCGCACGAAGACGCCGCGGTTCTTCTCCATGCGGACGAGGCCCGCCTGCTCGAGGGCGCGGAAGGCCTCGCGCACCGGACCGCGGCTCACCCGCAGCCGGTCGGCCACGTCCTCCTCGACCAACTTTGCTCCTGGCAGCACCTTGCCCGAGAGGATCTGCCTCTCGATATCGGCGTGCACACGGGCGGCGAGCGGCGGGTCTTCCGTGGGCTTGGCGGTGGATTGGGGCACGGGGCGGGGCAGGTGAAGTTGATATGGCGACAATCTACAGGGCGAGGTTCGATTGTCAACAAACCGAAATGACGGCCGCCGCCGTCATCCGGCCGGGCGGTTCTGCTGGACCAGCTTCATGAACGTGTCGATGAGGGGGCGGCCGCGGCGGGCGGCGAGGCAGGCCACCCAGGCGCCCGTGCTCATGTCGGCGTCCTCGACCGTGAGGACATGGATGTTCGGGTGCGGGGCGTGTTCCCGCTCCGAGATCACGCCGAGCCCCATCCCCCGGGCGACCGCCTCGCGGACGGCTTCCCGGCTGTTGGTCTGGATGACGGGGCGGACCTTCACGGCGGCGCGCTGCAGGGCCTGCTCGAAGGCCCGCCGGGTGACTGACGAGGGGTCGCGCAGGACGAAGGGTTCGCCCTCGAGGTCATTGATCTGGATTCGCTTCCTTCGCGCCAGGCGGTGCAGGGCCGGGACGATGATGCGCACGGGGTGGCGGTCGTAGACGAACGAGTGGAAGTCGGCTTCCTCCGGTGCGTCGGCGAAGACCCCCACGTCCAGATCGAAGGCCCGCAGGCGGGTCACCAACTCCCGGCGCGGGAGGACATCGACGGACAAGTCCACCCACCGGTGCTTTGCGTGGAACGCGTGAACCATCTCCATCACGTCGAAGGGCCCCACCGCGCCGGCGCGCAGCCGCCCGTGCTCGCTGCGGCCCGCGGAGCGCAGGAAAGCGACGGCCTCGGACTCGTGGCCGTAGAGGCTCCGGGTGATCTCGTGCAGGGATCGCCCCACTTCGGTGAGCTCCACTCGCCGTCCCTGGCGGTAGAAGAGCTCCACGCGGAAGTAGTCCTCGAGGGTCTTGAGGTGGGCCGAGATGGTGGGCTGGCCGACGTTCAGCGCCTTGGCGGCCCTTCCCACGCCGCCGTGGGAAGCCACCATGTGGAACGCCTTGAGCCACTTTTCATACATTGATTCAAACGATGAGTCTGGATGAATTTTCGATTTATGCGATATTAGGCGAAGCTGCTAGCTTTCGGCAAACGCAATCGGAAACCCCGCTGCCCCGGCCTTGCCAGGCCCGACTGGCGGCCCCATGGGAAGGAGTGGATTCATGGCGAACGCAAGACCCCCCGTCGTGGTGAACGGCACGAGCTACCGCTGGCCGGACCGGCCCGTCGCCGTCGTGATCATCGACGGCGGCGACCCGGCCTACCTGCAGCAGTTCATCGCGGAAGGCGCCGTCCCGAACATCGCCCGGTTCATGAAAGAAGGCTTCGCCGTCGTGGCCGAAGGCACCGTGCCGTCGTTCACCTGCCCCAACAACATGTCGGTGGTGACCGGCACGCCGGCCTCGAAGCACGGCATCTCGGGCAACTACTACCTGGACGTGAAGACGGGCAAGGCGGTCGTGATGACGGGCCCGGAGTTGCTGCGCGGCGACACCGTGCTCAAGGGCTTCGCCGATGCCGGCGCGAAGGTGGTCGCGATCACGGCCAAGGACAAGCTGAGGACGCAGCTCGGCAAGGGCCTCGACGTCACGAAGGGCAACGTGTGCTTTTCCTCGGAGAAGTCCGCCTCGACCACGCTGGCCGAGCACGGCATCGACAACGCGGCCGCCTGGCTGGGCCACCCGCAGCCCGACATGTACTCGATGGAACTTTCGCTATTCGTGCTGGACGCCGGTATCAAGCTGCTCGAGCAGTCACACCGCGACATCCTGTTCCTCTCGCTCACGGACTACATCCAGCACAAGTACGCGCCGACCGAGTCCGAGGCCCGCCGCTTCTACCAGGAGCTCGACTGGCGCTTCGGGCGCCTGGCGGAGCTGGGCGCCACGGTGGCGCTCACGGCCGACCACGGCATGAACGACAAGTCGAACGCCGAGGGCAAGCCCAACGTCATCTGGTTGCAGGACATCCTCGACGCGAAGCTCGGCAAGGGCGCCGTGCAGGTGATCTGCCCGATCACGGACGCCTTCGTCGCCCACCACGGCGCGCTCGGCGGCTTCGTGCGCGTGTGGATCACCGGCGGGGCGGGCAAGGTGACCCCGGAGCAGGTGATGGAAGTGATCCGGCCGATCCGGGGCATCGAGTCGGTCCTCGGCAAGAAGGACGCCTGCGAGGTGCACAGCCTGCCGGAGGACCGCGAGGCCGACGTGGTGGTGATTTCCACGCACGACGTGTGCATCGGCGCCTCGGAGAAGGACCACGACCTCAAGGGTCTCGAGGGCCATCGCCTGCGCACCCACGGCGGGGTCTCGGAGGCCAAGGTGCCGTTCATCATCAACCGGCCCCTCAACGACGACTACCGGATCAAGGGCGGCGTGCAGGTGCTCAAGAGCTGGCAGCTCTTCGAGTTCGCCCTCAACGGCCCCGCGCACTGACATGGCGATCGCCGCCGACCTGATGGGCCGCCTCGCGATCTACGACGCGCCCAACAAGCCCTTCGAGATCCGCCTCTTCCCGGTGCGCGCGCCGCGCCGGGACGAGGTCCTCGTGAAGATCCGCATGTCCACCATCTGCCGGTCGGACATCCACTCCTACCTGGGCCACCGGCCGAATCCGTGCCCCGGCCTGCTGGGTCACGAGATCATCGGCACGATCCTCGAACTGGGCGAGGGCATCACTCATGACATGCGCGGGGCACCGCTACAGTCCGGCGACCGCATCACCTGGAGCGAGTACTTCATCCCGGGCAACAACTACTACACCGAGGTGCTGGACCTCCCGCAGAAGTCCCCGGGTGTGGACAAGTACGGCCACATGGCGGTGACGACGGAACCCCACCACCACGGCGGGTTCGGCGAGTACTGCTACGTGCTGCCGAGGTCCTGGATCCTGAAGCTCCCGGACGACCTCACGGATGAGGAGGCGACCCCGGTCAACTGCGGCGTGGCGACGATGGTGTCCGTCACGGAGCAGGCGCAGGTGAAGCTGGGCGATGCCGTCGTCATCTTCGGCCTGGGGCTCCTCGGCCTCTATGGCGCCGCGCTCGCCAAGGGTCGCGGAGCGCGCCTGGTGATCGGCCTGGACAACGTCGCCTCGCGGCGCGAACTGGGCCTGGCGTTCGGCTGCGACCACGTGTTCGATCCCTCGTCGATGCCCGAAGCGGGGCTCGTGGAGCAGGTGCGCGCGCTCTGCCGCCCCGAAGGCGCCGACGCGGTGATCGAGGTGTGCGGCTACCCCGAGGTGGCGATCCCCGGCCTGCAGTTCCTGCGCACGGGCGGGCGCTTCGTGTTCGGCGGCACCGTGAACCCGGGCTCGAACGTCACGATCGACGCCAACATGATCCTGCGCAAGCTCCTCACCATCCGCGGCGTGCACAACTACCACCCCAGGCACCTCATCGAGGCGCTCGATTTCGTGCACGGCAACCGCAAGCGCTTCCCCTTCCACGCGCTGGTGGACGGAAAGTACAGTCTCGACCAGGTCGGCCAGGCCATGAAGGACGCCGAGGACCGCAAGGTGCTGCGCGCGGCGATCGTCCCGTGAGCGGCGCCAATCCGCACGGCGAGCCGGACCTGCCGTTCACCAACCGGGGCCACTACTACGGCGGCGCCTGGCACGCGGCGGCTAGCGGCAGGACCTTCGATTCCACGAGCCCCTCGACGGGGCGCGTGCTCGCCACGGTGCCGTACGCGGACGAAACGGACGTCGACCTGGCCGTGAAGGCGGCGGCGAAGGGCTTCGAGACCTGGCGCAAGGTGGGCCTCAAGGAGCGCGCGAAGTGCCTCGAGGCGTTCGCCAGGCGCATCCGCGACGAGGCGAAGGCGCTGGCGATCATCGACGCCGTGGACGCGGGCAATGCGGTGAAGGGCATGGAAGGCGACATGCACTGGACCGCGGACAGCCTCGATTACTTCGCCGGCCTCATCACCGAGGTGAAAGGCGAGACGAGCTCGCAGGGGCCGCGCCACCTCAACCTGACCCGCCGGCAACCCTACGGTGTCGTCGCGAAGCTCAATCCCTTCAACCACCCGTTCCGCTTCTGCGGCGAGAAGGCCGCGGCGCCGCTCGCGGCCGGCAACTGCGTGGTGATCAAGAGTTCGGAGCAGGCGCCCATTTCCAGCTTCCGCCTGGCGGAACTGGCCGACGGGATCTTCCCGCCGGGCGTCGTGAACGTGGTCGCGGGCGACGGCCGCACGGGCGCGGCGCTCGTTGCGCACCCGCTTGTCTCGCGCATCGGATTCGTGGGCTCGGTGGAGACCGGGCGCCTCGTCGCCCGGGGCGCCGCCGAGGGACTCAAGCGCTGCACGCTGGAGCTGGGCGGCAAGAATCCCATCATCATCTTCCCCGACGCGGATCCGAAGCAGGCCGCGGCCGCCGCGATCAAGGGGATGAACATGAACCGGCAGGGCCAGTCCTGCAGCTCGACCTCGCGCGTGTTCGTGCACGGGTCGCTGCACCGCGCCGTCGTGGACGAGATCGTGAAGCTCGCCGAAGCTCTGCCCGTGGGCTTCCCGTGGATCGAGTCGAACGAGTTCGGGCCCATCGTCTCGCGCAAGCAGTACGACCGCATCACGGGCTTCATCGAGGCGGGCAAGGCGCAGGGGGCGAAACTGCTCACGGGGGGCGGGCGACCGGCGGACCCGAAGCTCGCCGACGGCCTCTTTCTCGCGCCCACGGTGTTCGACGGCGTGAGCCAGGACATGCGTATCGCTTCGGAGGAGATCTTCGGGCCGGTGATGTCCGTCCTCGCGTGGACGGACATGGAAGAGATGATCGCGATGGCGAATGGCACGCAGTACGGCCTCACGGCGGCCATCGTGACCAACCGGCTGGATCTCGCCATGGAGACGGCGGAGCGGGTGGACGCGGGTTACGTCTGGATCAACGGCAGCGGCCGCTACCTCGGTGCGCCGTACGGTGGATGGAAGCAGAGCGGCCTGGGCGTCGAGGAGACGTTCGAGGAAATGGTGAGCTATACGCAGGTGAAGAACATTCACATGAGGTGGTAGGACGTGGCGGCCCGTGCCGGGCCGTCGCGAAGGAGAAGCACCGCGGCTCCATCATGAGGGGCGGCCCGGCGTTTGCCGGGACCGCCCCCACCGACGGGAGGAGAACCCAAATGAATTTCCGGAACCAGGTGTCCCGGGCCGGGTCGCGAGGACGACGACCGCTTCCCGCGTTCGCCGGCCTCGAGCCGCTCCCGTTCGACCTGCAGTGCGACCCGCACCGGCTGCGGAACGTGGCGGAGGACCCGGCGCACCGCGAGGCGTCGCTGCGCTACGCGAGGCGCATGCTCTCATGGCGGCTGCGGCACGCGGACCGCACGCTCACGGGGTACGGAATCGGCGCCGGGAGGCTCACCGAGGCGCGATAGGCGGCAACCCGCGCGCGCCGCTGCGCAGCGACGGGACCGGATTCGGAAGAAGAACAACGAGGAGGAACGCCGCCGCAATGGACACACTGGACAAGATCGCCGATTTCATCGACCGCGTGAGCATCGGGGCGGGCAAGCTGAGCTCCTGGCTCATCGTGCCGATGTTCCTCGTCCTCGCCTACGAAGTCATGGTGCGCAAGTTCTTCACGCCGACCATCTGGGCGAACGACATCGCGACGATGTGCTACGGCGCGCACTTTTTCCTGGCCGCGGCGTACACGCTGCACCTGCAGAAGCACATCCGCACGGACTTCTTCTCCAAGGACTGGTCGCTCAAGACGCAGGTGCGCATGGACATCGCGCAGTACCTGCTCTTCTTCCTGCCCGGCATGGCGATGTTCACCTGGGTCAGTTTCGACTTCGCCCGCGAGTCCTGGGATCTCAAGGAGGCCCTCATGACCACCTGGCGCCCGCCGGCCTACTGGTACAAGTCGGTGATTCCGCTCTCGTCCGCCCTGCTTCTGGTGCAGGGCGTCGCTGAGGTGATCAAGTGCTTCAAGACGCTGCGCACGGGCGTCGACTACCGCAACCAGGGGGCGCCCAGTGAACTCGTCTGATCCCGCCTTCGGACGCCCCGGGGAGCACGCATGAGCAACGAAGTCCTGGGCCTCGTTCTGCTGGGGATGATGTTCGTCGTCATCCTCGGCGGCTTCCCGATCTCCTTCACGCTGGTCTTCCTGGGGATGGTGTTCGGCTACATCGGCCTGGGCGATCGCGTGTTCTACCTGATGACCTACCAGGTCATCGACTCGATGATGGAGACGGTGCTCGCCGCCGTCGCGCTCTTCACCTTCATGGGCTACGTCCTGGAGAGCGCGGGAATCATGAACCGCCTGTTCCACGCGGTACAGCTCGCCTTCGGGCGCGTGCACGGCTCGCTCTACCTCGCGACCATCTTCACGGCGGCGCTCTTCGCGGCCGCCACGGGCATCGTCGGCGCCTCGGTGACGATCATCGCGCTCATGGCCGCGCCGGTGATGATGCGCTCGGGCTACGACGTGAGGCTGTCCGCGGGGACGATCTGCGCCGGCGGCACGCTCGGCATTCTCATCCCCCCGAGCGTGATGCTGGTCGTGATGGGCCCGGTGCTCTCCGTGTCGGTCGCCCGGCTCTATGGTGCTGCGCTGCTGCCGGGCATCCTCCTCGCGGCGCTCTATTTCACCTACACCGCCGTGCGTGTGTGGAGAAACCCGAGCCTGGGGCCGCCGCTCTCGGCGAAGGAACTCGACGTGCCGAAGAGCTACATCGCCCGCGAGCTGCTGCTGGGCATGATGCCGCCAACGCTGCTGATCCTCTCGACGCTGGGGGCGATCGTCTCGGGCTGGGCCACGCCGACCGAGGGCGCAGCCCTCGGCTGCATCGGCGCCCTGGTGGCCGCGGCGGCCCATCGCTGCCTCACGTGGGCGGTGTTCAAGGACTCGGTGTTCCGGACGGCGCAGACCGCGAGCATGGTGATGGTCCTGCTCGTCGCCTCCACGTTCCTGGGGTCCGTCTTCTCCGCGCTCGGCACGCCGACCTACATCGCCAACGTGATGGTCGCGTGGAATATCTCGCCCGAGTTGCTCATCCTGTCGATCCTGGTGCTGTGCTTCATCCTGGGATGGCCGCTGGAGTGGGTGCCGATCGTCGTCATCATCGTGCCGATCTTCCTGCCCCTGCTCACCGCCCTCAATGTCGACATGGTGTGGTTCAGCATCCTGCTCGCCGTGACGCTGCAGACCTGCTGGCTCTCGCCGCCGGTCGCGTTGTCGGCCTACTACCTGAAGGGCATCATGCCGCAATGGGATCTGGCGGACATCTACAAGGGCATGCTGCCGTTCATGGCCCTGCAATGGATTGCCGTCCTGATCCTCTACTTCTTCCCGCAGATCATCCTGTATGTCCCGAACCTCGTGTTCGGTCCGAAGTAGGCTCCACCCACCCCAAGCAAGGAGGAGATGACCATGCAACGCAGAAAGTTCCTGAAAACCGCCGGTGTGGGCCTCGCGGCCGGTGCGGCGTTGATCCCGGCCGCAGCGCAGGCCCAGGGCCAGCCCATCAAGTGGAAGTTGCAGAGCGCCAATCCCTCGGGCACGCCGCACATGGACCTGCTGGGCAGGTTCTCCGCCAACATCAACAAGATGTCGGCTGGGCGCCTGCAGATCGAGGTCCTCACGAGCGGCGCCATCGTGAAGCCCAACGAGATCCTCGATGCCGTGAACAAGGGCGTGATCGACTCAGGCCAGTGGTGGACGCACTACGCCACGGGCAAGCATCCGGCAGGCGGCCTTTTCAGCTCGCCCCTCGGCGGCTCCGGCAGCGGCCTCGACCAGATGGGCCAGCTCGCGTGGTACCTGCAGGGCGGGGGCCGTGAGCTCTACCTCGAGTACTACCAGAAGATGCTCAAGACGGACGTGATGGCGTTTCTCTACGCGGCGGACGGACCCGAGTGCTTCGGCTGGTTCAAGAAGCCGCCGAAGACGGTTGCCGAGTTCACGAAGATGCGCTTCCGCATCTCCTCGGGGCTGCCGAGCGACGTGCTCAAGGACATGGGCGGCATCCCGGTGAACCTCTCCGGCGCCGAGCTCATCCCCGCGGCCGAGCGCGGCGTGATCGACGGGGTGGAGTGGATCAACCCCGCGAGCGACATCAAGGTGGGCCTGCAGGACGTCTTCAAGTTCTACTCGATCCAGGGCATCCACCAGGCCATCGACATCGCCGACATCGTGATCAACGGCGCGAAGTGGAAGGCGCTCCCGCCGGACCTGAAGGCGATCGTCGAGGTCGCGATCAACACCTCGCTCTTCGACTCGATCATGTACTTCCAGGTCGAGAACGCCAAGGCGCTCGTGGAGATCAAGAAGAAGGGCGTCACGGTCTTCGACGCGCCGCCGGACTATGCGCCGGCCTTCATCAAGTCGGCGAAGAAGGTGCTGGGAGCCCTCGAGGCCAAGGACCCGTTCTTCAAGAAGGTGCTCGACTCGCAGCGCGCTTTCGCGGCGGTCGTGGTGCCCTACACGAGCCAGACGGCGAAGCTCTCGACGCTCATCGCCGGGGCGGCCGAGATCTGAACAGCCGCGAAAGGGGGCCCGCATTCGGGCCCCGCCGCCGGCCGGGGATCGATATCGCCGCGACATGGCCACTGGAGGAGTAACGCATGAATCGTCGTGAACTGTTCGTCGCTGGCGGTGCCGCGCTCGCCGGCCTGGGCCTGAAGGACATTCTCGGGCCTGCCGAGGCGCTGGCGCAGCCCAAGCCCAGGGCCGGCGGGAAGTTCGTCTACACCAACCTCTATCCCAACAACCGCATGGGGGACGCGAACAACGGCCGCCACCCCTATTACCTGCTCGACATCAATACGCGCAGCGCTTTCAACGGGCTCGCCTACGTGAACGACCGGCTGCAGGTGGAGCCCGAGCTCGCCACGTCATGGACGCCCAGCACCGACGTCAAGGTCTGGGACATCCAGCTGCGCGAGGGGGTGGTGTTCCACAACGGCAGGGACATGACCGCCGACGACGTGGTCTCCTCCTTCGCCTTCCACCAGGAGAAGACCTCCTTCGCGCGGCAGATCAGGAAGGTGGAGAAGACCGGAACGCACAAGGTGCGCATTCACCTCGACAAGCCCAACAGCGAGTTTCCGTTCATCTTGGGCGAGTACCAGCTGATGATCATGCCGGCCGCGCCCATCGCGACGATCGGGCTGGACGGCATCGGCACCGGCCCCTTCCGGATAGTCGACCTCGATCCGAAGCGCCGGCTCGTCATGGAACGCAACGCCAACTACTGGCGAAAGGGGTTTCCCTACGTCGACCGGCTCGAGATTGCGAGTTCGCCGGGGCGCATGGAAAGCGCCCTGAACGGTTTTCGCGGCGGGCTCTTCGACGCGGTGCTCGGCGTCGACCCCGGCCTGCTTCCCGAGCTCGAGCGCCTTCCCGGCGCGGTCCTCAATACGGCGCTTGCGGGCGACCAGGCCCTCATGATCCTGCCGAAGTACGAGGGTTCGGTCTTCAACGACAAGCGCATCCGGCAGGCGTTCGCGCTCGCCATCGACCGCGAGAAGGTGATGCGGATCGTCTACGGCGCGAAGACCGGCTGGGTGGGCAACGACTCGCACCTCACGCCGGCCAATCCGGAGTTCCTCCCGATCACCTTCAAGCGCGACGTCGCGAAGGCGAAGAGGCTGCTCGCCGAAGCCGGCCATCCCAACGGCATCACGCTGCCCACCTTCTACTTCACGGCCTCGTGGCCCGAGATCCCGCGCGTCTTCCAGGTCGTCTCTCAAACGGTGAAGGACGCCGGCATCACGCTCCCCATCGAGCAGCGTCCTTCCGACGGCTACCGCGACTGGCGAGTCGAGGACAAGGCGAAGACCCGCAAGCACCGCTTCGCCTACGGCCCTTCGGGCGTGCGCAATCCCGGCGTGAGCCTCTACCGCATGCGCCCCGACAACAACGAGAGCGGCTACTGGAGCGGCCCGGGCTGCGACGAGTACATGAGGCTCTACGCGGAGGCGGTCGCGGAACCGGACATGGCGAAGCGCAAGTTCCTGTACGTGCGCATGCAGCAGATTCTCGCCGACGAGGTTCCGGCCATCCACCCCGTGGGGCGCCGCAACATGCTGCTGCACAAGTCGAACGTCCACGGGCTCGCGAACCACTCGCAGTTCTGGTCGATCCGCTTCGACGAGGTGTGGAAGGCCTGAGATGCTGAAGGCGATCGGGCGGCGGCTCGCGCTGTCGTTACTCGTGATCTGGCTGGTGACGGTGCTGGTATTCGTGTCCACGGAGATCCTGCCCGGGGACGCCCTTCAGGTTAGCCTCACCGCGGACGAGGCGGCGGAAATGACCGAGGCCGACTTCGCGCGAAAGCGCGCGGAGCTCGGCCTGGACCGGCCGGCCGCCGTTCGTTACGTCGAGTGGCTCTCCGGCGCCGTCGGGGGCAATTTCGGCACGACCATCATCGGCAGGGCGAACGTGACCGAGGTGATCGCCTACCCGCTGCGCAACTCGCTGCTGCTGGGGCTGGTCACCGCGCTGGTCGCGATCCCGGCCGCCCTCGCCATCGGCATCGCGGCGGCATTCTGGCGCGGGCGAGCGCCGGATTTCGCCGCGTCCTCCGGCGCGATCCTGGGTTACTCGATCCCCGAGTTCGCGTCCGGCAACTTCCTCATACTCTGCTTCGCGATCTGGATCCCGGTTTTCCCGGCCGTCATCACCGCGTTCACGAACGATCCGCCGTCGGCACTCATCGGGGCTGCGTTCCTGCCGGTGCTCACCGTGGTGATCGGCTCGATCGCGCACCTGGTGCGGCTCGTGCGCGCCGGGTTCATCGAGTCGCTCAACAGCGACTACGTCGAGCGAGCCCGCCTCGCCGGCGCCTCGCGCCTGCGCATCGTGCTGCGCCACGCGCTTCCGGCTTCCGTCATCCCCGCGCTCAACTCGGCCGCGCTCTATGTGGCGGGCCTGCTCAGCGGCATCATCGTCGTGGAAAAGGTCTTCGGCTACCCCGGCCTGGGTCTCGTCCTCATCAACGCCGTCGAGAAGCGCGAGGTGGCGGTCGTGCAGGCGATCAGCCTCATCGCCGCGGTGATCGTGGTCACCATGAACCTGCTCGCGGATGCCGCCGTCATGGCGCTCGATCCGCGCGCGCGCAGCCGGTGATCGCGCCGTGAGGATCGATACCTTCGCACTGCGCAGGCCCGCCGCGATTCTCGGCCTCTCGCTCGTCGCGATCCACCTCATTCTCGCGCTGTTCTCCCCGTGGATCGCGCCCTTCGACCCCACCGAGCTCGTGGGTGGACGGGTCGAGTTGCCCGGCGGCGAGTTCCTGCTCGGCACGGACGCGCTGGGCCGCGACTATCTCTCCCGCCTGCTGCACGGCGGGCGCATGGCGCTGCTCGTCACGTTCACGGGCGTGGTGGTCGCGGTGGTGCTGGGAAGCCTGCTGGGGGTGGCTGCCGCGTGGTCCGGTGGCGTCCTCGACGACGTCCTCATGCGCCTGTGCGACATCAAGCTGGCACTCCCGGGAATCCTCTTCGTCTCGCTCTTCATCACCGGGTTCGGGGAGTCGCTGGGCGTGCTGGTGGGCCTCATCGGGCTGGTCTACTTCCCGGGCGTGGTCCGCATCGTGCGCGCGCAGGCCCTGACCCAGGTGAACCTGGGGTACGTGAAGGCCGCGCAGCTGCGCGGGGAGAGCGCCGCCTCGATCATCGTCCGCGAGATCCTGCCCAACACGCTCGACGTGGTGTACGTCGAGTTCGCGATCCGCATGTCGCACGCGGTGCTGCTGCTCTCGACGATGTCCTACCTCGGGCTGGGGCTCTCGCCGCCGACCCCCGACTGGGGCCTCATGGTGTCTGAAGGAGTCGGCCAGCTCTCCTTCGCGCCGTGGCTCGTGCTCTTCCCGGCGGTCTTCATCAGCACGCTGGTCATCGGCCTCAACTTCGGCGCGGAAGCGCTCGCAGGCGCGCTCGGCATGGATGCGGCGCGCGGCCACGTGGGGGGCACGTGAGCTTCCTCGACGTGCGCGGGCTGAACCTGAGCTACCGACGGCCCGACGGCGCCCTCGGCGCGGCCGTGATCGACGTGGCCTTCTCCCTGGACGAAGGGGAAAGCCTCGGCATCGTCGGCGAGAGCGGCTCGGGGAAATCGACTCTCGCGCGCGCGCTCCTCGGCTACTGCCGGCCCGGCGGCGTCATCACGTCGGGCGAGATCCTCCTCGAAGGCAAGGACATCCGGAAGCTCGACCGCGCCGGCATCGCCCGGTTGCGCGGCGGGCGCGTGGCCTTCGTTCCGCAGAATCCGCTGAGCTCGCTCACGCCGCATCTTCGCGTGGGCAGCCAGGTCGCCGAGGCCGTACGCCTGCACCGCGCCTGCGGTGCGCGCGAGGCGCGCGAGGCGACGCTGGAGCTGTTCGTCGCCGTCAACCTGCCCGATCCGCAAACCCTCTACGACCGCTTCCCGCACGAGCTCTCCGGCGGCCAGCGGCAGCGCGTCGTCATCTCCGCGGCGCTCGCCGGCAACGCGCGCCTGGTCGTCCTCGACGAACCCACCACCGCGCTCGACAAGACCACGGAAATCCAGGTGCTCGAGCTCGTGCAGCGGCTGCGCGAGCGCTTCGGCGCCACGCTGGTGTACGTGAGCCACGATCTCAACGTGATCTCGGAGATGTGCGACCGCGTACTCGTGATGCTCGAGGGCCGCGTGGTCGAGGATGGGCCGACCGGGCAGGTCTACCGCAACCCGGCCCACGAATACACGCGCCGACTCATCGCCGCGGTGCCCCGCATCGACCGGGCACCGGCCGTCACCGCGGCGGCGTCCCCGGCAGAGGCGCTCCTGCGCGTTTCCGGCCTCGGCTACAGCTACGGGGTGCGACGGCGCTGGCCCTTTGGCAAGGCCGCGGCCGGCGCGAGGCCCGCACTGTCGGATGTCTCTTTCGAGATCGCCCCGGGAGAGACGCTCGGGCTGGTGGGGGAGTCGGGAAGCGGCAAGAGCACCGCGGCCGCCGTCATCGCTGGCCTGCTCGCGCCTGACTCGGGATCGGTACGGTTCGATGGCCGGGACCTGCCCGCCCTCGCCGGCGAGCGCAGCGTCGGGATGCGCCGGCGCATCCAGATCATTTTCCAGGACCCGTTGTCCTCGCTCAATCCCCGCCACCGCATCGAGGCGATCCTCGCGCGGCCGCTGGCGCTCTTCCATGGCCTTGCCGGGGAGCAGGCGCGGCGGAGGTCGGTCGAGCTCCTCGAGCAGCTGCAGCTCGACCCCTCCTTCCTGGACTGCTATCCGCGGCAGCTCTCCGGCGGCCAGCAGCAGCGGGTTGCCATCGCGCGCGCGTTCGCCGCCACGCCCGACCTCATCATCTGCGACGAGATCACGTCGGCCCTCGACGTTTCCGTGCAGGCCCAGGTCCTTTCCCTGCTCAAGGCGCTCCAGCAGAAATCCGGGACTGCCTGCCTGTTCATCAGCCACGATCTCGGCGTGATCGCGCAGGTCGCCGCCCGCGTCGTGGTCCTGCGCGACGGCACGATCCGCGAGGCGGGCGACACGCAGGCGGTGTTCCGCCGGCCCGCCGACGCCTACACGCGCCTGCTCATCGACGCCGCGACCCGCGGCTATGCCAACCTTCCCGACGCACCCGGCGCACTCGCCGTCTCCACCTGACCCCTCCGATGAAGATCATCCACATCACCGATACCCACCTCGTCGCGCCCGGCGTGAAGCTCTACGATCTCGACCCCTACGAGCGCCTGCGCAGTTGCATCGACGACGTCGTCGCGAACCACGCCGACGCCCGCTTCTGCGTGGTCACCGGCGACCTGGCGCACAAGGGCGAGGAGGCGGCCTACCGCGGCCTTCGCACCCAGCTCGAGCGGCTGCCGATGCCCTGGTATCCGCTCCTCGGCAACCATGACGCGCGCGCGCCGTTCGCCGCGGTCTTTCCCGACGTCGCCTGCGACGAAGGCGGATTCGTGCAGTCCGCGTTGCGGCTCCCGGAAGGCGACTTCCTGTTCCTCGACACGCTCGACGAGGGGGTCAACGGCGGCCGCTACTGCGATGCGCGCGCCGCGTGGCTCACGCGCCGGCTCGACGAGTCGGCGGGCCGCCCCGTGTACCTCTTCATGCACCATCCTCCGTTTCCCATCGGCATCCCCTGCCTGGACCGGATCTCGCTCGTGGACCCGGAGCGCTTCGCGCGGCTGGTCGAGGGACGCGAAAATATCCGGCACCTGTTCTACGGTCACGTGCATCGTCCGGTGTGCGGGAGCTGGCGCCGCATTCCCGTCTCGACGATGCGCGGCCTCAACCACCAGGTGCCTTTCGACTTCGTGACCGAGACGGATGTGCCGAAGAGCCATGAGCCCCCGGCCTATGCGGTCGTCCTCATCGACCCCGACCAGGTGACGGTGCACTTCCACGACTACCTCGACCGGCGCACGCTGGTGAAGTCCGGGGACCACTACGGGTACGCCCCTTGAACGACGGCACGGATGGCCGTGCTCGTGGTCTGCGACAGCCTGCGCGCGGATCTCGTCGATCGCGAGACGGCGCCGACGCTCGCGCGCCTGGGCGAGGAGGGCGCGCACTTCGTCGAGTTTCGCGGTGTGTTCCCGTCGACCACGCGCACCAGCGCCGCCTCGATCGCCACCGGTTGCCTGCCCGCCGCCCATGGCCTGCTCGGCAACACCATGGTGCTCGACGAGGGGGGCGGGCTCGAATGTTTTTCCGTTGGCCGCCCCGATTTCCTCGATCGGCTTCGCCGCGCAACCGGGCGGGCACTCGGTTGCCCGACGATGCACGAACGCGTTGCTCCCCTCGGTCACGCCGTCGCGATGTCCAACGTCTCGCCGGGCGCCGCCTACGTCCTCGATCCGGAAGGCGCCGGCTACGTCTACCACCGGTCTGGCTCCTTCGGACCGGGACGCACGCGACTCGACGATGGCCTTGCCATCGAAGTGGGTGCCGATGGAGACCGGGTGATGACGCAGCGCTTCTGCGACGAGGTGATCGAGCGACGCCGGCCGCCCCTCGCTGTGCTCTGGCTCTCCGAACCCGACCACACCGGGCACCATGCGCCCCTGGGTTCACCCCTGCACCGGGGCGCGATTGGCGAGGCAGACCGCAATGTTGCAAGCGTGCTCGAGCGAGTGGAGCGCCTCGATCCCGCCGGCGAGCGCATCCTGCTCGTGGTGTGCTCCGACCACGGGATGCAGACGATACGCCGGCGCGTTGACGTGGACGCGAGGCTGGTTGAGGCCGGGCTGAAGTCCGCGCTCGATTCGCGCGACGTCGTTGTCGCGCCGCAGGGAACGGCGGTCATCATCCATGTCGCGGACGAGGGGAGGGCGAGGCTTCCGGACCTCGTGAGTTGGCTGGAGGCGCAGGATTTCGCCGGCCGCGTCTTCGCGGGGGAAGCGCTCTCCGGGCTGGGCCTGCCGAACGGCGGCACGCTCGCCGTAGCCGTGAACCTTGCCGGTGACGACGAGCCAAACGACTACGGGGTGCGCGGCCGCAGTGACGTGGCCGAGAATGCCCTCGGCGGCGAATCGCGGCCGGGCAACGGACAGCATGGCGGCCTCGGCCCCTACGAGCAGCGCCCCTTTCTCGTGCTGAGGGGCGGGGGATATCGTGGGGGCGCAATGCCAGGCACAGCGAGCCTCATCGACCTTGCGCCCACGATGCTTCGTCACCTTGGCCTTCCGACCGGCGGGATCGAGGGAACGGCGTTGCCCCGCGGGTTCCCTATCACGCCCGCGGCCCGTCCGGCGCCCTGATACGGGCGAGCTATTGCGATTGCGGCCAATCCGGCGATAATCCGGGCTCGGCGCGCCATCCTGACGCCCCGCGCGCAACCGTTCCCACCAGAAGGAGAATCCCATGCGCCACGTCTTACGTCCGCTCGCCCTTGCCGCATCCGTCGCCCTCGCCTTCACGGCCGGCGCCGCCTGGGCCCAGAAGACCGAACTGCTCGTCTACACCGCCCTCGAGACCGACCAGCTCAAGGCCTACAGCGAGTCGTTCAACAAGACCAACCCGAACATCGAGCTCAAGTTCGTGCGCGATTCCACGGGCGTCGTCACGGCAAAGCTCCTGGCCGAGAAGGCGAATCCGCAGGCCGACGTGATTTTCGGCGTGGCGGCCTCGTCGATGGAGATCTTCAAGGCCGAGGGCATGCTGGCACCCTACGCGCCGGTGGGCTTCGGCAAGCTCAACGCCACCTTCAGCGACAAGGCGCGCCCGCCGGCCTGGGTGGGCATGGACGTATTCGCCGCGGTGGTCTGCTACAACACGGTGGAAGGCAAGAAGAAGGGCATCCCGAAGCCCGAGTCGTGGGCCGACCTCGTGAAGCCCGTGTACAAGGGCCAGATCACCATGCCCAACCCCGCCTCTTCCGGCACGGGCTACTTCGACGTGACGGCCTGGCTGCAGACGATGGGCGAAGCAGGCGGCTGGAAGTACATGGACCAGCTGCACGAGAACATCGCGCAGTACACCCACTCCGGCTCCAAGCCCTGCCGCCAGTCCGGTGCGGGCGAGTTCGTGGTCGGCATCTCCTTCGACTTCCGCGGCAACGACGTGAAGCAGAAGGGCGCGCCGGTCGAGCTCGTCTTCCCGAAGGAAGGCCTGGGCTGGGACATCGAGGCCTCCGGCATCGTGAAGACTTCGAAGAAGATGGACGCCGCGAAGAAGCTCATGGACTGGACCGTCACCAAGGAGGCGAACCAGGCCTACTCGAAGAACTTCGCGATCGTCGCCCACCCCGACGTGAAGCCCGCGCTGCCGTACCTGCCCGCGGACCTCGACAAGAAGCTCATCAAGAACGACTTCGCCTTTGCCGCGAAGAACCGCGACAAGATCCTCGCGGAATGGCAGAAGCGCTACGCCTCGAAGTCGGAGAAGTGATGCGCGCATGACCCCCGGGACCGGGCGGGCGTGCTTCGCCCCTCCGGCCCCGTCCGCTTCCAAAAGCACCATGTCCGCCCCGCCCCCCGACTTCCTCATCCTGCGAAACATCCGCAAGGAGTTCGGTTCCTTCGTCGCCTTGAAGGACGTGAGCCTGTCGGTGCGGCCCGGCGAGCTGCTCTGCTTCCTCGGGCCCTCGGGATGCGGCAAGACGACGCTGCTCAGGATCATCGCGGGGCTGGAAGTCCAGACCTCCGGCACGATCGTGCAGGCCGGCCGCGACATTTCCCTCCTGCCGCCGATGAAGCGCGACTACGGCATCGTCTTCCAGTCGTACGCGCTGTTTCCCAACCTCACGATCGCGGAAAACGTCGCCTACGGACTGGTCAACCGGCGTGTCAGGCGCGCGGAGCGGGAGGCGCGCGTCGCCGAGCTGCTGGCACTCGTGGGGCTGCCCGACAGCGGGCCGAAGTACCCGAGCCAGCTCTCCGGCGGGCAGCAGCAACGCATCGCGGTCGCGCGCGCGCTCGCCACGTCGCCGGGGCTGATGCTCCTCGACGAGCCGCTTTCGGCCCTCGATGCGCGCGTGCGCGTTCGCCTGCGTGGCGAGATCCGCGGGCTGCAGCAGCGGCTGGGCATCACCACCATCCTCGTCACCCACGACCAGGAGGAGGCGCTTTCGATGGCCGACCGGATCGTGGTCATGAATCATGGCGCGATCGAGCAGATCGGGACCCCGGAGGAGATCTACCGCGACCCGGCCACGCCCTTCGCTGCGGATTTCGTGGGCAAGACGAACCTGCTGCCGGCGTCGCGCGCCGGCGGCAACCGCATCCTCGTGGGCGAGCAGCGATTCGAATGCGTGGTGGGCCCCACGGCCGGCGAGGACGGTGCGCTGCGCGTCTTCTTCAGGCCGGAGGACGTCCTGGTGCGCGGCGTGAACGGCGCCACGGCCAACTCGGCGTCCGCCGTGGTCGAGAAGATCGAGTTCCTGGGCGCCTACTCGCGGCTCACGGTGCGCGTGAACGGCATCGCACAGCCGCTCATCGCCGACCTTTCCGTGAACGACCTCGCGGAATTCCGCGTGAAACCCGGCGACACGCTGCGGGTCGCCGTCCCGGCAGACCGCATCCGCGTCTTCGGAGCGCCCGCCGCCTGATGGTGACCCCGTGAGCGCGGCGCCGGATCCCGCCTGCAGCCCGGCCGCGCCGGGCGCGCCGCAACTCTTCGGCGGCATCTACCAGCCGCGCCTGCGCGTCCACTGGAGCGACCGCATCGCGCACGCGATCCTGCTCGCGGCCGGGATCGGGCTCGCCGTCTTCCTGCTGGCCCCTCTCGCGACGATTCTCGTGAAGAGCATGCAGGACCGCGCGGGGGAGTTCGTCGCCTTCGCGAACTTCAGCGCCTATTTCCAGACGCCTGCGCTCCTGCGCTCGATCTGGAACAGCGTGTGGATATCCGCCCTGGTGACCGGCGTCACGATCCCGCTCGCGTTCGCGTACGCCTACGGGCTCACGCGCAGCTGCATGCCGCTCAAGGCGCTCCTGCGCAGCGTGGCGCTCGTGCCGATCCTGGCGCCCTCGCTCCTTGCCGCGATCTCCTTCATCTTCTGGTTCGGGAACCAGGGGGTCCTGAAGTTCCTGCTCGGCGACACGCAGATCTACGGCGCGCCCGGCATCGTCCTGTCGCTCGTGTTTGCCACCTTCCCGCACGCGCTCATGATCCTGGTGACGGCGCTCTCGCTCACGGACGCGCGCCTTTACGAGGCGGCCGACTCGCTCGGCACCCCCACCCTGCGCAAGTTCTTCACCATCACCCTGCCGGGGGCAAAGTACGGCCTCATCAGCGCCTGCATGGTGGTCTTCACGTACGCCCTGAGCGACTTCGGCATCCCGAAGGTGATCGGCGGCAACTTCAACATGCTCGCCACCGACATCTTCAAGCTCGTGATCGGCCAGCAGGACTTCGCCAAGGGCGCCGTGGTGTCGATCATCCTGCTCGTGCCCGTGGCGGTCACCTACCTGGTGGACGGCTACGTGCAGAAGCGCCAGTCGGCGCTCCTCACGGCGCGCTCCGTCCCCTATGTGCCCAAGCCGGCGCGCGGCTTCGACCTGGCCATGTCCGCCTATTGCTGGTTCGGCGCGATCGTGATGCTCTCCGTGCTCTGCATGGCGATGTACGCCTCCTTCATCAAGTTCTGGCCGTACGATTTCGCCATGTCGCTCGACCACTACCGCATGGGCCTGGTCGAGGCCGGGATGTTCGATTCGTACCTGAACAGCATCCGGATGGGCTTCTGGTGCGCGACGGCCGGCGCGGCGTTCATCTTCCTCACCGCCTATCTTCTCGAGAAGACCCGCGGCATGGATGCCTGGCGGCCTTTCGTGCGCCTTCTCGCCGTGCTGCCCATGGGCGTGCCGGGGATGGTGCTGGGGCTGGGCTACATCTTCTTCTTCGTGGAGGAGGGCAATCCCCTGCACGCGCTCTACGGCAGCATGACCATCCTCGTCATCTGCACGACGGTGCACTACTACACGTCGTCGCATCTCACGGCGCTCACGGCGCTCAAGCAGATCGACAGCGAGTTCGAGGCGGTGTCGGCGTCGCTGCGCGTGCCGTTCTGGCGCACCTTCTTCAGGGTGACGGTGCCGGTATGCCTGCCCGCCGTCCTGGAAATCAGCCGCTATCTGTTCGTGAATGCGATGACGACGGTCTCGGCGGTGATGTTCCTCTACTCGCCCAGGACGGTCGTGGCCTCCGTCGCGATCGTGAACCTCGACGAGGCCGGCGACATTGGCGCGGCGGCGGCGATGGCCACGCTCATCGTCTTCACCTCGGCGGCGGTTTGCGGAGTCTACTATGTGCTGCAAGTGTGGCTCGACCGGCGTACCCAGCGCTGGCGCGCCTGATTCCAGGAGACGCTCATGATCCTCGGCAACGACCCCATCCTCCTCACCCCCGGCCCGCTCACCACGTCGCTCGCGACCAAGCAGGCGATGCTGCGCGACTGGGGCTCGTGGGACGCCGGCTTCAACGCCATCACCGCCAGCATCTGCAGGGACCTCGTGGACGTGATCCACGGCGCCGGCTCGCACGTGTGCGTGCCGCTGCAGGGAAGCGGCACCTTCTCGGTGGAGGCGGCGCTGGCGAACGTGGTGCCGCGAGGCGGCAAGGTGCTCGTCCCGCAGAACGGCGCCTACTGCCAGCGGATCCTGAAGATCCTCACGTACCTCGGGCGCGACCACGTTGCGCTAGACATGCCGGAGGACGAGCATCCGACCGGCGCCATGATCGACGGCGCGCTGAGGGCCGACCCGGAGATCACGCACGTCGCGCAGGTGCACTGCGAGACGGGCACCGGCATCCTGAACCCGCTGCCGGAAATCGCGGAAGCGTGCGCACGCCACGGCAAGGGGCTCATCGTGGACGCGATGAGCTCGTTCGGCGCCATCGACATCGATGTTTCCCGATACCCGATCGATGCGGTGATCGCCGCCTCGGGCAAGTGCATCGAGGGGGTGCCGGGGATGGGCTTCGTGATGGTGAAGCAGGCGGTCCTGGAGAAGAGCCAGGGCAACTCGCACTCGCTCGCCATGGACCTCTTCGACCAGTGGACGTACATGCAGAAGACGACGCAATGGCGCTTCACGCCGCCGACGCACGTGGTCGCGGCCTTTCGCGCGGCGCTGGATCAGTTCCTGGCCGAGGGCGGGACGAAGGCGCGCGGCGCGCGCTACGCGAAGAACTGCGAGACCCTCATCGAGGGGATGGCCGGCGTGGGCTTCAACTCGTTCCTGCCGCGCGCGATCCAGGCGCCGGTCATCGTCACCTTCCACGCGCCGGGCGACCCCAACTACGCGTTCAAGCCCTTCTACGAGAAGGTGAAGGCGCGCGGCTACATCCTCTATCCCGGCAAGCTCACGAAGGTGGAGACGTTCCGTGTCGGCTGCATCGGCGCGATCGACGCGAACGAGATGCGTAACGTGGTCGGGGCGGTGGCCGAGACGCTCAGGGACATGGGGGTGAGCAAGATGGCGCCCCTGCGGGCTGCGGCCTAGTGCGTCGCCTTGGCGGACGGCCGATGGCATTGAAGGGTGATGGGCGGCGAATGGAGGAGGCCGGGGATGGGGGATTGCGATCAACCATCCCCGCCGCCTCCCAACCCAACCGCGCCCGATGCCGAATTGGTTCCATGAAGCACGAAGCAATACACTGGCGTGGTGCCAGGCAACGAACCCGAATGGGCGACCGGCCCGTTCCCAGATGACGGAGAAGACGAAAATGACGTTCACGTATCGGAGGCAGTACCGAGGCAAGCTGAAGGCCGTTGTCCTGGACTGGGCAGGCACGACGATGGATTTCGGATGCATGGCGCCCGCGGTGGTCTTCATCAAGGTCTACGAGAAGGCGGGCGTTCCGATCTCGATGGCCGAAGCCCGCCTGCCGATGGGGGCGCACAAGAAGGTCCACATCCAGAGAATCTCGGAAATCCCGACGGTGCGGGAGCGCTGGGTCGAGAAGCACGGCAAGGAACCCACCGCGGCCGACGTGGACCGGATGTTCGCCGACTTCGTGCCGATGCAGGAGGCGTGCCTCTCCGATTACTCGACGCTCATTCCGGGCACGCTCGACGTGATCGCGGAGTGCCGCCGGCGGGGCTACAGGATCGGCTCCACCTCCGGCTACCTGCCCGGCATGCTCGCCATCAACCAGGCCGATGCGAAGAAGCAGGGTTACGTCCCCGACTACACCTGCGGCGCGGGCGACGTGCCTGCCGGCCGCCCGTACCCGTACATGGTCCTCAAGAACATGATCGAGCTGCAGGTCTCGCCGGTCGAATCCCTCGTGAAGGTCGATGACACGCTCACCGGCATCGAGGAGGGCATCAACGCGGGCTCGTGGTCCATCGGCCTGGCGATCTCCGGCAACGAGGTGGGCGTGCCGCTCGCCGAATGGAACGCCATGTCCGAGAGCGTGAAGCAGGCGCATCGCGACCGCATCTATCCGACCATGTACCAGCGCGGTGCGCACTACGTGATCGACTCGATTGCCGATCTGATCCCGTGCCTGGACGACATCGAGGCACGGCTTGCGCGTGGCGAGCGGCCGTGACGGCCCCGAAGCGCCCGGGTCGATAGGAACGCCGCAGGTCCTTGCAACGGCCCGATGACGGCCACTACAGCGGAGCCGCCATGCGCATCGGCGTACCGAAGGAAATCAAGGACCACGAATACCGCGTGGGCCTCACGCCTTCCGCGGTGCGCGAGCTCGTGGCGCAAGGACACCAGGTGGTGGTCGAGCGCGGCGCCGGCGCGGGCATCAGCGCGACGGACGCGGTCTACGAGAAGGCGGGCGCCACGATATTGCCGGGGGCGGACGAGGTGTTCGCCGCCGCCGACCTGATCGTGAAGGTGAAGGAGCCGCAACCGGTCGAGATCGGGCGGCTGCGGCCGGGGCAGGTCCTCTTTACCTACCTTCACCTGGCGCCGGACCCCGAGCAGTGCAAGGGTCTCGTGGCGAGCGGGGCCGTGTGCATCGCCTACGAGACCGTGACGCAACAGGGCGGCGGGTTGCCGCTGCTCGCGCCGATGTCGGAGGTCGCCGGGCGCATGGCCGTCCAGGCGGGAGCGCATTCGCTGGAGAAGGCGCACGGCGGGATGGGCGTGCTGCTGGGAGGGGTGGCGGGCGTGGCGCCGACCAAGATCGTGATCCTCGGCGCGGGGGTGGTGGGATCGAACGCCGCCCAGATCGCCGTGGGCACCGGCGCGATCGTGGTCGTGATCGATCGCAGCATCGACGCGCTTCGCCGCATCGAACGCCTGCTGGGCGCGCGGGCGATCACCATCTTTTCAAACCGCGACAACATCGAGTCGCACCTGCTGTCGGCCGACCTGGTGATCGGGGGCGTGCTGGTTCCGGGCGCGGCTGCGCCGAAACTCGTCACGCGAGAGCACGTGGCGCGCATGAAGCCCGGCTCGGTGGTGGTGGACGTGGCGATCGACCAGGGCGGCTGTTTCGAGACGTCGCGCGCGACCACGCATACCGACCCCACGTACGTGGTCGACAGCGTGGTGCACTACTGCGTGGCCAATATGCCCGGGGCGGTGCCGCGCACGTCCACGTATGCGCTCAATAACGCGACGCTTCCCTTCACGCAGCAACTGGCGGCGCTCGGCTGGAAGAAGGCGCTCGCGGCCAACCCGCATCTGATGTCCGGCCTGAACGTGTGCGAAGGGAAGGTCACGTACCGCGAGGTGGCGCAGGCGCTGGGCTACGCCTTCAGCGACCCGGAGCCGCTCGTCGCGGCCTGAGCAGGACAAGGTCATGACCTCTGCGCCGGATCTCGCCATCGTCGGCGCGGGGATCGTCGGCCTTGCCCACGCGCTTGCGGCGGCTAAGCGCGGGCTGAAGGTGGCGGTTCTCGATCGCGATCCGCAGGTCCGCGGGGCCTCGATCCAGAACTTCGGCTTCGTCACCGTCACGGGCCAGGCCGAGGGCGACACGCGCAGGCGCGCCCTGCGTTCGCGTGACGTGTGGGCGCAGGTGGCGCCGCAGGCCGGGATCGCGGTGCTGCAGCGCGGCGCGCTCATCGTGGCCCGCCGCCCCGAGGCGCGCGAGCTGCTCGCAGCCTATGCGGCCGGTCCGCACGGCGAGGGCTGCGAGCTGCACGACGCGATCCACGCGCGCCGTCGCTGGCCGATGCTCGCCCCGGGGCTTTCCGGAGCGCTCTGGAGCCCGCACGAGTTGCGGGTGGAGCCGCGCGAGGCCCTGCCGCGGCTCGCGCGCTGGCTGGAGGAGGCGCACGGCGTCGCGTTCCATCGCGGCATGGCGGTCACCGGCATCGATTCGCGTGGCGTGCACCACGCCGAGGGTACGATCGCGGCGGGTTCGGTCATTGCGGCGCCCGGTGCCGGACTGCGCGCCCTTTTCCCGGGGGTTTCACGCCGAGCGGGCTTGCGCGAGTGCCGGCTGCAGATGCTGCGGACCGTCCCGCAGCCGCCGGCGTTCCGTCTCGATTCCGTGTTGATGTCCGACCTGAGCCTCGTCCGGTACGAGGGCTTCGCGGCCCTGCGCCCGGCGGCGGCGCTCAGGGCGAGGCTCGAGGCGGACGCGGGCGAGTCGCTGGCGCGCGGTGTGCACCTCATCGTGGCACAAGGGGCCGACGGCGCCCTGGTCGTGGGCGATTCGCACGATTACGCGCAGGTCGCGGAGCCGTTTTCCCTGGAGTCCGTGGACGCGCTCATCCTCGACGAGTTGGACGCGGTGCTCGACCTGCCGCGTCCGGGAGTGGCAGAGCGGTGGATGGGGGTCTATCCCGTGGCGGACGTTGCGCCGCTGCTGCGGGAGGCGGTGGCCGATCGCATTCGCGTCGTGGTGGTCACCAGCGGAACCGGCATGAGCACCGCCTTCGCTATCGGCGAGGAGACGGTCGCGGAACTGTTCGGGTAGGGAGCATGGCTGCGCACCTGGCGAACCTTTCCCCGTCATCGTGGGTCGTCCGGTGGGCGAGCCTGATCCACCCCGGTGGGCAGGTGCTCGATCTCGCCTGCGGATCCGGCCGCCATGCGCGCTTGCTCGCGATGCAGGGCTTCGAGGTCGTGGCCGTCGATCGCGCCCCAGGGCTCTTCATCGACCCGCCCGCGGGCGTCGAGCTCCTGGGCGCTGATCTCGAGGCGGGCGCGTGGCCCTTCGAGGGCCGGCGATTCGACGCGATCGTGGTGACCCACTACCTGCACCGGCCGCTGCTTCCGATTCTCGCCGGATCGCTCGAGCCGGACGGCGTGCTGGTCTACGAGACCTTCGCCCGCGGCAACGAGCGGTTCGGCAAGCCCTCCAATCCCGACTTCCTCCTGACTCCGGGAGAGCTCCTCGAAGCGTTCCGGGGAAAGCTGCGCGTGGTGGCCTACGAGGACATCGTTGTCACCGACCCTCGGCCGGCCGCCATCCAGCGCCTATGCGCCCGCCGGGAGGGTTCCGGCGCATAGGCCGCCGTTGGCGCGGGCGAATGCGGTAAAATCGCGGTCTTTGGACCTCCTCGGGCCCTGTAAACCATGCTCACCGGAAGCCTCGTCGCGATCGTCACGCCCATGCTGGCGGACGGTGCGCTCGACACCCCAAGTTTCAAGGCCCTGCTCGACTGGCACATCGCCGAAGGCACGGACGGCGTCGTCGTCGTCGGCACGACGGGAGAGTCGCCCACCGTGGACGTGGACGAGCACTGCCTGCTCATCAGGACGGCGGTGGAGCACGCCAAGGGCCGCATCCCGATCATCGCGGGTACCGGGGCCAACTCCACGAGCGAGGCGATCGAGCTCGCGAAATTCGCGAAGGAAGTCGGGGCGGATTATTCCCTCTCCGTCGTCCCGTACTACAACAAGCCTTCCCAGGAGGGGCTGTACCGGCACTTCAAGGCCATCGCCGAGGCGGTGGACCTGCCGATGATCCTCTACAACGTCCCCGGCCGGACAGTGGCGGACATGGCGACGGATACCACGCTTCGTCTCGCGCAGGTGCCCGGCATCGTGGGCATCAAGGACGCGACCGGCAATCTGGAGCGCGGCTCCGATCTGCTCAAGCGCAAGCCCGGGCCGTTCCTCGTCTTTTCCGGCGACGACGGCACCGCGCTCGCGTACATGCTGCTCGGCGCCCATGGCGACATCTCCGTCACCGCCAACGTGGCGCCTCGCGCGATGCACGAGATGTGCGCGGCGGCAGTCGCCGGCGACACGAAGCGGGCGATCACGTTGAATCAGCGGCTGCTTCCGTTGCACCAGAAGCTCTTCGTCGAAGCCAATCCCATCCCCGTGAAATGGGCGCTTGCCCGCATGGGCCGCATCGGCGAGGGAATCCGCCTGCCGCTCACCCCGCTCGCCCCTGCCTTCCACGAAACCGTGACCGGCGCGCTGCGCGACGCGGGTTGCCTCTCCTGAACCGGAATCCCCCTCCATGACACGCATTCGCACGCTTGCATTCGTTCTCGCTCCGCTCGTCCTCGCATCCGGATGCGGAATCTTCAAGACGGAGCAGCAGCAGCGCGAGGCGCGCACGCGCGAACGGCCCCTCGAAGTGCCGCCGGACCTGACCACGCCCGCCGTGGACGAGCGCTTTGCGGTGCCGGATCCGAAGGCATCCACGAGCTACTCGCAGTACAACAAGGACCGCGCGGGCGCCCCGCAGGGGACGCCGGCCGCTCGCGCCGCGACCCCGTCGGGCGTCCTGCCGGCGGTGCCGAACGCGCGCATCGAGCGCGAGGGGAACCAGCGCTGGATCGTCGCGAAAGCCGAGCCCGCCGAGGTCTGGCCCATCGTCCGCGCCTTCTGGCAGGACATGGGCTTCTCGATCGCGCGCGAATCCGTCGAGGCCGCGTTCCTGGAAACCAACTGGCAGGAGACGCGACCGAAGATCGAGACCACCGGAATCCGTGGCGTCATGGAGCGCGTCCTGCCAGGCATGTATTCCACGGGTGAACGGGACCGCTTCCGTACCCGCCTCGAGCGCGGACTGGAACCGGGAACGACCGAGATCTACGTGAGCCATCGTGGCCTGGAAGAGGTGTACCCCTCGCAGATGCAGGACACGACCGTCTGGCAGCCCCGCGGCACGGGCAGCGACCGGGATCTGGAGGGCGAGATGCTCGCGCGTCTGCTGCTGAAGCTGGCCGACCCGGCGAAACCGGTTGCGCCCGCTTCGCCGGGCAAGCCGGGAACGGTTCCTTCGGTGGTCACCGCCGCCACGATCATCGCGCCCAATGCCACCGTCCAGAACAATGGCGCCGGACCCCTGGTCGTGAATGACGGCTTCGATCGCGCGTGGCGCCGGGTTGGCCTCGCCCTGGACCGGACGGGCTTCACTGTCGAGGATCGCGACCGTTCCAAGGGCACCTACTTCGTCCGCTATTTCGACCCGGATGCGGCCGGTGCGACCTCCAACGAGGGCTTCCTCGACAAGCTGGCGTTCTGGCGGCCGGCGGCGAAGCCCGCGCTGCCGCAGTATCGCGTGCAGGTCACCGAGTCCAACAGCACGTCTTCGCAGGTGGTGGTGCAGAACGCGAAGGGCGAGGCGGAGGCTTCCCCCACGTCCAAGCGGATCCTGGCGCTCCTCCTCGAGCAGCTGAAGTAGCGGGGCGGGCGCGCCGATGGCGCTGCGTTTCGCCTCCCTCGGGAGCGGAAGTTCCGGCAACGGGCTGGTGGTCGAGCGGGGAGCGACCCGCATCCTCATGGACTGCGGGTTCGGGCTGGGCGACACCGCATTCCGGCTCGGGAAGCTGGGCCTTGCGCCGGCCAACCTTGCGGCGATCGTCGTGACCCACGAGCACACCGATCATCTCGGAGGCGTGGCGCGGTTCGCGAAACGCCATGCGATTCCCGTGCACCTCACGCGCGGTACCGCCCTTTCCCTGCCACTGGATTTTCCCGCCACCCTCGTGCGCTTCATCGATCCGCACGCGACGTTCGATGTGGGGGACCTGCTCGTGGATCCGTTCCCGGTGCCCCATGACGCGAGGGAACCGGTGCAGTACGTCTTCTCCGACGGCGCGGCGCGGCTGGCGGTGGTGACGGACCTGGGAATGTCCACGCTGCACGTCGAGGAAAAACTCTCGGGGTGCGACGCGTTGGTGCTGGAGTGCAACCACGACGCGGAAATGCTCGCGGGCGGATCCTATCCGAAGGTCCTCAAGGAACGCATCGCGGGGCGTTTCGGCCACCTTGAAAACGCGGCGTCCGCGGCGATCGTGTCGCGCATCGACTGTTCGCGCCTGAAGCACATCCTCGCTGCCCACCTCTCCAGGGAAAACAACCGGCCGGAGCTCGCCACGGCCGCCCTGGCCGGTGCCCTGGGTTGCGAGGAGTCCTGGGTGGGCGTGGCGACGCAGGACGAGGGCTTTGCCTGGCGGGAAGTCTAGGGAATAGGGAAAGGGGTGAAAAATGGGACGGGATGAAAAAGGGGACAGACCCACTACTGTCCGGTTAAAAACCGAGAAGAGTCAGTTGGTTGGGGTTGAGGGGGTTGGTCAAGAGTCGCGCATCGTCGACAAGGGCTTGTTGCAGCGGCATTTTTTCGAATACGGTGACCGAGAGAATCTGTAGCAGCGTGTAGAGCGAGGCTTCGAGATGCAACTCCTTTTTCACGATGGCCACCAGCACGTAGACGGATACGGCCGTCCAGATTTGTGTCTTGACGGCGTTCTCCGTGGTGCCATAGAAGCGCTTGATCCGCAGATGCTGCTTGATCCACTTGAAGAACAGCTCGACCTGCCAACGGCTCTTGTAGAGCGCGGCGATCGTCAATGCCGGCAGGGTCGTATTGTTGGTCAGGAACACCAGGGTCTTGCCCGATTCGGGCACCTTGAAGCGGATGCGACGCAACTGCTCGGGGTAGTCGTTTCTCGCATAGAAGCCGTTGAGGGCGATGGTTTGGTCGCAGATCACGCCGGTGCTGCGGTCGCTGGGGGCGGAGTACAGGCGCCTGGCATCCATGTTCGATCGGGCGCGGGTGACGAAGAACGCCGCCGCCTGGTGCAGGACGTAGAGTCGAGCGTAGTCGGTGTAGCCGCGATCCATGACGTAGAAGGCGCCGGACTCGGGCACCAGAAGATCGAGCACATTGACGTCGTGCAGCTTGCCGTCGCTGACGTGGATGAAGCTCGGGATGTTGCCGCGCAGATCGAGCAGGGTGTGCATCTTCACCGCGGCTTTGGTCGAGCAGAAGTGCGCCCAAGGAAACACCGACAGGCACAGGTCGATGGTGGTCGAATCCAGCGCGTATACCGTGTTGGCCAGATCCACGGCAAGGCTGTCCGAGGCGTACAAGTGGCGCGCCCGGCGAATCAGCACTTGCGCGAAATCGGCCCAGATTCGCCAGTCGCGCGACTCGTTGGCATCGGCCAGCGTGGAGCGCGCTACCGCTTCGCGCAAACCCATGTGATAGAGCTTGCCGGCTTGCGCCGACAGGCACGCTTCGATGTCGCGAAGGCTCTCCCGCCACGTCAGCTGTGCAAACGCCAAGACGCGGAACTGCTCGGCGCAATTGAGTGTGCGCACGCGTTGGTCGCCACCGTAGCGAGTCACGATGCGCCGGAAACTCGTCCAGGGCACGAAGTCCATGATCTGCGCGAACAGCGTCTTGCCGACGTACATGAGCGTCCCCGGGCTTGTGATACCCGAGAACATCGCCGAAACCGGCAATCACATTCAAGTCGGCACCAAGCTGAATCATCCGTAACGTCTCGTCAGATAAGACATTTTTGTCTCACCCCGTCACGTTAACCGGACAGTAGTGGGACAGACCCCTTTTCCATCCCTTTCCCCAGGCGAAAAAAAGCCGGCCCGAGGGCCGGCTTTTTCCTGCCGTGAAGCCCGTTTACTTCTTCGGGGCTTCGGCGGGCTTCGCGTCGGCCTTGGGGGCTTCGGCGGGTTTGGCAGCGTCTGCGGCCGGAGCGCCGGCGGCGGGCGCGGCGACGGGCGCTTCAGCGGGCTTCGGCGCTTCGGCGGGCTTCGGCGCCTCGACCTTGGGGGCGGGCGCGGGGCGGGGGCTTCGGTCTTGCCGCAGGCGACGACGCCGGCAGCCAGGAGGATGGCGAGGAGGTAGGAAGCTTTCATGAGGTCGGATCCTTGGGGATGGGTGTCTATGGGGTGAGTTCTTGGGCCGGACATCGGCGAATGCTGCAATGCAGAATGCCATAGCCGCTGCCCAAGGCCAGCGCAAAATCATACCATCGCCCGGATCCCTTGAATAGCCCGTTTAAGCGAAAAAACCCTGTCGCTTCAAAGGCCAGTGGTGGTCGAGCTGACCGCGGGCTCGGACAGCTCCCAGATTTCCTCGAAGCGGTCCTTGAGGGGGGAAGCGTCGGCCGGAGAGTGCAGTGCAACAATGGCGCGCAACTGGTCATGGTGCTGCTGGTGCCAGACGCTGTGGTCGTCGGCCAGCACGAAGGGATCGCAGGCGTTGCGCGCCTGGCCGACCGTCCGGTGGATCGCTATGGAGGCGGGGAGCTGGCGCAGCAGCATCATCAGGCGCGGCTCGTGGCGCTCGAGCAGTTCGGGCTCATGCAGCGCGATCCTCAGGCGGTGCGCCCGGCCGGCGAGCAGGAATTGGCGCAGCGTCTCCATGCGCGCCGGGCTGCCGAATCCGCGCTGGTCAAGGGTGTAGTCGAAAATGCAGAGGGATTTCTGCGCGACGGAAATGACCTCGTCGATGGCCTGTCTCGATTCCGCCATGCCTGCAATCTGCCGGTAGGCGGGGTGGGGTTCGGGCTTGCCGAGCGTGCTCATGGTGTCTTCTCCTCGCCCAGGTGAAGGACGCCCCGGGAGTGCCATTCGTGGGCCAGTTCCCGGAACGCCGATGGCGCGCGCGCCGTCGTTTCAAGCGTGCGCGAGTCCGCGAGCTTGCGCAACCACGCCGCACATGGCCCGCGCGCGGACACTGCCTCGCCATTGAGGAAGAACATGCCCCCGGCGTAGAGCAGGCGCGCGCGCCTGTCCAGCACCAGCCCGCGGCGCGCGGCGGCCGCCTCGAACCGCGCCCGGGGCAGGGGACGCGCCCGTGGCGTGAAGTACACATGCCCCTTGGGCTCGGACAGGAACCGGCCCGCGAATTCGAGTGCGTCGCGCCCGCTCCAGCGGATGCGGTCGAGCGTTTGCGCGACGTGCTCGACGAGTTCCGCGGGAATGCGCCCTGCTCCGCGCGCAGGTTTCAGGTCCGGGTCGGCGTGGCGTCCGGCGAGATCGAGGCGCTCGCCGAGATAGTCGAGGAAGCCGGCGGCTATCTCCGCGTCCGAGGGCGCACGAAAGCCCACGGACCAGGTCAGGCATTCGCTCTGCGCAATCCCGTAGTGCGCGACGTCGGGGGGCAGGTAGAGCATGTCGCCGGCCTCGAGCACCCATTCCTCCTCGGGCTCGAAGCGCGCGAGGATCTTCAGGTCCAGCCCCGGGACGAAATCGAGATCCCGCTGCCCCGAGACCTGCCAGTGGCGCCGGCCCGTGCCCTGGATGAGAAAGACGTCGTACGAATCCACGTGCGGCCCGACGGTTCCGCCCGGGACCGCGTAGCTGACCATCAGGTCGTCCACGCGCGCGTGCGGGATGAACGAGAAGCGCGCGAGCAGCGCCGCGGCGGCGGCGCTGAAATGGTTGGTGTCCTGCACGAGGACGGTCCAGTCCTTGCGCGGCCGCCGTTCGAGCACCTTGCGCGTGAACGGACCGTGCTCGAGCGACCACCAGGGACCGGCGCGCTTCACGATTCGCGATTCGGCATCGGGCGATTGCGCAAGCGCGAGCACCTCCCGGACGCCGAGAGGGTCGGCGAAACCGGGGAAGGCGCCGCGCACCAGCAACGGGCGCTTCTGCCAGTATTCGCGAAGGAATCGCGCGGCCGGCATCGGGCCCGGAAAGCTCCCCCTTGCCGCATCCTGTCGCCCGCCGCCGGGCCCACCCTTGCGCGCCATGAAATCCGCTAGAATCGATTCGAGTCCTGAGGATACCCATGTTACAGGTTGGACATCCGGCCCCGTCCTTTTCGCTGCCCGACGCCAGCATGGAGATGATGCATCTCTCCAGCTTCCGCGGGAAATTGAACGTCGTCCTCTTCTTCTACCCGAGGGACGGGACGCCCGGCTGCACCATGCAGGCGACCGATTTCAGCGACCTCGAGCAGGAATTCGTGAAGCTCGACACCATCGTCTTCGGGGTCTCGCGTGACGACGTCCTGTCGCACGCGGCGTTTCGCGACGCGCAGGGGCTCTCGGTGCAACTCCTCTCGGACAACGATTCCGTGGTGTGCCGCAAATACGACGTGCTCGAGAAGAAGGTGGTGGACGGGCGGCCCAGGGAGAGCCTTACGCGCTCGACCTTCATCATCGACAAGAAGGGGATCCTGCGGCACATCCTTCGCGACGTGAACCCGAAAGACCATGCCGACGAGGTGCTGGAGGCGTTGAAGGCGCTCAATGGCCGGGCAAATTGAAGCGGGCAGCATTGTCACCATTTCCTACGAGCTTCGCGATGCCGACAGTCAGTTGCTCGACGAGCCCGGAACGACGGTCGCCTATCTTCACGGCGGGTATGGCGGCATCTTCCCCAAGGTGGAAGCGGCCCTCGAGGGCAACGGCGCCGGCCATGAAGTCGCGCTGAACCTCCTGCCGGAGGATGCGTTCGGCGAATACGATCCCCTGCTCCTGCGTGTCGAGCCCCGTGACGTCTTCCCGGAAGTGCTCCAGGTCGGGATGCGCTTCGAGGGCGTTCCGGGCGATGCCCCCGCGGACGACCTCCTCGTCTATACGGTGACCGGCATTGCCGACGACCAGGTCGTGGTGGATGGAAACCATCCGCTCGCGGGCGAGCGCATCTGGTTCAAGTGCACGGTGAACGAAGTGCGCTCGGCAACGCCCGAGGAGCTTCGCCACGGCCATGCGCACGGTGAGAGTGCGCCGGAGGGTGACGAGGGCTAGCCGCCAGAGGGCGACTCCGTTCTCGGCTCGAACCGGAAGAGTTCCGCATCGCCCGGATCGACGGTGACCCTCACCCAGCCCACCACGGGACTGCCGAAGGTCTCCAGCCGCTGCGCGTTGTCCACGCGGTTTCCGCCTGCGTCGACGAATGGCCGGTCCACGCGATAGGTGTGCGTGTCGCCGTGCACGAAAAGGAGCGGCTTCCCGAGGCGCCTGGCGCCCGCTGCCACCTGCGCCAGAAGCGCGTCGTACACCTTGTCGCGGCTTGTCTCCCACGGATTTGCATGCGTCACCAGCACCAGTGCGCGACGGTCGGCGCCTTCCGTCAGGCGCAGCGCCCCCTCGATCCAGGCCCGGTTGGCCGTGGCACGGCAGCGCTGGTCCGCATCGCTGGCCGCATCGAAGCCGCGATTGTCGTTGCTGCCCGCCACGTGAATCGTCGCGAACACCACGCCGTTCTTCGTCCAGAGCCGGTTTTCCGGCAGTCCGGGGCACAGGCATTGCGTGCCCTGCCTTTCCGCGCAGGCCTCCTGCCTGGCAAGCGGCATGCGCGAGCGGCCCAGGGACCAGGAGTCGGCGAAGAACACTTCCCGCAGTTTCGCAAGCCGGTCGAGAGGATCCATCTTTCCGTTCGACTCGCGGCGGCAGTCGGTCCAGTCGTTGTCGCCGGGCGTGAGGACTAGTGCAAGGCGGGAAGCGTCCAGGCGCGCCCGGCGGTCGGCGTAGAGCGCGTCGGTGCAGGGTGAGTCGCTTGCGGACTTGAAGTCGCCCACGTACACGACGAAGGCAAGCGGCTCAACGCCCACCCTCGCAAGCATCGCGTCGAAATCCACGCCTTCGTGTTCACTGTATGGTGCATCGCCCATGACCGCGAAGGAAAACGCGTCTGGATGCGGCGGCTTCGAGGCGCATCCTGCCAGGGCGAGTGCAACGAACACCGGGGCGAAGGCATGTTTCATGACGTGGTCCTAGGAATCGAGGTGCTTCTTCAGGCGGTAGAGCGCTTCGAGCGCCTCGCGAGGTGAGAGCGTGTCCGGGTCGAGGTCGGCCAGCGCATCGAGTGCCGGATGAGGCTCCGGTTCGATCTCGGCAACAGGGGTCGAGAATAGGTCCGACTGCGCGCCGGCCGGGCGCAGGTGAGTCTCCAGCTCCGCGAGATGCCTTCTCGCCGCGCGGACGACCTCCTTCGGAATGCCGGCGAGATGGGCCACGTGGATGCCATAGGACTTGTCCGCGGGACCGGGCTCGAGGCGATGCAGGAACACGATCCTGTCCTTGTGTTCGACCGCATCGAGATGGACGTTCGCGATGTTCGGCAGTTCCGCGGCGAGCTGCGTGAGCTCGAAGTAATGCGTCGCGAAGAGCGAGTAGCAGCGCACGCGCTCCGCCAGGTGGCGCGCGATCGCATAGGCGAGTGCAAGGCCGTCGAAGGTTGAAGTGCCGCGCCCGATCTCGTCCACCAGCACGAGGCTTCGCGGCGTCGCATTGTTGAGGATGGAGGCGGCCTCGGTCATCTCCACCATGAACGTCGAGCGTCCGCCGGCAAGATCGTCGGACGCACCGATGCGCGTGAAGATGCGGTCGAGGGGCCCGAGCGTCGCAGCGGCCGCGGGCACGAACGAGCCGCAACAGGCCAGGAGCGCGATCTGCGCCACCTGGCGCATGTAGGTGGACTTGCCGCCCATGTTCGGGCCGGTGATGAGGAGAAGCTGCCGCGAGCGCGAAAGGCTCGTATCGTTGGGAATGAAGTCCTCGACCTGGCTTTCGACGACCAGGTGGCGACCCCCGGCGATCTCGATCGCATCCTCGCCCGTGAACACGGGTCGGGTGAGGCGAAGCGTCTCGGCCGAAGCGGCGAGAGCGGCGAGGGCGTCGAGCGCGGAGGCGGCCTCGGCGATTTCCTGCAAGCGCGCGATGCGCCCCTGCAGGCGCCGAATCAGCGCCTCGTAGAGTTCCTTCTCGCGCGCCAGCGCCTGCTCGCCCGCGGCGAGCGCCTTGTCCTCGAAGGCTTTGAGTTCCGGCGTGATGTAGCGCTCGACGTTCTTCAGCGTTTGGCGGCGGCGGTAGTCGTCCGGCACTTTGTCGAGCTGGCCCTGCGTCACCTCGATGAAGAAGCCGTGGACCTTGTTGAATTCCACGCGCAGGTTGGCGATGCCCGTGCGTTCGCGCTCGCGCTTTTCCATCTCGAGCAGGAAGGAACCGCAGTCGGTCTGGATGGCGCGCAGTTCGTCGAGATCCCGGTCGAACCCGTCGCGGATCACGCCCCCCTCGCGAATGACCGCGGCGGGCTCCTCCTTGAGCGAGGCCTCGACGTCGGTGTGGATGTCGTCGGCAGGGGCAAGCGGGCCGGCAAGGCGGTCGAGCGCGGGCATTCCGGCCGACGAAAGCAGGTCGTGCAGGGCAGGCAGTGTGGCGAGTGTGTCGCGAAGGCCCGCAAGATCCCGCGGCCGCGCGGTGCCCAGCGCCACGCGGGCGGCGATGCGCTCCACGTCCGACCAGCGCGAGAGCGCCTTTGCGATGGCCGGGTGGCGCACTCGCGAATTGCCGGCCACGAGGGCTTCGATGCCGTCGAGCCGTGCGGAAAGAACCGCCGTGTCGCGAAGCGGGTGGTGCAGCCAGTGCATCAGGCGGCGGCTGCCCATCGTCGTCGCGCAGCGGTCCAGGAGCGAAGCGAGGGTAGGCGAATCGGCGCCGGAAAGCGTCTGGCTGATCTCGAGGTTCGCGCGCGTGTGCGCGTCCATCTGCACGAACTCGCTCTCGCGTTCCACGGCCAGGCCGGTGACGTGGGGAAGGGCCGATTGCTGCGTGTGCCGCGCGTAGGCGAGAAGGGCGCCCGCGGCACCGAGCGCCGGCAAGAGGCCCTCGACTCCGTAGCCCGAAAGGTCTGTCGTTCCGAACTGCCGGGCGAGTTCGCGCGCGCCGGAGGCCGGATCGAACTGCCAGGATTCGATGCGCTTCACGGGCGCATTCGCTCGCATGGCGGGCGGGTCGAAATCGTCAGGCACGAGAAGTTCTGCCGGCTGCAGGCGATCGAGTTCGCCCGCCAGGCGGCTTGCCGGCACTTCGGTGACGCGCAGGCGCCCGCTCGCAAGGGACAGCCAGGCAAGCCCTGCGGTCCGGTCCATCACGCAGGCTGAAACGAGGAGGCTTTCGCGCGTGGCGGGCAGGAGGGCGGAATCGGTGAGCGTCCCCGGAGTGACGACGCGCACCACCTTGCGGTCTACTGGTCCCTTCGACGTCGCCGGGTCGCCCACCTGCTCGCAGATCGCGACGGATTCCCCCAGCTTCACGAGCTTCGCGAGGTAGCCATCCACGGCGTGGAACGGCACGCCCGCCATGCGGATGGGCTGGCCCGCGGAGGCTCCCCGCGTGGTCAGCGTGATGTCGAGAAGCTTCGCCGCGCGCTCGGCGTCGGCGTGGAACAGCTCGTAGAAATCGCCCATCCGGTAGAAGAGCAGCATGTCCGGGTACCCGGCCTTGAGGGCGAGGTACTGCTGCATCATGGGCGTATGTGTGGCTGCAACTTTCCCGGGCTCGGAAGCGGAGCGTGGTGTGTGCGGGGTATTCACGCGTTTCCCAGATAGGAAGCCAAAGTCACCACCGGGATTCCCTCGAAAGTCTTGAGAGCGAGCAATGCCTTGTCTCCGGTGATGATGGCTTGCGCGCGCCCCGTCAGGGCGCATTCGAGAATGCGGTTGTCGGGGTCATCACTCACGACGTGGAGCCTTCGCCTCGGGGCGACCACGGTCGCAAGCTCGGAGATGAACACGGCAACGTGAGCCAGCTCCTCGGCATCGCGGGCGAACTTGCGGCCGAGCACTTCGAGAAGTTCGTCGAGGATGGCCCTGGAGAGCACCAATTCGTCCGTGCCCTCGATGATGCGCAGTAGCGCCGCATCGGCCTGGCCGCCGGGAAACACCAGCGCGGAAACCAGGATGTTGGTGTCGAAGACGACTCGCATGCGCCCTGTGTCCGATCGGGTCGGCGCCGTCTTCAGTCGCGCAGGTAACGCGCGAGATCCTTTTCCGTGAGAATTCCCATGTCGCGGGCCTTCCGGCTCCAGAAGGCCTGCATGCCGCGCAGTTCCTGCAGGCGTCGTTCAATGCCCGCTTGCCGGAGCGCATCCTGGATGACGCCGCTCAGCGTCTTGCCTTCTGCAAGGGCGAGGGCTTCTGCCTGTTGCGCAAGATCGGCGGGCAATGAAATTGTCTTCTTGACGGCGTTGCTCATGGCGAGAGGTGTCAAAGGTTGCGCGGTATGAATAAATCATACCACTTGGAAAATGCGGCCGCAATGCGCTTGATCGACGCCCCTCATGTGGCCTTCAGTGCCTTTCGTGGAACTGGCCATGACTTGTCGCTATGCTCCCCGGCTACTTGATCAATAACAGCGCCTTGATGCGGGCGCGCACTTCCAGCACGACTGACTCGGGGACGGTCCCCTTCTTCCTGGCGCGGCGAACTTTCCAGTCCAGCGACTTCACCTGATCCGAGAGCACGACGCTTTCTTGCCCATCCGCCAGCGTCCGCACTTCGAATGGGTAGCCCTTGATCCTTGTCGACAGGGGGCAGCAAACCATCAGGCCGGACTTCCCGTTGTAAAGCGCGGGGCTCATGACCAGCGCCGGGCGATGCCCTGCCTGTTCGTGCCCGGCCTGGGGATCGAACGCGAGCCAGACCACGTCGCCCGCGTCAGGCACATAGGTCCGGCCTGCCACTACAGGGCCTCCTTGCCGACCGGTGCGCCGAAATCGGCTTCATCGTGAACGTTTTCTCGCGTGATGCCCGCCACCAGTTCCTCGAGTTTGAACTCGAGCTTGTCGGCTGGCTCGATGACGATGCGTCCCTTGGTCGCCTTAATAGTCACGCGCTGCTCGATGTCGAATGACGCGATCTTCATCGCGGCGGCGTTGATCCGCACGGCCGGGCTGTTGCCCCACTTCCTGATGACTGCGTCCATTGTCTTCTCCCGTACTTTTCCGTGATGTATCTACATTGTAGACACGGGCCCGCATCGAGTCAACCTTGCTTCGATGACTTTGGACAGGGGATGTGGGGAACAAGACATGGACGCCGGCGATGTGGCTTCGGGCGCACACGGGATGGACTCAAGTGGCCCCAAGTGACCACATCATCGTGTATCCCGGCAGGCGACCGGTGAACGATGGAGTACTGCGACGCATGGAATCGCAGGGTGAATGGTGGGCTTCAACCCTGATGCAGCATAAGCAGCGTTGGATCCCTCAACGAAAGCGGTGCCGTGCCCGTCGGAACGGCGTTCAATTGGTTCTCCGAGTTATCGAAAGATCTGACAGCAATGCGGGGCGTGATGCCGGGTGGTGTTCGGGAGGTGCGTTCAGCGCACCCTGGATCTTGCCAACGCACTCCCCCATTTCACTCATAAGCGCCTTCGTGGACGTTCCAGAGTCCGTTAGCAAGCTAATCGAAACGGCCGCGATCGTTCGTCCTGATCTTCCGATTCACCGTCGCCCGCACCACCCGGAGCAGATCCGCCGGTGCGCTCTTCGGACCCGGCTCGGTTCGGCGGGGATAGCTCTTGGATGGAGGGTGTGCACAGTTGAATATTGCTTTTGTGAAACTTCGCTTTTAAAGAGCGCGAGGTCGAACGCCCAAAGAAAGACATCGCCGGCGGTCGTGCCGGATACCAATCGGGAGTGGTCATCAGAGCCTCCGATGATGCCCGTCGTTCGCGAGGGTGGATGCGATGAGCTAGGCGGGAACAACTTCCTTCGACGCCGCAGACGGAAGGGGCAGATTCGCCTCAGCGTAGATCTTCTCCAGCGCCGATCGAATGCTTGCGACTTTGCCGGCATCGGCGGGCAGGTGTGGCAGCCGAGGAACACCAGCGGGACGGCCCAGGGCCAACATCGCCGCCTTGACGAACGCGAAGGTGGACAGGCCCGAGCTGGGTACGAGGTGATAGATCTTGTCGATCACGGTCTCCATTCGCGACACCGTGGTCGAGTCGCCGGCCTGATAGGCGCGGTGGTACTCCACGACTTCACGAGTGCACACATTCGAAATCGTGGAGACGAGACCGCTCGCACCGCGGCTCATGAGCGCGCTCCCATACGGTTCGAGACCTGCGAAGTGCTGCCAGCGGTCGCGCGTGAGGTAGTACGTTTCCGCGACGGCATAGAGATCGCGGGCGCTTTCCTTATAGGCGACGATCTGTTCGATGTTCGCCAGCTCCGCTGCCAATGCAGGCGGTACGTTGAACCCGGTCCTCGCAGGGTTGTTGTATAGCATGATCGGCAACCCGATTTCGGCGACCTTCGAGAAGTAGGCGACCGTTTCCTTTCCCGTCGGCAGGCAATACATTGGCGGCAACACCATGCATCCGTCCGCGCCGATCTGCTTCGCCGACTTCGTCAGGGCGATCGTGTCCTGCAGCGTGAGCGCCGACGTCCCGTAGACGAGGGTGAGACGACCGGCGCTCACGCGCTTGACCTGCTGGAAGAGCTGCAGGCGCTCTTCGTTGGTGAGCGAATAGAACTCCCCGGTGCTGCCGGCCACGACCAAGCCCGCTACGCCGTCCTTTACAAGCGTCTCCACGTGTGAGTCGACGCCACTTAGGTTCAGTGAGCCATCACTCCGAAAGGGGGTCACCATCGCCGTGAATACCCCGCTCCAACCAACGCGTTTTGCGGTCATACCACCTCCGTATGCGATATATCGTATAAAAGATATGCTGTATCATAAGTCGCTATCATGAACCCAGTCAAACCCAAGGGAGTGTCGATGCCCGACGCAGAACGCTTCAGCCTCGCGCAGCGTGGCGAAGTCCTCGTCGTACAAGTGCACTCACAGCTTTTGCAGGCGCTGCTAATGGGTGAATGGGCCCCGGGCGAGCGGCTCAACATCGGCAGACTCGCGGCGTCGATGGGGGTGAGCGTGACGCCGGTGAGGGAAGCGCTCTCGCGGCTCATATCCGATGGCGCGCTGCGAACCGATGCGAAGCGCGCGATTCTGGTGCCGCGCCTGGGGCGCGAAGAGCTGCAGGAGATCTTCGATCTGCGCATCCTGCTAGAAGGCGAACTGGCGCAGATCGCAGCTACCCGCGCTACCGATCACACCGTGGACGAGCTGGAAGCGATCCAGGCAGAGCTCGTCGAAGCGCTGAACGCCCACGACTATAAGCGCGCGCTGCGACAGAATGCGCGCTTTCACTTCCTAATCTACGAAACCGCCCAACGACCGGAGACCATGCGATCGGTGCGCGCGTTGTGGGTGCGCATCAGCCCCACGACGCACTTTCATTACCCGTTGCTGGATTACACGCGCGAGGGCATCTCGCGACACCAGCAGATCATCCAGCAGGTGCGCGAGCGCAACGGCCCCGCGCTCCGCGCTGCCGTCGTCGAAGACCTCAAGGGATCGTTAGCCACTATCCAGTTGGAGCAGACATGACCGCACGCTTCGCCGAGATCGGCACCGTTTCCCTCGACCCCTTCATCCACGGAAAGCATGTGTCGCTCGGCAAGGTCAAAGCGCACCCGACGTTCGATCCCGCCAGCGGCGAGGTCATCACCGAAGTGCCGATCAGCGGACCGTTGGTCGTGGACCAGGCGGTGCAGTCGGCGAAGGAAGGATTGAAGGCGTGGGGCAAGGTGCTTCCCGCGGAGCGCAGTCGCGTGCTCTCGCGCACCGCTGCGATCATCCGGCGCGAAGCCCCGCGCCTGGCGATCATAGAGTCGCTCGACAGCGGCAAGCCATTGCGCGAGGCGCAGGTGGACATCGAATCGTGTGCCCGCTACTTCGAGTACTACGCGGGAATCGCGGACAAGATGCAGGGCGACACGATTCCCCTCGGGCCCGACTACGTGTCGCTCACACTGCACGAGCCGGTGGGCGTTACCGCCCACATCATTCCGTGGAATTTCCCGATGGTGACGACCTCGCGCGGCCTGGGCCCCGCGCTGGCCGCGGGCTGCAGTGCCGTGGTGAAGCCTGCCGAGCAGACGCCCCTCAGCACCTTGGCGTTGATGGACATCCTCACGGAAGCCGGGCTTCCTCCAGGTGTGTGCAACGTGGTTTGCGGTCCCGGCGCGATCACGGGCGATGCGCTCGCTTCGCACCCCGATGTGAGCCACGTTACCTTCACCGGGTCGGTGAAAACCGGCAAGGCGGTGATGACGGCCGCCGCCCGTAACGTCGCGTCCGTCACGCTCGAACTCGGCGGCAAATCGCCGTTGACCGTCCTCTCTGACGCCGATATCGGCGCGAGCGTCGAAGGCATCCTAAAGGGCATTTTCACGAACGCCGGACAAGTGTGTTCGGCGGGTTCGCGGCTGGTCGTGGAGCGCCCCGTGGCCGAAGAAGTGATCTCGAAGCTGCTCAACCGGGTCGCCGGCTTCAAGTTCGGCCGCGGGCTCGACAACCCGGACCTCGGTCCGCTCGTTTCGGATGTACAACTTTCCAAGGTTGCGGGGATGGTCAAGGTGGCACGCGACCGTGGCGTCGAAGTGCTCAGCGGCGGCGAGGTCGCAAAGGTCTCCGGACTCGAGGGCGGATGGTTTTATGCGCCTACGATCCTGCAGGTAACCGACCCTGGCGATGCGATCGCCCAGGAAGAAGTGTTCGGCCCGGTGTTGATCGTGCAGGTGGTCGACAGCTTCGACGAAGCGGTCGCGGTGGCCAATTCGACGGAGTACGGTCTGGTCGCCGGCATCTACACGCGCGACGTGTCGAAGGCGTTCCGTTTCGCAAAGGCCGTGGACGCGGGCCAGGTGTTCATCAACCAGTTCTTTGCGGGCGGTGTGGAAACCCCGTTCGGAGGAACGCGGCGCAGCGGCTTCGGGCGCGAAAAGGGCCTGGAGGGACTGCGCAGCTATTTCCGTGTGAAGACCATCACGGCGCGAATCTAAACCTCTCAACAGCAAGGCAACGGAGACCTAACATGCACCTCTTACTTTGGCGACTTTCAAGGCTCGTGGTCTTTGCCGCGTCGACTCTGATGGCGACGGCGGCAATTGCGCAATCCGATTATCCGAACCGGGCAGTCAAGATGATCGTGGGATTCACCGCGGGCGGCTCGACCGACGTGATCGCGCGTGTGATTTCGGAGGAGTTGACCAAGCGTCTGGGCCAGTCCGTCGTTGTGGAGAACAAGCCGGGTGCGACTGGCAACCTCAGCGCTGGCATCGTCGCGCGATCGGCACCAGACGGCTACACGCTCTACATGGCAGCCGTCGGGCTGGCGACGACGGCTGCGGTCGATCCAAAAGCGCTGCAGGCTCACCCGGTCGATGATTTCACGCACATTTCGCTCACGGCTTTCGTGCCGAACGTGTTGGTCACTGGCTCACAGAGTCAGTTCCGCACGGTAGGCGACCTCGTCAACCGCGCCAAGCAGGAGCCAGGCAAGCTAAGCATGGGCTCTTCCGGGGTTGGTGGCGGTCTTCACCTGACTGGAGAAATGTTCAAGGTGAACACTGGCACCAACTTCATCCATGTCCCGTACAAGGGCATCCCGCCCGCCATCACCGATCTGATGGGCGGTAACCTCGATGTCCTTTTCGACAACGTCTCCACTTCGCTCCCACTGATCAAGGGCGGCAAGTTGCGGGCACTGGCGGTGACTTGGCGGGAGCGCATTCCGGACCTGCCGGACGTGCCGACCATGGCGGAAGCTGGCGCCGGCGCACTCGAGGCAGGCGCTTGGTTCGGAATTGTCGGACCGAAGGGAATGCCGGCGGAGATCGTGGACAGACTTCATCGGGAGATCAATGTGATCCTCAGCGATCCGAAGGTGGTGGAGCGTTTCCGCAGCATGAGCATCCTGGTGCTCAAGGGTGGTCCTGCCGAGTTCAGGGATTACGTCGCCAAGGATATCGCGCAGTGGCGGCGGGCCGTCGAGGCAGCCGGCATCAAGCCAGAGTAAGCAGCGGGGGCCACGTGAGGGCCAGTCCTTTCAGTCACGTCCCAAGGCGGCGCTGCGGAAGGTCCTCTATGGAGGCGATCAGTACAGAATTCTTGAGGTTGGTCACGACCCACACCTAGGTCGCGATTCTCGTACTGTGGAATGCCGTAACGCCTTGTTGCCCAGGGCGCATGAGCCAAGTCACCCCTGATGCCGCATCATCGGGATGTGGCCCTCCTGCCCCTGGTTCTGATTGCTGATCACATTTTCGCTTTTCTTGCGTCCAGGATTGGACTACAGGCTGCGGCGACCAGGCGATGGGCCCGTGGATCCGCGAGCGATGAACTCCACCTGAACCTCCTCGGTTCGCGCCACATCCTTCCCTGCGATGCGCGCCAGCATACGCTCGGCCGCGCGGCGCCCGATCTCCGAGACAGGCAGGCGCACGGTCGTGAGGCCCGGGCTCCATTCGTGGGCAAGGTCGATGTCGTCGAATCCCGTCACCGAAAGCGCCTTCGGCACGGCAATGCCGCGCGCGGCTGCTTCGATCAGCACGCCGAGGGCGAGGATGTCGTTGCCGCAGACAACGGCGGTGATGCGCGGCTCGGCGGCGAGCACCGCGCGGAGCGCCTCCCGTCCGCGGTGGATCGAAAACTCGGTCTCGACCAGCAGCGTGTTCGGCAGCGCCAGTCCGTGGGCACGCAAGGTGTCGCGCACACCCGCCACCCGCTCGCGGGCGCGGTCGTTGCTCTCGGTGTGGCCGGAGATCATCGCGATCCTGCGGTGCCCGAGGTCGATCACGTGCAGCGCCACCTGCGCCGCCGCCGCGCGATTGGAGAAACCCAGGCAATAGTGGTGTCCGCGCTCGTCGAGCGTCCAGGTGAGCTCGTAGGGGATGCGCTCCTTGTCGAGCATCCGGTAGACCGAAGCGTCGTGGTCCGTGCCGACGAGGACGATGCCGTCGACACCGCGTTCGACCAGCGCCAATACGACACCGGCCTCCGCGGCAAGGTCGTATTCGTGCCCCCCGAGCAGCAGCGTGTAGCCGTCCTGGGCCAGACGTTGCTGCATCGCCTGCACGGAGCTCGCGAAAATGGGGTTGTCGAGCGTGGGGATCACGACGCCAACAGTGCGCGAGCGCTTGGTTGCGAGGGCACGGGCCGCACCGTGGGGCACGTAGCCCAACTTCGCCACGGCGTCGTGGACCCGCTGCCGCGTCTCGGGATGCACGATTTCCGGCTCCGACAGTGTGCGCGACGCGGTGGCGAGCGAAACGCCCGCCATACGGGCCACGTCCGAGAGCAGGGAGGGCTTGTCGCGCGCCATTGAAAGCGATTGTAACCAGAATCATGAAAAATTGTTGACAGCAAGGAAAACACTGCAATATTCTGCATGCAAGCGCTTTCATTATCTGGTCCCCATCCCATGCTCGAGTACCTGAAGAAGGCCCGCAAGAGTCCCGAAACCGAAAGCGGCGAAGCGCGCCGCGTGGCGAGCGCAATGCTGGCCGACATCGAGCGCCGGGGCGAGCCCGCAGTCCGTGAATATGCCGGCAAACTCGACAATTGGACGGGCGAAATCATCGTCACCCCCGCCGAAGTCGAGCGGCAGACGCGTGGCATTGCCGATGGCGTGAAGCGCGACATCGAATTCGCCACCGAGCGCGTGCGGCGCTTCGCCGAGGCGCAGCGCGATTCCATGCGGGAATTCGCGATCGAACTCGAGCCGGGCCTTCACGCGGGCCAGCGCCTAGTCCCCGTCAACGTCGCCGGCTGCTACGTGCCCACCGGCCGATACGCGCACATCGCCTCCGCGTACATGGGCATCGCGACAGCCAAGGCGGCCGGAGTGCCCACCGTGATCGCGTGCTCGACACCCTTCCAGGGCGGCGGCATCCATCCGCAGGTGCTATACGCGATGAAGGTCGCGGGTGCGGACGCGATCATGACGCTGGGCGGCGTGCAGGCCATGGCGACCCTCGCTTTCGGGCTCTTCACCGGCAAGCCCGCGGATCTCATCGTGGGCCCTGGGAACAAGTACGTGGCGGAAGCCAAGCGCCTGCTGTTCGGCCGTGTCGGCATAGACGTCTTCGCGGGGCCTTCGGAGATCGCGGTGATCGCCGACGAATCCGCCGATCCGCTCATTGTCGCCTCCGATCTGGTGGGCCAGGCCGAGCACGGCCACGAATCGCCCGCATGGCTCATGACCACCTCAAGCGTGCTGGCCGGGAAAGTGATGGCGCATGTGCCCGAAATCATCGCGCGTCTCCCGCAACCCGCGTGCGAGGCCGCCGGCAGCGCCTGGCGCGATTATGGTGAGGTCGTCGTGGCCACCACACGCGAAGAATTGGTGGAAGCTTCGGACCGTTACGCTCCCGAGCACCTGGAGATCCACGCCGGGGACCTCGACTGGTGGCTCGCAAACCTTACCTGCTACGGCTCACTCTTTCTCGGCGAGGAAACCACCGTGGCATTCGGCGACAAGACCTCGGGCCCGAACCACATCCTTCCCACCATGGGGGCCGCCCGCTACTCGGGCGGGCTATCGGTGCACAAGTTCATGAAGGCGCTCACGTGGCAGCGCATGTCGCGCGAGGCTACCCGGCAGGTCGCGCAGGTCACCGCCCGCATCTCGCGGCTGGAGGGTATGGAAGCGCATGCCCGCACCGCCGACGACCGGCTTTTGAAATATTTTCCAGAGGAGACCTTTGATCGTGGCGAGCCTGTCCAAAGTCGATAAAGCAGCGAACCCGCGCGTGGAAGCCAAGCCCGCCAAGCGGCTCAAGTTCTGGGGGTGGGGATACGAGGACGAGGTCGTGCCCCCCGGCGAGATCCAGTGGATGGAATCGGCCTGGTCGCAGCGCTTCGGCGTAGAGGGCTTCAAGACCGTGGTCCCCACGCCGAAGGCGGAAGACATCAAGCTGCCCGCCTCGCGCATCCCGGTGCCGTCCAACCTCGCGGCCATCTGCACCACCGATCACTACGAGCGCGTGCTGCACTCGTACAGCAAGTCGCTGCCGGACATCATCCGCGTCTACGCGCGCCAATGTCCCGCGCCCGTGGATGTGGTGGCGCTGCCGCGCAATGAGCAGGACATCGTGGACCTCCTCGACTGGGCATATCGCGCCAACGCGGCGGTGGTGCCCTTCGGCGGCGGCTCGAGCGTCGTGGGTGGCGTCGTGCCGCCGACCGGCGGCGAATACGCGGGCGCCATCAGCATCGACATGCGCAACCTGAACCGCGTGCTGGAGATCGACGAGATCTCGCTCGCCGCACGCATCCAGGCGGGCACGTTCGGGCCCTCGATCGAGGAGCAACTCAAGCCCTCGGGGCTCACGCTGCGTCACTTCCCGCAATCGTTCAAATGCTCGACGCTCGGCGGCTGGATTGCCACGCGCGCTGGCGGTCATTTCGCCACCCTTTACACGCACATCGACGACCTGGTGGAGAGCACGCGCCTGGTCACGCCCTCCGGGCTCATCGAAACACGGCGCTTGCCGGGCTCCGGCGCGGGCCCCAGTCCCGATCGCATGTTCATCGGCTCGGAAGGCATCCTCGGCATCATCACCGAGGCGTGGATGCGCGTGCGCCGGCGACCGACGTTCCGCGCCACGTCCACGGTACTCTTCACCGACTTCTACAAGGGGTGCGACGCGGTGCGCGCGCTCACGCAGTCGGGCCTGTACCCGGCGAATTGCCGCATCCTCGATGCCGAGGAAGCGCAGTACAACGGGATTGCCGACGGCAAGCACAGCGTGCTGGTCGTGGCGTTCGAGTCGGACGATCATCCGGTGGAGCCGTTCTTGAAGCGCGCGCTGGAACTCTGCCGTGATCATGATGGCGAGCCCGAAGTGGCAAGTACCGAGGAGAACTCCAACCGCGAAGGCGGGGCGGGGCGCTGGCGGGACCGCTTCATGTTCCTGCCGTACTTCAAGGAGCACATGGTGGCACGTGGCATCTTCCGCGACGCCTACGAGACCTCCATCACGTGGGACCGCTTCAAGGACTTTCATTCCAATATCAAGGACGCAGGACTCAAGGCGATCGAGAAGGCCACGGGCCGCAAGGGTTCGGTGACCTGCCGCTTCACGCACGCGTATCCCGATGGTCCCGCGCCGTATCTCACGTTCCATGGGCTGTCGCAGGCGCAGGACCGCGTCCTGGAGGACTACTGGGCCGTGAAAGGCGCGGCCTCGGACGCGATCATCGCCGGTGGCGGCACCATCACGCACCATCACTCCGTGGGCCGCGAGCATCGCCCCTGGTACGACAAGCAGCGCCCCGAGCTCTTTGCCAAGGCCTTGCGGGCCGCGAAGAAGTGCCTCGATCCGAAAGGCCTTCTCAATCCCGGTGTGCTCATCGATCCCTAGTCGAGGCGAGGCGATCATGGCGTCCCCGAAGACCTCGTTCGAGCCGTTGTTCCATCCGCGCGGCGTGGCGATCGTGGGGGCGTCCCACGACCTGCGCCGCATCGGCGGACAGCCGGTGAAGTTCCTGGCCACCTACGGCTACAAGGGGCGCGTCTACCCGATCAATCCGAAGCACACCGAGATCGCGGGGCTGCGCTGCTATCCGACCGTCGCCTCCATCGACGGGCCGTGCGATGTGGCGATCGTCGCGGTGAATGGTGCCGCGGCGATCGAGGTCGTTCGCGAATGCGGCCGCAAGGGGATCCGATTCGCGGTCGTCTTCAGCGCAGGCTTCCGCGAGACGGGCGCAACGGGGCTCGAGCAGGAGGCAAAGCTGCTGGCGGCCGCGCGCGAGAACGGTGTGCGCATCATCGGACCCAACTGCCAGGGCTATCTCAACATCTCCGAGCGGCTGTATGCGACCTTCGGCGTCCTCGGCCTGGAGCCCGAGCTCAAGGCGGGACCGGTCTCCAGTGTGGCGCAGAGCGGCGGCTTCGGCTTCGGCATCGTCACCCAGTGCGAATCCGCGGGAGTGGGCTTCCGCAATCTCGTGTCATCCGGCAACGAATCCGACGTCACCACGCCCGAGATCCTCGATGCATACGTGGACGACGAGGGCACGCGCCTGCTCGTCGGCTTCATCGAGGGCGTGCGCGACGGGCGAGCCTTGATGCGGGTTGCGGATCGCTCGGTGCGCGCAGGCAAGCCGATCCTGATGTGGAAGGCAGGAAATTCCGAAGCCGGAAAGCGAGCCTCGCTATCGCACACCGCTGCACTCACCGGGTCGTACGACGCCTACCGCGCGGCGTACCGGCAATCTGGCGTAATCGAGATGCGCGACATAGACGAGATCTCCGACAGCGCGCGCGCCTTGCTGCCGGGGCGGCTGCCGCGCGGCGATCGAGTCGCGGCACTCGGCTCCTCCGCAGGTTCATGCATCCTTTTCGCCGACCGCGCCGCGGAACTGGGCCTGGATGTGGTGACCCTCGCGCCCGAGACCGTGGCCGCAATCGCCAAAGTGATTCCCGCGTACGGCTCGCCGCACAATCCGGTTGACGTGACCGCCGACGTGTTCAATGACCTGGGCGCCTTCACCCAGGCCATCGATCTGGTGCTCGCGGATCCGAGCGTGGACCAGCTCGCGGTGGTCTATGCGGGCCTGTCCGGAGAAATCGCACTGGCGTGCAACCGCGCGGTGGCCGAGGCGATGGAGCGTCACGACAAGCCGGTGATGCTCGGCTGGACTGCGAGACGTCATCGCGCGGAGGCTGCGTACAAGCTGGCGGACGAAGCGCAGATTCCCTACTTCACGAGCCCTGTGCGCCTGGCCAACGCGGCCGGCGTACTCGCGCGTTTCACCCGTTACCAGGACCGCGCCAACCGCCGCGCGTCGCTCTTCGCGGAATCGTCAGCGGACATCGACACGCGGCTTCCGGCGCGCTCGGGCGCGCTCTCGGAAGCCGAGAGCAAGGCGCTCCTCGCGCGTTGGGGTCTCCCGGTCACCGGCGATGTGCTCCTGCCGCCCGGGCAGGATGCGGACCTGCTCGCCGCGGGGCTGCGCTATCCGGTGGTGGTGAAGGTGGCCTCGGCCGACATCGCGCACAAGACCGAGGCCGGGGGCGTGATCCTCGGCGTGCGAAATCGCGCCGAGCTCGACGGGGCGGTGGCCGAGGTGATCCATCGCAGCCGCGCCTACGCGCCTTCGGCGCGCATCGAAGGCGCGCTTGTCAGCGAAATGGTGGTCGACGCCGTGGAGATGTTGGCGGGTGTGACGCAGGATCCGGTCTTCGGCCCGATGATCACACTGGGAATGGGTGGCATCCAGGCCGAGGTGCTGCGCGACGTCACATACCGTGTCGCGCCGTTCGACGAGCAGACGGCGCGCGAGATGATCGACGAGCTTCGGGGAGCCGCACTCTTGAAGGGCTTTCGCAAGCGCCCGGCCGCGGACGTCGATGCGCTTGCAGCGTTTCTCGCGCGACTGTCTCAAGTCGCGTGGACGCTGCGCGATCGGCTTTCGGAATTGGACGTGAATCCGCTTATGGTGCGGCCGCAAGGTGCCGGCGTGGTGGCCGCGGATGCGCTCGTCGTGCTCGATGATGGAGCCCCGAAATAGGGGCACGGAACACACTCTGATACAGGAGGAGTCATGAAGCAGGTTGCTCGTTGGGTTGGCGGAATCGTCGCTGCGGTCCTGGCGCTGTCCGGCGCAGGGCTCGCGTATGCGCAGGGTTATCCGAACAAGACGATCAAGATCATCGTGCCTTATCCGCCTGGCGGACCCACCGACGTGCAGGCGCGCGTGGTCGCGCAAAAGATGAGCGAGTTGCTGGGGCAGACCGTGGTGATCGAGAATCGCGGCGGCGCAGGCGGCATGCTGGGCTCGACGGTCGTCGCGAAGGCGGATCCCGACGGCTATACGTTGCTCATGGGCGCCAGCGGTCCGCAGGCCATCGGACCGCTCATGGCGAAGGAGCCTCCCTATGATCCAGTAAAGGACTTCACGCCGATCTCGCTCGTCAGCTATTCGCCCTTGATGCTGGTCGTGAACCCCAACAAGTTGAATGCGAAGAGTGTGAACGACGTGATCGCCGCGGCCAAGGCGCAACCAGGCAAGCTCAATTACGGATCGTTCGGCAACGGCACCATGGCGCACCTGGCGGGCGAGCTCTTCAAGACCATGGCCGGCGTGAATGTGGTGCATGTGCCATACAAGGGATCCGCGCCGGCGATGACCGCGCTGCTCGGCGGCGAGATCGACTACATGTTCGACACCATCATCACCGCGCTCCCGCATGTGCAGGCCGGCAAGCTCAACGGGCTCGCGGTGACCAAGGCTACGCGCTCCAGCGCCGTGCCCGACATGCCCACGGTGGCCGAGGCGGCGCTGCCCGGCTTCGAGGCCGTGTCCTGGATCGGACTCATGGGCCCCGCCAACCTGCCGAAGGAAGTGGTGGAACGCCTGAGCGGCGAAATGGTGAAGGCGCTCGCCGATCCTGCGGTTCGCCAGCGGCTGGAAGCGGCGGGCGCGGAACCGGTGGGCAGCGACTCGGCCACGTTCTCGAGGCAGATGAAGAGCGAGCTCGCGCGCTGGGAGCCGGTGGTCAAGGCTGCGGGGCTGCTGCGGTCGCAGTAACTATCCCACCTCTGCCTTGGGAGAGTGCCGGGGAGAGGGTCCAAGGGCGGATGGCGGGCGAGTTTTAAGGCGGCTCGGCCCTATGGTTCTTGGGTTGTTGCCCTTCCCCAGTGATGTCCCAGCGGTATTCGAATAGCGTCAGTTGCTTGTCGGAAAGGCGCTCGATGTCGCCTGTCACGACTTCCATCGCAAGGCTCGCGGGCGCGCTGCTGCTCGGTCAAAACGACGAGTACGCGATCCAGAAGTGTTACATGAGTCTGGAATCGTTGGCACCAATGAGCGACAATCCTTCGTTCAGGCTCCCCGCGATCGCCGCGGCCGCCTGGACGAGGCAGCCAGCGCAAAGCCCGACCTCACGCTGACCTTCTACACCGCGCCTCGGGACACGACCCATGCCCGACCCGAAAGACGGACAGGATGAACTTGATCAGGCGCGTTGAGCGCAACCGCTCCGCTTGAAGCGCCGTCGTGTCGATGGCCTGACCCCCGCTCAGCCCGAAGACGGGACGGGAAAGTTGCCGGCGGAGACCGGCACCGTCGCTCCGTCGACCCTGCGGCACGCCTTCCCCTGGGTCGTCGCGACGCTGATTGCCGTGCACGCCTGCATGGCGCTCACGCGCATGGCGGCCAGCCTGTGGGTATTGAACGAGGGCTACGGCGAATGGACGGTAGGCGTGCTACTGAGCCTCTTTGCCGTCGCGCCCATCGTGCTGTCATTGTGGGCGGGAGGACTGGCCGACAGCCACGGCTTTCATCGCCCGGTCGCTCTTGGAGTCGGCATGGCATTCGCGGGCGCCGTGGTGGCCCTGGCATCGCAGACGCTGCTCGCCATCGGCTTCAGCTGCCTGATGACGGGTGGGGCCGTCAGCATCGCCGCGGTCGCTATCCAGCGCGAGGCTGGCATCATGGCGAACTCGCCTGACGAATTGAGGCGCGTCTTCAGTTGGGTCGCGCTGGGGCCGGCAATGTCGAATGCGATCGCGCCCGTGATCGGCGGTGTGTTGATCGACGGGTTCGGCTTCCGCTGGGCATTCGCGTTCGCGGTCCTGCTTCCGGTCCTGTCATGGATGCTGGCCCGGCGCGTACCGCGACATGCGCCCAAGCCACGCAATGCCGGCACACCTTCACGCCCCGCGTGGCACCTGCTCCGCCACGTGTCGCTGCGCAATCTCCTGCTGGTGAATGTCGTGCTGTCGGCCTGCTGGGATGCGCACACTTTCGTGGTGCCGGTGGTCGGGCATGCGAAGGGCCTGAGCGCCTCCAGCATCGGGCTGGTGCTCGCCGCGTTTGCCGTTGCCGCCACGCTCGTGCGCCTGGCAATCGTGCGATTCGCGCGGCAACTGGACGAACTGAAGGCCCTGCGTGCCGCGATGGGGCTGGCCGCGACGACGCTGTTCATCTATGCCTGGCTGCCGGGCACGCCGGGAATGATGCTGGGTTCGGCCCTGCTCGGGCTGGCGCTGGGCTCGGTGCAGCCCATGATCATGAGTACGCTGCACCAGGTCACCCCGCGCGATCGCCACGGGCAGGCGCTCGGCCTGCGCATGCTGGTCATCAACGGCGCCACGATCGCGATGCCGGTGGGATTCGGCCTGCTCGCCAGCGCAACCGCCATTGCGGCGCCGATGTGGCTGATGGCCGGGCTGCTCGTGGCGGCGCAATGGCCCGCGAAGTCGCTGGGCCGGGATCGGGACTGAACCGCAATCCGCCCCTGCGACTGCTGTCCCGGCGCTACCAGCTTCTGCGCCGTCGGGGTGCGGGGTTGTGCATAGTGCTGGCAGTCGCCAACAAAAGTGGCTTGGTGGCAGCACCGCTACGGCCTGCAGCCTTCGCGCCGTGCATCCCGACAAGTACCGGGTGAGCGGTGGGGTGCTCCATCGTCCGATACGCGGGGCGAAAGAGTCGCGTCAGCCCTGATGCCGCATCAAGGGCATGCATTCCGTTCCCGTGGCTGTGGCGGTCACGTCGAGCTTTCAGGATGCAGCACGGTTGTTGCTCTGCATCAGAATGCGGGACCGGGTTTCGGCGCCACAATCACGCTTGGTTCGGGCGAATCTGGCCGCTTGGTCGCATCCGGCGGCAGGCGCGTGTCGTTCGATCGCCCCCGACAAAGGAGCTGCACCAGATGGCCGCCAAACCGTTCGTTTATCAGGACCCATTTCCCCTCGGCAAGGACCAGACCCGGTACCGGAAGGTGGAGGGTTCGGAAAAACTTGTCTGCGTCAGGTCCTTCGAAGGCAACGAGATCCTCAACATCGACCCGGAAGCGCTGACCATCCTCGCCAATGAGGCGATGCGTGATGTTTCCTTCCTGCTCCGCCCGGAACACAACGAATCCGTGGCCAGGATACTGCGCGACCCGGATGCATCGGCGAATGACAGGGGCGTCGCAGTGACGCTGTTGCGCAATGCCGGGATTTCCGCCCGATTCGAACTTCCGGTATGCCAGGACACGGGCACCGCGACCATCATCGCCAAGAAAGGCCAGCAGGTCTGGACCGGAGGGGGGGACGAAGAGGCTCTCTCGAGGGGCGTGTACAAGACCTACACCGAAGAGAACCTCCGTTACTCCCAGACCGTCGCGCTCGACATGTACCGGGAGACCAACACGGGCACCAACCTGCCGGCCCAGATCGACATCCAGGCGGTGGACGGCGACGCCTACAAGTTCCTCTTCATGGCAAAAGGAGGCGGCTCGGCCAACAAGACTGCTCTCTACCAGGAGACGAAGGCGCTTCTGGCCCCGGAAAGCATCCTGAAATTCCTGGTCGGCAAGTTCAAGACCCTCGGCACCGCCGCCTGCCCGCCATATCACATCGCCGTTGCCGTCGGCGGCACCAGTGCCGACGCTTGCCTGAAGGCGGTCAAGCTTGCTTCTGCGCGGTATTACGACGAGCTTCCCACCCACGGGAACGAACACGGCCAGGCATTCCGCGACCTGGAACTGGAGCAGAAGCTGCTCGAGGAGGCCTGCAAGCTCGGGATTGGCGCCCAGTTCGGCGGGAAATACTTCGCGCACGATGTCCGGGTCATCCGGCTGCCGCGCCATGGTGCCTCGTGCCCGATCGGGATGGCCGTATCGTGCTCGGCCGACCGCAACGTCAAGGCGAAGATCACCCGGGACGGCATCTTCGTCGAGGAACTGGACCGCGATCCGGGCCGCCTCATACCGGAGCAATTCCGGGGCAAGCAGGCGAACGGTGTCAGCATCGACCTGAATCAGCCGATGAAGGCGATCCTGGCCGAACTTTCCAGGCATCCGGTTTCGACACCGCTCCTGCTGAATGGCGCCATCGTGGTCGGACGCGACATCGCGCACGCGAAATTCAAAGAGCTCATCGATGCCGGCAAGCCCGTGCCGGAATATCTCCTCAAGCACCCGATCTACTATGCCGGCCCGGCCAAGACTCCGAAGGGAAAGGCGTCCGGCTCGTTCGGTCCGACGACCGCCGGCAGGATGGATTCCTATGTTGATCTGCTGCAGAGCAAGGGCGCCAGCATGGTCATGATCGCCAAGGGCAACCGCTCGCAGCAGGTGACCGACGCGTGCAGGAAGTACGGCGGGTTCTACCTCGGCTCCATCGGCGGCCCGGCCGCCGTACTGGCAGAGGAGAACATCAAGAAGGTCGAATGCATCGACTTTCCGGAACTCGGAATGGAAGCGGTCTGGAAGATCGAGGTGGAGAACTTCCCGGCGTTCATCCTGGTGGATGACAAGGGAAACGACTTCTTCAAGCAACTGGGGCTGTAGTTCGCGTCCTGGTCTGCACGGGTTCCTTCAAGACAGCCGGAAATCGCTTCGGAACAAGCTTCCGCCGGCGCATGGGTACGGTGCTCGGGCGAGCCAGGTCGCGCAGGCCGCAAGTGCCGACGTGCAGGCGGTGGTGCCTTGCGTGTTCGCAAGAACCGACGTAGGGGGCGTCGTATAATCGCCCGCGTTCCCCGCCACCCTGTTCACGATGCCCGCCACTTCCGCCGCACCGCACGACGATATCGTGCCCGGATCGATCCGGGCGTGGGCCATCGCCATTCGCCCCAAGACCCTGTGGATCGCGGCGATCCCGGTCGTGGTGGGCACCAGCCTGGCGTGGATGCACGGGGCGCAGATTCTCCCCTGGGTCGCCGCGCTCGCCTTCTTGGCCTCGATCCTCATGCAGGTCATCACGAACCTGCAGAACGACGTGGGGTACACCGCGCGAGGCCTGGAGACCGGGCGCCGCGTCGGTCTGCCGCGCGCCACGGCGAGCGGATGGCTCACGCCTGGCGAAGTCCGGCGGGCCATCGCGCTCGGTGTGGCAGGCGCGGTGGCCGTAGGCACCCCGCTCGCGTTGCATGCCGGTCCGGTCGTGGCGGTGATCGGCTTCTCGTCGGTACTGGCGGCGCTGGCCTACATGGGCGGGTCGCGCCCGATCGCATACACGCCATTCGGGGAGCTGGCGGTCTTCGTCTTCTTCGGAATGGTAGCGGTACTGGGCACCTATTACCTGTACGCCGGCGCCGGCGGACTGACGGTCTGGCTCGCCGCGGCCGCGATCGGCTCCCATGCGGCGGCGGTCCTGGTCGTGAACAATCACCGGGACGCCGAGCACGACCGGCGCACGGGCCGGCGCACATTCGCGGCAAGCTTCGGGAAGCTCGCCTCCGCGAAGCTCTACTCGGCCACGCTGTGGGCGCCCTTCGCGATCGTCGTGGCCATCGTTGCCCTCGAGGCGCGCCCGGCACTCGCCGTGCCCCTGCTGCTCCTGCCGATGGCGCGGCGCTTGCAGGCGGACTTCACGAACCTGCCGCCGGGGCCCGCGTTCAACCTCATCCTCTTCCGCACAGTCAAGCTGGAACTGGCTTTCGGCGCGCTGCTTTCCGCGGGGGCGGCGCTGCAGCGCATCTTGTCCTGAGGCCGCGGGGCTAGCGTTTCTGCTCCGGAGAAGCCAGGCGCTTCGCGAAGGATTCCGCGAAGGCCGTGACCGCGCCCCAATCGGTGTACTCGTGGTCTCCCGGCGGCGGTGCGCCCGACTTGCGCAGGGAAAACTGCACCATCAGCGCCCGGATGAAGCCATAGCGCGAATTGCGGACGGCGCCCGCGAAGCTCGCCGCCTGATCGGGCGTCCAGCCGGTGTCCGCGGAGAACTCCTCGAGGTAGCGCTTCGCGGCGGCCGCATCCCGGCTCGGGCCTCCCGCGGACAACGACACCGAGTAGAACGCGGTGTGCCGTGTCCTCAGGATGGCGAGGTGGCCCTTCACGAGGTCGCGAACCGGCTTCGCGTGGTGGCCGAAGTGGATGGGCGAGCCGACGATCACGCCATCGTAGGCGGTGAGGTGCGCGCCTGCGTCGGGCTTGGAGCCGTCGCGCATGGCCGCCTCGACGCCGCGCTCGCGCAACAACTCGCCCAGACGGCGGGCAATCTTCGCCGTCTGCCCATCCTCTGATGCGAAGATGATGAGCGCGCGAGCCATGATGTCATTTTCGCTTCCTGCGGCCGCGGCTCGCTTGATCCCGGGCAAAAAACTCGCGCGCCGGCCGGGGTCAGCTGCGGATGGCGAGTGTCTGCAGCAGCAGCGGAAAGACCTTGGCGCCGGCCGCGACGATGCGGCCGCTCTCGAGGAACCCCTCGGCCCCCTCGAAATCCCCGACCATTCCCCCGGCCTCCCGCACGAGGAGGGCGCCGCCTGCCATGTCCCAGGGCGACAGGCCCATTTCCCAGAATCCGTCGAGGCGGCCAGCGGCGACCCAGGCCAGGTCCAATGCCGCAGCGCCCGGCCGGCGCACGCCCGCCACGCGGCGTGCCACCTCGCTGAACATGCGCAAGTACTCGTCGAAATGGGCGAATTCGCTGAACGGGAACCCGGTGCCGATGAGCGCGTCGTCGAGCCTGTCCAGACTCGTCACGCGCAGGCGGCGATCGTTGAGGAACGCCCCTGCGCCGCGCGTCGCGGTGAAAAGCTCGTTGCGGTTGGGGTCGTAAATGACCGCCTGCTGCAGCACGCCCTTGTGCTTGAGCGCGATCGACACGCAGTACTGCGGGAAGCCGTGCAGGAAATTGGTCGTCCCGTCCAGCGGGTCGATGATCCAGAGGTGGTCGCTCTCGGCGGCCTTCGAGGAGGCTCCGCTTTCCTCGCCGAGAAACCCGTGGGACGGGTAGGCCTCGCGAATCGTGCGGATGATCGCGTCCTCGGCGGCGTGGTCCACCTCGGTGACGAAGTCGTTGTGGCGCTTGCGCCGGATGGTGAGGCGTTCGATATCGTACGAGGCGCGGGTGATGATCGAGCCGGCCTTGCGCGCGGCCTTCACGGCCGTGGTGAGCATCGGGTGCATGGCAAAGAGCGGGGCGCGGTCCGAAAGGCGGCGCGCCGGAGAGTGTCGTAAGGCAGAATTATACGATGAAGGCCGAATCCCCCCTTTCGCGCATCGCGGTCGTGCTCTCGCGCACCAGCCATCCGGGCAACATCGGTGCGGCCGCGCGCGCCATGAAGACCATGGGGCTCGACGACCTGGTGCTCGTGGCCCCGCGCCATTTTCCCCACCCGGAGGCGGTGGCGCTTGCGGCGGGTGCGGCGGACGTGCTCGAGCGCGCGCGTGTCGTTTCCACCCTGGCCGAAGCCCTTGCGGACCGCACGCTCGCCATCGGGTTCAGCGCCCGCGGGCGCGATCTCTCGCACCCGGCGCGCGACTGGCGTTCGGTGGCTCCGGAGGCCGTCGCGGCGACGGCGGACGGACTCGTGGCCCTCGTGTTCGGCAACGAAACGTCTGGTCTTTCGAACGATGAGCTGCTCGTCTGCCAGCGTCACGCCTGCATTCCGGCCAACGCCGAGTACCCATCGCTCAATCTCGCAGCGGCGGTCCAGATCGCGTGCTACGAACTCGCGCTCGCGGCTTGCGCATTCCGCATTCCCGATCGCCCGCCCCGCACGCCTGCAACGGGCGCCGATCTCGAGGCGCTGCACGCCCGACTGCGCGATCTTCTCATCGCCAGCGGCTTCCTCGATCCGGCCGAGCCCGGTCGCCTCGACGAGCGCATGCGCCGCCTCGCCTCGCGGCTCGACCTCGAGGCGGAGGAAGTGGCCATCCTGCATGGCATGCTCGAGTCGCTCGAGTAATAAGGGGGTCTGTCCCCTTTATCGAAAAAGGGGACAGACCCCTTTTACGGTCGGCGCAGGGGCAGCGCCAGTGCGCCGAGAGACACCGCGGCCATGACGGCCGCCCCGGCGAGGAACGGCGACTTGGCGCCCGAGGTCTCCACGAGCCAGCCACCGAAGCCCATGCCCGCCCCGAGCCCGCTCAGGATGAAGGTCGAGCTCCAGGTGAACGCCTCCGTCGCGTAGTGCGAGGGGGCGAGCCGGGAGACGAGCACCGACTGGCTGGCGATGCTGGGCGCGATGGCCGCGCCGGCAAGGAAAGCGACTGCGGCGAAGGCGGCCGGCGCATCGACGAAGTAGTGGAGAACCAGGGGCAGGATCATCAGTCCCGTCGTGGCGGCGAATTGCCTCTCGATCGGCGCGCGCAGCGTGAGGCCTCCGAATATGGCGCCTCCGATGGCGCTGCCCAGCGAATTGACGGACAGGAAGATCCCGCCGAGCGCCGGGACCGCGAGGGCCGTGGCATAGCCGGGGTAGCCGACCTCGAGAAAGCCGAAACTCGTCGTGAGCCCGAAGGTCGCGACGAAGACGAGCAGCAGGCGCGGCTCCGTGAGCGGGCCGAGCAGATGGCGACCGCCATGGTGTTCGGGACGAAAGTAGCGAAGTGCCGGGGATGCGACGAAGACCAGCAGCGCCGCGACGCTGGCGATGATCGCCAGGGAAAAGGCGACGATCGAGCCCGCGGTGGCCAGGACGCCGGCGACGATTGCGGGTCCCAGCGTGAAGTTCACCTCGATCAGCACGGAGTCGATCGCGAAGGCGCGGCGCCGGTCCTCCTCGGAGGCGAAGCGGTGGCGCCACAGCGTGCGCGTGAGCACGGTGATCGGCATCGAGAAGAACCCCGCGCAGGCCGCAGCGCCGGCCACCGTCGCAAGCCCGACGCCCGACCGGGCCGCCGCGAGTACCGCGATGAGCGAGAGGGGATGCACGATACCCGTCACGAGCAGCGTGAGCTTCGGTCCCGAGCGGTCGATGAGCCGTCCCTGGATCGGCGCCCCAGCCGCCATGGCGAGGAAGTAGGCGCCCGAGACGGTGCCCGCGAGCGCGTAGGAGCCCAGCGTCTCGCGCAGGAACATGAGCATCGAAAGCCCGACCATGCCGATGGGCATGCGCGAGAGGACCGCGGCGGTGGCGAGTGCTGCCACGTCGGGCTGGCGGAAGAAGTCGCGATAGTGGGCGACGAAGCGGCGCATGGCGGGGGAGCGGGAACCGCAACTCGCGGTCCGGAGGCGAATGGTTGATAATTTTACTCGGGGAACGGTAGATTTCCCGGACGAGTGCATTCCCGTAACACATCAAGAGAGCCAAACGACATGTTCAGCAGGATCCGCGCGGACATTCGCTGCGTCTTCGACCGCGACCCGGCCGCGCGCACAGTGTGGGAAGTCCTCACCTGCTACCCCGGCTTCCATGCGCTCACCTTCCACCGCCTGGCCCACGCGCTGTGGGGCGCGGGATTCAAGTGGCTCGGCCGCCTCGTGTCGCACATCTCGCGGTTCCTGACCGGCATCGAGATCCATCCCGGCGCGACGATCGGGCGCCGCGTCTTCATTGACCATGGCATGGGCGTGGTGATCGGCGAGACCGCGGAGATCGGAGACGACTGCACGCTCTATCACCAGGTGACGCTCGGCGGCGTCTCGTGGAACAAGGGCAAGCGTCACCCAACGCTGGGCAAGGGTGTGGTGGTCGGCGCGGGCGCCAAGATCCTCGGGCCTTTCGTCGTCGGCGATGGCGCCCGGATCGGCTCCAACTCGGTGGTGGTGAAGGCCGTTCCCCCGGGCACCACGGTCGTCGGCATTCCAGCGCGCGTGGTCGAGGATCACACCGCGGCGCTCATGACCTTCGATGCCTATGCCGTCAGCGGAAGTCTCGATGACCCTCTCAACCAGGTCCTGCTGACGATCGGTTCCAGGACTGAGGACATGGATGGAAAGCTGGCCGATCTGCTTCGAAGGCTCGAGGCGCTTGAAGAAAAAGGCAAGCAAAAACAATAGGATCATGTGCGCTGTCGGGCGGACGCAGCCCCCTGCGGCAACCGGCGGACCCTAATAGTTGACCAAATTCATCGGATTTCCTATACTTGACGAATCTGGTCGGGATTATCCGGCTGCTCACGAGGCAACGCACCCATGCGACTCACCACCAAAGGCAGGTTCGCGGTCACGGCGATGCTGGACCTCGCGCTGCATTCGACGAATGGCCCGGTGACGCTCTCGGGCATCAGCGCGCGCCAGCGCATTTCGCTTTCCTATCTCGAGCAGCTCTTCGGCAAGCTGCGCCGCCGTGCGCTCGTCGAGAGCGTTCGCGGCCCCGGGGGCGGCTACAATCTCGCGAGGCCGTCCTCCCTCCTGACGGTCGCGGACATCATCAATGCCGTCGAGGAGTCGATCGACTCCACGCAATGCGGCGGCAAGGAAAACTGCCACGACAACCAGCGCTGCATGACGCACGACCTGTGGGAGGAACTGAACGCCACCGTTCACGGTTTCCTGTCCCGCGTCACGCTCGCCCAGCTGGTCGAAAACCAACGTACGAAGCCGGTCTCCGTCGTGGCCCCGCGCACGCGATCCTCGCGCGCCGACGGGCCCACGATCACCGTTTGACACGCACCCGAGCGAAGCCCGCCATGACCGACCGCAAGCTGCCTATCTACCTCGACTACTCCGCCACGACGCCGGTGGATGCGCGCGTGGCCGAGAAGATGATCCCGTGGCTCACCGAGCATTTCGGCAACCCGGCCTCGCGCAGCCACGCCTACGGCTGGGAGGCCGAGGAAGCGGTGGAAAACGCACGTGCCGAAGTGGCGAAGCTCGTGAACTGCGACTCCAGGGAGATCGTCTGGACCTCCGGCGCCACCGAATCCAACAACCTCGCGCTCAAGGGCGCTGCGCACTTCTACGCGGCCAAGGGCAAGCACATCGTCACGGTGAAGACGGAGCACAAGGCCGTGCTCGACACCGTGCGCGAGCTGGAGCGGCAGGGCTTCGAGGCCACCTACCTCGACCCGGAGCCCGACGGCCTCGTGGACCCCGCGAAGTTCGAGCAAGCGCTGCGCCCCGACACGATCCTCGCCTCGGTGATGCTGGTGAACAACGAGATCGGCGTGATCCAGCCGATCGCCCGATTCGGCGACATCTGCCGGGAGAAGGGCATCATCTTCCACGTGGACGCGGCGCAGGCCACGGGCAAGGTGCCCATCGATCTTGCCACGCTCAAGGTCGATCTCATGAGCTTCTCGGCGCACAAGACCTACGGGCCCAAGGGCATCGGCGCGCTCTACGTGCGCAGGAAGCCGCGTGTGCGCCTGGAAGCGCAGATGCACGGCGGCGGCCATGAAAAGGGCTTCCGCTCCGGCACGCTCGCCACCCACCAGATCGTCGGCATGGGCGAGGCCTTCCGCCTTGCGCGCCTGGAGATGGCCACCGAGAACGAGCGCATCCGCATGCTTCGCGATCGCCTGCTCGCGGGCTTCGGCGACATGGAGGAGGTTTACGTGAACGGCGACCTCGAGCAGCGCGTGCCGCACAACCTCAACGTGAGCTTCAATTTCGTCGAGGGCGAATCGCTGATCATGGGCATGAAGGAGCTCGCCGTGTCCTCTGGCTCCGCGTGCACGTCCGCGAGCCTTGAGCCTTCCTACGTGCTGCGCGCGCTGGGCCGCAACGACGAGCTCGCGCACAGCTCGATCCGTTTCACGATCGGCCGCTACACCACGGAGACGGACATCGACTTCGCGGTGAAGCTGATCCGCAAGCGCATCGGCAAGCTGCGCGAGATGAGCCCGCTGTGGGAAATGTACAAGGATGGCATCGACCTGAGCACCGTCCAGTGGGCGGCACACTAATACCCTCCTTCTCCCATCGGGAGCGGGTTCGGGTGAGGGCAGACAAATGGCATACAGCGACAAGGTAGTCGAGCATTACGAGAACCCCCGCAACGTCGGCTCGTTCGCGAAGGACGAGGAGGGCGTGGCGACCGGCATGGTGGGCGCGCCCGCCTGCGGCGACGTGATGAAACTGCAAATCAAGGTCGGCGCCGACGGCATCATCGAGGACGCGAAGTTCAAGACCTACGGGTGCGGATCCGCGATCGCCTCCTCGTCGCTCGTCACCGAGTGGGTGAAGGGCAAGACCCTGGACGAGGCCGCGGGCATCAGGAACACGCAGATCGCGGAGGAGCTGGCGCTTCCCCCCGTGAAGATCCATTGCTCGATCCTCGCCGAGGACGCGATCAAGGCGGCCATCGCCGATTACCGCAAGAAGTACGGCGAAGGCGATACCGATCCGGCGCAGAAGGCGGCCGACTGATGGCCGTCACCCTCACCGACCGCGCTGCCGATCACATCCAGCGCTACATCGCGAAACGGGGCAAGGGCATCGGACTTCGCCTCGGCGTGAGGACGACGGGCTGCTCCGGCATGGCCTACAAGATCGAGTTCGCCGACGAGCAGCAGGAGGGCGACGTCGAGTTCGAGTCCAACGGCGTGCGCGTTCTCGTCGACCCCAAGAGCCTCGTGTACCTCGACGGCACGGAGCTGGACTTCGTGCGCGAGGGCCTGAACGAGGGCTTCAAGTTCCACAACCCGCAGGAGAAGGACCGTTGCGGTTGCGGGGAATCGTTCAACGTCTGAACGCCGCTCGCGGCAACACATCAGGGGGAGGGGGCGGCCACGCCCCCTTTCCACATCCATGACGCCCGAATTCTCACGCAATCACTTCGAACTCCTGGGGCTTCCCGTCGCCTACGTGGTTGACGCGGAGGCGCTCGACCGTTCCTACCGCGAGTTGCAGGGCCGCGTGCATCCGGACCGCTTCGCCACGGCCGGCGAGACGGAGCGGCGCGTGGCGATGCAGTGGGCCACGCGCGCCAACGAGGCCTACCGCACCCTTCGCAATCCGGTCGACCGCGCGCGCTACCTGCTCGGCCTGCGCGGTTTCGACACGGATGAGGAGTCGAACACGTCGATGCCGCCGGACTTCCTCATGCAGCAGATGGAGTGGCGCGAAGGCGTCGAGGCGGCGCGGGTTCGGCGTGACGCGGCCGCGCTGGAGACGCTGCGCGCGGAGATCGAGTCGGCCCGCGTCGAGATGCACTCGCTTCTCGCCCGCGCGCTGGGTGGAGACCGGAACTACGACGCCGGGTGTTCGCTGGTGAGGAAGCTGCGCTTCCTCGACAAGATCGAGGCCGAGATCGACGACGCGCTCGAGTTCCTCCTCGAGGACGCCCGATGAGCGCGCTCCTGCCTCGCCTGCCTGAAGGAACCGTCTAGATGTCGCTCCTGCAGATATCGGAACCGGGCGAATCGCCCGAGCCGCACCAGCGCCGGCTCGCGGTCGGCATCGACCTGGGGACCACGCATTCGCTGGTGGGCGCCGTGAAGAGCAGTGCGGCCGAGTGCCTGCCTGACGGGGAGGGCCGGGTGCTGCTGCCCTCCATCGTGCACTATGGACCGGACGGCGCGGTCGAGGTGGGTTACGTCGCGATGTCTCGGGCTGCCTCCGACCCCGCCAACGCGATCTCGTCCGTCAAGCGGTTCATGGGCCGCGGCGTGGCGGACGTCGCGAAGTTCGGCGCGCTTCCGTACCGGTTCGTGGATGCGCCCGGCATGGTCGCCATCGAGACGGCGGCGGGGCTGCGCTCGCCGGTGCAGGTCTCGGCCGATATCCTCAAGTGCCTACGCGTGCGCGCGGAGGAAAGTCTCGGCGGCGAGCTCTTCGGCGCCGTGGTCACCGTTCCCGCGTACTTCGACGACTCGCAGCGCCAGGCCACCAAGGATGCCGCGCGCATCGCGGGCCTCAACGTGCTCCGGCTGCTCAACGAGCCGACCGCCGCGGCCATCGCCTACGGGCTGGACAATGCATCCGAGGGGACCTTCGCGATCTTCGACCTGGGCGGAGGCACGTTCGACATCTCCGTCCTCAAGCTCACGCGCGGCGTCTTCGAGGTGCTCTCCACCAGCGGCGATTCCGCGCTGGGCGGCGACGATTTCGACCAGGCCATCGCGATGCACTGGCGCATCGCGCACGGGCTCGCGGATGCCTCCGGCCGCGACACCCGGCGCCTCCTGGCGGCCGCGTGCGAGGTGAAGGAGCGCCTCTCCACGCAGGAGTCGGCGGACGCGCAGGTGACGCTCACCTGGGGGCAGCAGATGCACCTGGCGCTCACTCGCCGAGAGTTCGAGGACATCACGGCGCCGCTCATCCACAAGGTCCTGGCACCCACGCGCAAGGCGCTGCGCGACGCGGGGCTCGCGGTTTCGCAGGTCGATGGCGTGGTCCTCGTCGGCGGCGCCACGCGCATGCCGCACCTGCAGCGTGCGGTGGAGGCCTTCTTTCACCGCAAGCCGCTGGTCAATCTCGATCCCGAGCAGGTTGTCGCCCTGGGCGCAGCGATCCAGGCCAATGCGCTGGCGGGCAATCGCGCCGCGGGAGATGATTGGCTGCTCCTGGACGTGATCCCTCTGTCCCTCGGCCTGGAGACGATGGGCGGCCTGGTGGAAAAGGTCATTCCGCGCAACTCCACGATTCCCGTGGCGCGTGCCCAGGAATTCACCACCTTCAAGGACGGCCAGACGGCGATGGTGATTCACGTGGTGCAGGGCGAGCGCGAACTGGTCGCCGATTGCCGATCGCTCGCGCGATTCGAATTGCGCGGGATTCCGCCCATGGTCGCGGGTGCGGCGCGAATCGCCGTTACTTTCCAGGTGGATGCCGACGGGCTGCTCTCGGTGTCGGCCCGCGAGACGACGACGGGCATCGGGGCTTCCGTCGTGGTGAAGCCGTCCTATGGGCTGACCGACGACGAAGTCGCCTCGATGCTGCGCCAGGGATTCGATCATGCGCAGGGCGACCGCGACGCGCGCGCGCTGGCCGAACAGCGCGTGGATGCCGAAGGCCTGATGGCCGCGATTCGGGCCGCGATCGCGCAGGATGGCGACCTGCTGTCACCGGACGAGCGCTCTCTGCTCGATGGCGGCCTTGCGTCTCTCGGCGCGGCGCGTCAGGGCACGGATCACCGCGCGCTCAAGTCGGCGGTCGAGGCCCTGAACCGCGCGAGCGAGCCGTTCGCCGCGCGCCGCATGGACCGTTCGGTTTCGCGCGCGCTCGCAGGCCGGCGCCTCGACGAGGTGCCCGTGAAATGACCCGAGTCACCGTCCTGCCGCACGAGGCGCTCTGCCCGGCTGGCGCGCAGTTCGATGCCGAGCCCGGCACGACCTTGTGCGACGCCCTCCTTGCGCACGGAATCGAGATCGAGCACGCGTGCGAGAAGTCCTGCGCCTGCACGACCTGCCACGTGGTCGTGCGCGAGGGTTTCGACACGCTCGAGCCTGCGACCGACAAGGAGGACGACCTTCTCGACAAGGCGTGGGGCCTGGAATTCACCTCGCGCCTGTCCTGCCAGGCGAGGGTGGGCACGACACCGCTCACGGTGGAGATCCCGAAGTACACGATCAACCAGGTGTCCGAGGGCAAGCACTGAGCACGGTCGATGAAGGAGCCGACGCAATGAAATGGACCGATACGCGCGACATCGCGATCGCGCTGGCAGACAAGTTCCCCGACACGGACCCGCAGGCGATCCGTTTCACCGACCTGCACAACCGGGTCATGGAGCTGGAGGGGTTCTCCGATGCGTCCGATCGCTCGGGCGAGAAGATCCTCGAGGCGATCCAGATGGCCTGGATCGAGGAAGCGGAATAGATAAACGGGGACGTGTTCGCGAACACGTCCCCGCAGCGCGTCAGTTCGCCGCGATCGTGAGTTTGCCGCCCTTGTCGATCTCGATGTCGGCCTTCACGAAGGCCGCGTTGAAGCCCTTCTCCTTGAGCTTGTGGTACGCCATCTCGGCGCGTACGCCGGTGGAGCAGTGGGCGACGATGCGCTTGTCCTTCGGCAGTTCGCCCATGCGCGCGGCGATTTCCTCGTCGGGGATCAGCTTCGCGCCCTTGATCATGCCGGCGTTGGCCTCGTCGTTGTTGCGCACGTCGAGGATCAGCGTGTCGGCCGGCGTGTCGAGCGCCAGTGCCTTGAACGCCGCCGGGCCGATGTCGCCCGGCCGCGGCTTGGGCACATACGCGGCCGTCTGGGCTGGCGCGCCGCTGGCGATCGGGAACCCCGCGCCCTTCCAGCCGTTGAAGCCGCCGGTGATGACGGTCACGAAGGGATAGCCCGCCCGGGTGATGGCGGAGGCCACTTCCATCGCCGCCTTGCCGTTGTCGGCGTCATAGACCATCACCGGTGGCTTGAGGGCCTTGTCGGGAAACTTCGCAAGCGCTGCCTTCACCTGCGCCGGGGAGATCGCGACGGCCCCCGGGATGAATCCGGCGCCGATGTCGGCCGCGGGGCGCGCGTCGATCAGGACGTGCGGGATGGACTTGTCGATCCATGCCGCCTTCAGGTACGGCGCCGCGAGGACGCCGACGCTCTTTTGCGTCCATTCCGGCCACCCTTCGCGGTACACCTTCACGTTCGTGTAGCCCATCGCCTCGGCGCGGCGCATCGAATTGGGGCTGAGCATGCAGGTGATGCCCTGGCAGAAGAAGATGACCCGCTTCGCCTTGTCGGCCGGCAGCTTCTCGGCGGCCAGCGCGTCGAAGCCCTTGGTCGTGAAGGGCAGGTTCACCGCGGTGGGAATGGTGCCTTCCTGCACGCGCGGCACCGGGCGCGAATCGACGAGCATGTAGTTGCCCGCTTCGGGGCCCTTCGCGACAAGGGCTGCGACCTCGTCGTACTTCACCAGCTTCTCGGGAGCGATCTTGATCGGGCCCTTGAACCAGATCTTCGTCGCGGTCTTGACGCCATCCTTTTCGACGTAAGCGATCTTCGCCTCGTGGCCCTTGCGGATGTCGCGCAACGCCTCGGGGGCCTTCGCGTCGCCCGCCTCGACCACCTGGAGAGCCTTCGGGTCGAACTTCACGATTTCGGTGGCGGCATCGATCTTCAACTGGATCGACTGCGACTTGAAGGCCACGTTCTCGAACATCCCGAACGTTTCCCCCGTGCCGGCATTGTGGCAATTGGTGCAGATCTTCGGGATGTTGGGCTTTGCCGCCGGGGCTGCAGCCGGCGCCTGGGCGGCCGCGGCTGTTGCCATCCCCATGGCGATGAGGGTGGCGAGGGTGCGAAGCTTCATCGACGTGCTCCTTCTGTGGCGAAATGCGATGTCCCTCATTTCACCCGTCGAGACGATGGGGCGTGGTGACCTATATCAATAGCCGCTTATATTCGAAGGAGCACGAGCGCGGCCTGCTGCCGGCGCGAAGAGCAAAAAAAAAGGGGCAGGAGAACCTGCCCCACAAGGCGCACTCTTGAAGTCCGGAGGATGGACCCGCCGGCCTTTCACCGACGCGGAGCCGAGGAGGCTCTGGGTAGATCGTTACGAGAGATTATCCAGCAAGCACAATGCCAAGTCCATGTTGTCCTGCAAAATCAATCTCTTATGCGTTTCATGCCCTGGAGGCTTTCGGTTCCCGGTACACAACCGCGTCGCCCAACGGCGACACCCTGCGGCAGTCTGTGCGTAACTCGTTGATTTTGGCGGGCCCGCCTTGTCTCCCGTTGGAGACAGCCGACTTCACGGGGAGTCCGACTTGAACATCGCCGCCTCGATCCCGTGGCGCTGCAGGAGCTTGTAGAACTCAGTGCGATTGCGCCGGGCAAGTCGCGCTGCCTGCGAGACGCTGCCCTGGGTCAGCTTCATGAGGCGCGTGAGGTAGTCGCGTTCGAAGCGCTTGCGCGCGTCCTCGAAGGACGTCATCTCGTGCATCTCGACCTGGATGGCGTGCTCCACGAACGCAGCGGGGATGATCTCGGTGGGGCAGAGCGCGATCGATTGCTCGACCACGTTGTAGAGCTGGCGCACATTGCCCGGCCACCTGGCCTTGGCCAGCAGGGCCAGCGCATCGGAGGAAAACGACGCCTTGTCGCGGCCGTAGCGCGGCGCCATCGACTCCAGGAAATGCCGCGCGAGGAGGGCGATGTCCTCCGGACGTTCCGCGAGCGAAGGCAGCCTCAGGCCCACGACGTTGAGCCGGTAGTAGAGATCCTCCCGGAAGCCGCCGGTGGTCTTTTCCTGCGCCAGATCGCGGTGCGTGGCGGAAATGATGCGCACGTCGATGGGAATGGAACGCGAGGCGCCGATGGGGCGAACCTCCCGCGCCTCGATCACGCGCAGCAGCTTCACCTGGAGCGCGAGCGGCATGTCGCCGATCTCGTCGAGGAACAGTGTTCCCTTGTCGGCGCTCACGAACAGGCCCCGATGGTCGGCGATGGCGCCGGTGAACGATCCCTTGGTGTGTCCGAACAGCTCGCTTTCGAGCAGCGTCTCGGGAATCGCCGCGCAGTTGATCGCGACGAAGGGGTGGTTCGCGCGCGAGCTGGCGCGATGGATTGCGCGGGCCAGCAGTTCCTTGCCGGTTCCGCTGTCACCCTGGATCAGGACGCTCGCATCGCTGGCGGCCACGCGCTGGGCCCGCGACAGGAGGTCCTCCATGAGGGAGGAGCGGGTGACGATTGCCTCGCGCCACGCTTGCCCCGCCCCCGTGCGCCCCTTGTGACCGCCGTGCACGTTCAGCGCGCGCGAGATCTGGAAGAGAAGCTCATCGGCGTCATAGGGTTTGGTGAGATAGCCGAAGACACCGCGCTTCACCGCTGCCACGGCGTCCGGGATCGTGCCGTGCGCGGTCAGGATGATGACCGGCAGGCCGGGGTAGGACGCCTGGATTTCCTGGAAGAGGGCCATGCCGTCCATCCCGCTCATGCGCAGGTCGGAGAGCACGACGTCGGGGCGAGTGGCCGCGATGGCTGCCAGCGCCTTCGGTCCGCTGTCCACGGCGTTCACGGCGTAGCCGTTCGCCTTCAGGCGGATCGCGAGGAGCCGGAGCAGGTCCGGGTCGTCGTCAACCAGCAACAGGGTGGCGCGGCCGGCCGGGAGCATGGGCGGGGGGAGGGTCCTAGCGGGTACGGCGGTCGGGATCGTCTGCATGCTGGCGGTCGGCGAGGCTCTTCTCGAGGTTGGTCAGTGCCTCGAGCTTCGACTGCAGGCGGTCCGCCCGATCCTGCTGGGCATCCGCGCGCAGCCGCTGGGACTGGGCCTCGCGCCGGCCTTCGCGCGATTTCGCGCTTGCCGAAGCGAGGCCGTCCCGGAGCTTCCGGCGATCGTACGCCAGCTGTTGCAAGAAACCTGCCATCGCGCGCAGTTCGGGCTCCGCATCCGGATATGCCGCGAGCACCGGCGCCACCAGGGCGAGGACCTGCGTCTCGTCGGGCGCGGTGGCCATCGTGAGGGCCATGGCAGCCTCGACACGCGAGAAGTTGCCTGGAGCGCGCTCGACCGCATCCCGGGTCCGCGCAATCTCCGCGGCAAGGGCGAGTTCGTCCAACGCGAGCATGCGCGCGAGCGAGGCCATGAGTCGCTCGGCCGTGCCGGGGACCGTCACTGCCGGAAGCACCGCGGCCGGCGGCGCAGCCGCAGGCGCGACCGCGCAACCCGTGATCAGTGCCGCGACGAGGGGTGCCAGGCGCCTCATGCCGCCGCTTCCTGCGGCTCGCGCCGGCGCGGAATGCGGATGCGGAAGTGCGCGCCCGGGCCGTCGAGGATCTCGACGTGGCCCTTGTGAAGCTGCACGTACTCTTTCACGATCGACAGGCCCAGCCCGCTGCCCTTGATCGCGGCGACCGGCGAGTCCGTGCCGCGATAGAACGCCTCGAAGACGTTCTCGCGTTCGGGCACGGGAATGCCGGGCCCCTCGTCGGCCACCTCGAAGACGGCGTCCGTCCGGTCCTTGTAGAGCTTCACGGTGATGAGCCCGCGCTCGGGCGAGTACTTCACGGCGTTGGACAGGAGGTTGTCCAGCATCACGCGGACTTTCTCCTCGTCGCAGTACGCGGTGACGTTCTCGCAATTCATGTCGACGCGGATGGTCCTCGCCACCATGGCGAGCTTGCGGTCGTTCACGACGCGCTTCATGACGTCGCGCAGCGGGACGATCTTCGCGTCGAGGAACGAAGCCTGCGCGTGCACGGCGCTGTAGTTGAGGAGCCCCTCGATGAGCTTCCTCAGCTCGATGGAGTTCTCGCGCAGGATGCCCGCGATCTCGTGCTGCTCCGCGTTGAGGTTTCCGACGACGCCGGAGGAAAGGAGGTCGGAGCCCTCGCGCAGCGCCGTGAGCGGCGTCTTCAGCTCGTGCGAGATGTGCTGCAGGAAGCGGGTCTTCTGTTCCTCCAGCGTGACCAGGCGGCGGCGCAGCCAGTCGAGCTGCTCGCCCAGGCGGACCATGTCGCCGGGGCCCTCGATGCGGATCGGCCGCGCGAACTCGCCGTCGCCCAGGCGCCGGATCCCGGAACTCACCTGGTTGATCGGGCGGGCGATGAGGAACGTGAAGCTCGCGATGAGGAGGATGGCCGTCGGGATGAGCGCCACCAGCAGCCAGAAGACGTTGCTCCTCGACTTGACCGCCTGGGCGCGCAGCCGCTCGATGCCCTCGTCGATCACGCGGTCCCCGAGGGCGACCAGCGCCTGCGAGCGTCCCGCGAGGCGCGCGAACTCGGCGGCGAGCCGTATCGAGAGTTCCGGGGAGGGCGGGGAGTTCGACAGCAGGCCGTGGATCTGCTCCTCCATTCTCGCGATGGCGATGGATTCCGCGCGTTGCGCGTCGGAGAGCTGCATGTCGTCCAGCGAGCGCAGCGTCGCGGTGAACGTGGCGCGGGTGGAGCGATAGGCGTCCAGGAACGGCGTCTCGCCGGCGACCGCATACTGGCGGGCGGTGCGCTCGAGCGAGGAGACGTTCGCGGTCACCGCCCGGCTCGCCTGCGTCACCTTGACCGCGGCGAGCACGGCCTGCTCCGAAAGGGCGGCCAGCTTTTCGAAGGCGACGGCGTTCGCGAACAGCGCGAAAACGAGCGGCGCGGCGACGATCGTGAAGCCGATGAGGAGCAGCGAAAGGAAGGAGCGCGGGTAGGAGATCCGCATCGCGGGCGACAGGAATGGGGACCGGGGATTATCCTCCGGGGCCGAGGAGCCGCGCAAACGGGCGATGGATGCGGCATGGTAGGATCTTCACCCCCGCCGTTTCCCTTCTCAACATCCTGTTCCCTCGACATGGCCTACGAGTCCGAAGCGACCCGGTTCCTGCGGGACCTCCTCGACAAGCACCCGGAACTGCGCGAATTGCGCAGCCGCAACCGCGCGACATGGTGGGACCGTCCGCAGGACCTGAATGTGCAGCGGGAGCGGGACGCCGCGCGGGTCGAGCAGGGCGCCTACGTGTACTTTCCGCTCCCGCCCGTTCCGGACAAGCCCGGCGCCTAGGCCGGGAACAGGCCGAGCACGCCCTCGAGCCCGACGTGGGCCAGGGAATAGGTGGCGATATCGCGCACGACATCCTTTGCGTGAAAGGCGATGCTCGTCCCTGCCTGCGCCATCATCGCGAGGTCGTTGGCGCCGTCTCCGATCGCGAGGACGCGCTCCTTCGGCAGCGCCAGCGCTTCGCGCATTCGGGCCAGATGGGCAGCCTTTCCCGCCGCGTCCACCAGCGGCCCGGTGACGCGGCCGGCCAGGCGGCCTGCCTCGATGACGAGTTCGTTGGCGTGCGTCTCGGTGAATCCCAGCCGATCGCGTAGGCGATCGGTGAAGTAGGTGAATCCGCCCGACACGAGCAGCGTCCTCAGGCCCGCGCGACGCGCCGCGTCGAGGAGCGCCTCTGCGCCAGGCGTCAGGCGCAGCCGCTCCCGGTAGACCCGCTCCAGCACCGACGCGTCCAGCCCGGCCAGTGCCGCGACGCGGCTCTTCAGGCTCTGCGACCAGTCGATTTCCCCGCGCATCGCCGCAGCGGTTACCGCGGCGACCTCGGGTCTGCGGCCCGCGAAATCGGCAATCTCGTCGATGCACTCCGTGGTGATGAGCGTGGAGTCCATGTCCAGCGCCAGCAGGCCGAAGTGGGATAGCCGCCTGCCCTCCTCGACGAAGCCCCAGTCGAGCGAGTCCGACGCGCAGCGCGCGGCGACGGCGTCGCGCGTCGAGGGATCCGCCTCGCGTATGCGGAAGGCCTCGCCCATGATGCGCTCGGTCACCTTGCCGCGGGCGATGGCGCACAGGGCCTCGAGATCCTGCGAGGCGATCCCGGCGCCCTGGATGACGAGGTGGAAGGCTGTCATGGCGCGGACAATTTTTTCATGAATTGCCGAACCACCGTGGCGCGCGCCCTGAGATCGGGTATCGCGGTCTCGATACGGACCCTGTCCGGACCCGGGAGCCGGTACGGACCGCCGGACTGCACCAGCGCGATGATGCGCCGGCCGTCGAAGGGTGGATCGGGCGAGAAATGGACCACGATGGCCGAGGGGCTCGCGTCGATCCGGGCCACGCCCAGGGCCGCGCCCTGGATGCGAAGGCGGTGACATTCCAGGAGCACCCGGGCGGGATCCGGAAGCTCCCCGAACCGGTCGATGAGTTCCTCGGTGAGGCCCTGCAGGTTGTCATCGGAGTCGCAGTTGGCCAGCCGCTTGTAGATCACGAGCCGCTCGTGAACGTCGCCGCAATAGGCATCGGGCAGGAGCGCCGGCGCGTGCAGGTTCACCTCGGTCGCCACGGACACCGGCCGCGAGAGGTCCGGTTCCTTGCCCGCGCGCAGGGACTTCACCGCGTGCTCCAGCATCTCCGTGTAGAGCGCGAAGCCCACGTCATGGATTCCACCCGACTGCGACTCGCCCAGCACCTCCCCCGCGCCGCGGATCTCGAGGTCGTGCATGGCCAGGTAGAAGCCCGCGCCCAGGTCCTCCATCGCCTGGATGGCTTCCAGGCGCTTCTTCGCGTTGGCGTTGAGCGCCTCCTCGGGCGGCGTGAGGAGGTAGGCATAGGCCTGGTGGTGGGAGCGGCCCACGCGCCCGCGAAGCTGGTGCAGCTGGGCGAGGCCGAAGCGGTCGGCGCGGTCGATGAGGATGGTGTTGGCCGACGGCACGTCGATGCCCGTCTCGATGATGGTCGAGCACAGCAGCAGGTTGGTGCGCTGGTGGTAGAAATCACGCATCACCCGCTCGAGGTCACGCTCGCGCATCTGTCCGTGGGCCACCGCGATGCGCGCTTCCGGGAGGAGCTTGGCCAGCAGTTCGCGCCGGTTCTCGATGGTGTCCACCTCGTTCCAGAGGTAGTAGGCCTGCCCGCCGCGCTTGAGTTCGCGCAGCACCGCTTCGCGCACGATGCCGGTGGATTGGCGCGCGACGAAGGTCTTGATCGCCAGGCGCCGCTGCGGCGCGGTGGCGATGACGGAGAAATCGCGCAGCCCCTCGAGAGACATGGCCAGCGTGCGCGGGATGGGCGTGGCGGTGAGGGTCAGCACGTCGACCTCCGCGCGCAGGCGTTTCAACTGCTCCTTCTGGCGCACGCCGAAGCGGTGTTCCTCGTCGATGATGACGAGACCGAGGTTTTTGAACACCACGTCCTTCTGGATGAGCTTGTGGGTGCCGATGGCGATGTCGATCGAGCCGTCGGCGAGTCCCGCGACCGCCGAGGCGATCTCTTTCGAACTGCGGAAGCGCGAGAGCTCGGCCAGCTTCACCGCCCACGGCGCGAAGCGGTCGCTGAAGTTTCCGTAGTGCTGCTCGGCCAGCAATGTCGTGGGCACCAGGATCGCGACCTGCTTGCCGGCTGCCACCGCGACGAAGGCGGCGCGCATCGCGACCTCGGTCTTGCCGAAGCCCACGTCGCCGCAGACGAGCCGGTCCATGGGACGCCCGCCCGTCATGTCGGCGATCACCGCCTGGATCGCCGAGGCCTGGTCCGGCGTTTCCTCGAACTCGAAGGCTGCCGAGAAGGTCTCGTAGTCCTGGGCTCTCATCGGGAACGCATAGCCCTGGCGAGCGGTGCGGCGAGCGTAGAGATCGAGGAGTTCGGCCGCTGTGTCACGGACCTGCTCAGCAGCCTTGCGGCGCGCCTTTTCCCACTGGCCGCTGCCGAGGCGGTGCACGGGTGCATCCTCGGCAGAGGCGCCTGTGTAGCGGCTGATCACATGCAGTTGCGAGACGGGCACGTAGAGCTTGTCGCCGCCTTCGTACTCGAGATGGAGGAATTCCGTCGGGCCATCGCCCAGGTCCATGGTCACGAGCCCGTGGTAGCGCCCGATCCCGTGCTGGCTGTGGACGACAGGATCGCCTTCCTTCACCTCAGCGAGGTCGCGCAGCATCCCCTCTGCGCTCGACCGCGCCCGCCCGTCGCGCCGGCGCGTCTGGCGAACCTGCGACGGGTAGAGCTCGGCCTCGGTCACGATGGCGAGGCGCTCGTCGGGCATGGCGAACCCGGCGGCGAGCGGGCCGTGCGCGAGCATGAGCGGCGCGTCGGAATCGACGAACCGCGCCCAGCCCTCGCAAGGCGCCGATTGCAGGCCGTGCTCGACGAACAACTGCGCCAGCGTCTCGCGGCGGCCCGGGCCGTCGGCGAGGACGAGAACGCGCCCCGCGAAGGACGACACGAACCTTTCGAGCGCGTGCAACGGTTCTGCGGAACGCCGGTCAACGCCGACGTCGGGGATGTTCTCCGAGCGCAGCACGGGTGCGTTGGCGGGCGGGGGTCCGCTGGCGCCTCGCCTCACCTCCAGGCGCGGCACGCCTTGCAGGGCGGTGAAGAACTCCTCGACGGGCAGATAGAGCTGGTCCGGCGGCAGGAGAGGCCGGTCGCCGTCGCCGCGCAGCAGTTCCCAGCGGCTCTTCAGGTCGCGCCAGAAGCCCTGTGCGCCGGCCGGCACGTCTTCGTGCATGACGCAGGTTGCGTTCGCCGGCAGGTAGTCGAAGAGGGTCGCCGTCTCCTCGAAGAACAGGGGCAGATAGCACTCGACCCCCGCCGGCGCGATGCCGTTGGAGACGTCCTTGTAGGCGCGCCGCTTGGTGGGGTCGCCCTCGAAGCGCTCGCGGAAATTGGCCCGGAATCGCGACCGGCCCTCCTCGTCCATGGGGAACTCGCGAGCCGGGAGCAGGCGCACTTCCGCGACCGGATAGATGGAGCGCTGCGTGTCGACGTCGAAGGTGCGGATCGACTCGATCTCCTCGCCGAAGAGGTCGAGCCGGTAGGGTACGGGGCTGCCCGTCGGGAAGAGATCGATGATCCCGCCCCGGAAGCAGAATTCGCCGGGCGCCATCACTTGCTGGACGGCGGCGTAGCCGGCGAGCGCGAGCTGGGTCCTGAGCGCCTCCAGGTCGAGGCGCGTCTTCTGCTTCAGGAAGAAGGTTCGGGCTGCGAGGTAGCTTCGGGGCGCCAGGCGCTGAAGTGCGGTCGAAACCGGGATGAGGCCCACATCGCAGGCCCCCCGGGCGAACTCGTGCAGGGTCGCCAGCCGCTCCGAGACGAGGTCGGGGTGCGGCGAGAACTGGTCGTAGGGCAGGGTCTCCCAGTCCGGCAGGCGGTGCACCGCGAGCGCCGGATCGAACCACGCGATCTCGTCGCGCAGCCGCTCCGCGTCATGCGCCGACTCCGTCACCACGAAGACGGGCTTCGCGCTTCTCGCGAGGCGCGCGATCCAGAATGCGTCGGAGGAGCCCGACCGGGCGACCGCGGGCCGTGCCACCTAACCTACGCGACGACGACCGGGATCTTGCCGATCTTCGCGCGCCATTGCGCCGGGCCCGTCTTGTGCACGGCATTGCCTCCGGCATCGACGGCCACGGTCACCGGCATGTCCGTCACCTCGAACTCGTAGATCGCCTCCATGCCGAGGTCCTCGAAGGCCAGGACGCGCGCCTTCTTGATGGACTTCGAAACCAGGTAGGCGGCGCCGCCCACGGCGATGCAGTAGGCCGCGCCGTGCTTCTTGATGGACTCGATCGCCACGGGGCCGCGCTCGCTCTTGCCCACCATGCCGATGAGGCCGGTCTTCGCGAGCATGGGCTCCACGAACTTGTCCATCCGCGAACTCGTCGTCGGCCCCGCAGGGCCCACGGCCTCTTCACGAACGGCGTTCACCGGGCCGACGTAGTAGATGAAGCGGTTGGTGAAATCTACCGGGAGCTTCTCGCCATTCGCCATCATGTCCACCAGGCGCTTGTGCGCCGCGTCGCGGCCGGTGAGCAGCTTGCCGGAAAGCAGGAGCGTCTCGCCGGACTTCCATGTCGCGAGGTCGGCCCTGGTGAGCGTGTCGAGGTCGACGCGCCGGCTCGTCGCGAAGTCGAGGGCGAGCTTGGGCCACTCGGAGAGATCCGGCGGTTCGAAGGTGGCGGGTCCCGAGCCGTCGAGCACGAAGTGCTGGTGACGCGTTGCCGCGCAATTGGGCAGCAGCGCCACGGGCTTCGAGGCGGCATGGGTGGGGTAGTCGTTCACCTTCACGTCGAGAACGGTCGTGAGGCCGCCCAGGCCCTGCGCGCCGATGCCCAGCGCGTTCACCTTGTCGTAGAGCTCGAGGCGCAGTTCCTCCGCTCGGCTCTTCGGGCCGCGGGCGAGGAGGTCCTGGATGTCGATGGGATCCATCATTCCCCACTTGGCCATGAGCATCGCCTTCTCGGGCGTGCCGCCGATGCCGAGCGACAGGATGCCGGGAGGGCACCAGTCCGCGCCCATCGTCGGCACGACGGAGAGCACCCAGTCCACGATGGAATCGTTGGGCAGGAGCATCGCGAACTTGCTCTTGTTCTCCGAGCCGCCGCCCTTGGCCGCGACGATCACCTCGAGCTTGTCGCCCGGGACCAGTTCCACGTGGACGACGGCGGGCGTGTTGTCGCCGGTGCTCCTGCGCTTTCCGTCCGGGTCGGCCAGGACCGAGGCACGGAGCGGATTGTCCTTGTCGGTGTAGGCACGGCGCACGCCCTCGTCCACCATCTGCTGCAGCGTCATCTTCGTGTCCCAGCGCACGTCCATCCCGACGCGGACGAAGGCGATCGCGATGCCGGTGTCCTGGCAAATGGGACGGTGGCCCTCGGCGGACATGCGCGAGTTGATGAGGATCTGCGCCATCGCGTCCCGGGCCGCGGGAGACTTTTCGCGCTCATACGCCTTGGCGAGCGAGCGGATGTAGTCGGCGGGGTGGTAGTAGCTGATGTACTGGAAGGCGTCGGCGACGGACTCGATCAGGTCTTCCTGGCGGATGGTGGTCATGACAGGTGAGGGCGGCCCGGCGTGCGGCAACCCGTTCATCGAGGGATAAGAAGCATTCATTCTAGACCAATGCGGGGAGGTGCCCGCAGGGGCGAAAGGTCCCACGCCGGGACCTGGCGCGGGCTTGAGGCAGGTCAAGCCTTCCGGGCCGCGGTCGTGGCCGGGGGGATCATCCGGCGGAGCGTGCGAGCGAGATTGCAGGCGAGATTTCCCGGCGCAGGATCTTGCCGTTTCGCGTGCGCGGGAAATCCTTCGCGAGATAGACGACTTTCGGGGCCTTGTAGGCGGCCAGGTGCTCCTTGCCGAAGGCGGCAAGCTCGTCGGGCGTCACCGCTTTTCCCGGGTGCGCGATCACGTAGGCGACGACGAGCAACTTGTCGCGGCCGGCCTCCTCGCCCACGCAGGCACAGTCCGCGACCGCCGGGTGGCTCTTGAGCACCCGTTCGACCTCGTAGGGCGAGACGCGGTAGCCGAAGCTCTTGATGATGTCGTCCTTGCGCCCGAGGAACCACAGGTAGCCGTCCGCGTCGTAGCGCGCGTAGTCGCCGGTGAAGAACCAGCCGTCGTGCTTGAGCCTGGCCGTTTCCTCGGGCAGATTCCAGTAGCGCAGGAAGAGGCCCGGGTCCGACTCGGGAATGCAGATCATCCCTTCCTCGCCCGGCGCGACTTCATCGAGCGTTTCCGGGTTGAGGAGCCGGATGTCGTGGCCGGGCTGGGGGAAGCCCGCGCTTCCCGGGCGGATGGGGCGCAGCTTGCTCTGCGAGAGGTAATAGCTGAACTCGCTCATGCCCACGGCCTCGAAGATGTCGAGGCCGAAGCGATCCTTCCACAGCCCGAACACCTCGTCGGAGAGATGCTCGCCCGCGCTCATGCAGTGGCGCAGGGTCGGCACGTCGGCCTTCCTGAAGGCGGTCTTCTGCAGGATCTGCCGGTAGATGGTCGGCACGCCGATGAAAATCGTGGCGCCGTGCTTGGCGATCAGGCGCGGCCACGTCTCGGCGTCGTTCTTTCCTTCGTGCGCGATCACGGTCTTGCCATGGAAGAGCGGGTCCATCAGCGCGGAGCCCAGCACGTACGTCCAGTTGAACTTGCCCGAATGGACGATGCGATCGCCCTGGCCGGGCGCGGCGGCGCCCTCGTGGTCACCGTGCTCGAGGAAGTCGAACCAGTAGGTCACCGCCGGCGTGCGCCCGATGAGCGAGCGGTGGCCATGCAGGACGCCCTTGGGATAGCCCGTGGTGCCCGATGTGTAAACGAGGTAGGCGGGGTCGTCGATCGCGGTGTCCTCGGCCGGCTCCCATTCGGTGATCTTCGCAAGCGCTTCCTCCAGGTCCACGACCTCGACTCCCTTGCAGGGCGTCACCTCTCCCGCGCCGGAAAGCAGCGCGAAGCGCAGCGCTTCCTTGCCGGCGAGCTTGGGGCCCATCGCCTTCCACGCGGCCTTGTCGATGACGATGGCCTGGGCGCCGGAATCGTGGGCTAGGTACTCGACTTCCTCCGCCGTGAGTAGTGTCGAGGTGGGCACGCTCACCGCCCCGCGCTTCATCGCGCCCAGGAACGCCGTCGGGTAGTCGATGGAGTTGGGCAGCCGGATCAGCACCCGCTCGCCCGTGCCGATGCACAGGTGGCGCAGGAGCTGGGCGAAGCGGCTGGTGCGCTCGGCGAGCGCCGAATACGTGATGGAACTCGTGCCGAGCGTGTCGTCCTCGACGATCATCGCCACGCGATCGGCCGCCGGGGTGCCCAGGTGGGCGTCGGAGCACGCTACGCCGATGTTGAGGCGGGCGGGCACCTTCCAGGTCCAGGGCGGGAAGGGGGCGAAGGGAGCGGCGGTGCGAGCGTTCACAGAATGACTCCATACGGCCAGTTCTCCCTCACCACCTGCGCGGGCAGTCGCTTGAGCACCTCCATGGCGAAATCCGTGTTCGCGGCCGAAAGGGCGTGCAGCGCGTGGGCGCGAAGCAGCGTCTGCAGGGCCTTGCCGAACATGGGCGGGTCGAGCATCTCGCCCTGGAACTTGATGGCGCCGCCGAGCAGCGCGTCGGCCTCGACGGCGGCCTCGAGGATCGCGATCTTGGTCTTGATCTCCGAGGGCGAGGGCGTGAACGCCACCTTGCAGGGGTGGATGTGCGAGGGATGGATCACCTGCTTGCCGGAAAGCCCCAGTGACGCTTCCTCGCTGGCGTGCCTGTAAACCACGCGCGATTCCTCGTCGCCGTGCAGGTCGAGCCAGCGGCGAACGTCGTCGGGTTCGACGAAGTTCTCCGGCATGGCCGACTGGCCGATGAGGGTCTCCACGCCGCCGATCACCCCCTTGCCGGCGATGCGCGCCTCGAAGAGGATGTCGTGCAGGTAGAACTTGAGCTCCTCCGTCCAGTGGCGGGGCGTGATGTGGATGCCCATCGCCTTGGAAAAGTCGTGGATGCCGAACACCACGTGCTTCACGGTCGCGTACTGCATCAGGTCCGGCGCGATCTTGAGCGACTTGGGATGCTCGATGATGGGCTGGATGGTGATGCGGTGGTTGAGCCCGACGAGGACCGCCGAGAGATCGCGGATCTCGGGGGCTCCGTAGGCCTCGCCCGCCTTCGCGAGCATCACCACGTCGAAATAGTCGGAAAGCTCGCGCACCAGCGCGAGGTCCTTCTCGTATTCCTCGGTGCGAAACGGGTTGATGCGCACGGCGATCTGCACTTCGCGCTTGCGCGGCAGGAGGGGCAGCTCCCGGCGCAGCAGCTCGCGGCTCATCTCCTTCTGCCGGCAGCCGTCCTCCAGGTCGAAGAGCAGCGTATGCGAGGTGGTCTTCCACGCGTGCTTCTTGAACCGCTGCGCGGCCTGCTCCAGGTCCTCGTAGATGCCCAGCGAGGGCGCGTACTTGACCGGCGGGTAGTACATCTGGATGCCGGGCCAGTAGTCGCCGAGGATCTCGGGGGCCGCCTCGGGGGCGGACAGGGAAGCGGGCAGCGGGGCGTTCATGGAATCCTCGCGATTTCAACGGGTTGCGCGTCACATCCTGGGCCGGTTCGCCTAACAACTGCGACCCGGCCCACGAGTGCCGGATTCACGCTAGCACCGATGTTGCGGTGCGTCAACAGTCTTATATAAGATATGAGACCTCGGCGCTCGTTTCAGGGTTTTCCCGGGGGCGAGGGGCGCGCACCGCGCGTGCCTGTGCTATAAAAACTGCCGGCATGGCCCGTAGCTAACGGCGCGACAGAAACGCCGCAATGGGCCGCACCGCACGCACCGTCAACAGGAGGAATACCGTCAATGTCCAATCTCGAGTCCGTCCACCACGAGGCGCGCGTCTTCCCGCCGTCGGAAGCGTTCGTGAAGCAGGCCAACGTGTCCGGCATGGGCGCCTATCAGGCCCTTTGCGCGGAGGCCGAGCGCGATTTCGAGGGCTTCTGGGCGCGGCTTGCGCGCGAGAGCCTCATCTGGTCGAAGCCGTTCACGAAGACGCTCGACGAATCGAACGCACCCTTCTACAAGTGGTTCCACGACGGCGAGCTCAACGCCTCGTACAACTGCATCGACCGGCACCTGAAGACGCAGCCCGACAAGGTGGCGGTCATTTTCGAGGCCGACGACGGCAAGGTGACCAAGGTCACCTACCAGGAGCTCTACCATCGCGTCTGCAAGTTTGCCAACGCGCTGAAGGCGCAAGGCATCACGAAGGGCGATCGTGTCCTCGTTTACATGCCGATGTCGATCGAGGCGGTCGTCGCCATGCAGGCCTGCGCACGAATCGGCGCCACGCATTCGGTGGTCTTCGGCGGTTTCTCCGCCAAGAGCCTGCACGAGCGGATCATCGACGCGGGGGCCGTGGCGGTCATCTGCGCGGATGGCCAGTTCCGCGGCGGCAAGGAGATTCCGCTCAAGCCCGCGGTGGACGAGGCGCTCGCGATGGGCGGGTGCGATTGCATCCGCGATGTGTTCGTGTACAGGCGATCGGGGTCGCCCGTCGCCATGAACACCCCGCGCGACAAGTGGTGGCACGACGTGGTCCAGGGCCAGCCCGAGGACTGCGAGCCGACCTGGGTCAACGCCGAGCACCCGCTCTTCATCCTCTATACGTCGGGGTCCACCGGCAAGCCGAAAGGCGTGCAGCACTCGACGGGCGGCTTCCTGCTGCACGCGATGCTCACGATGATGTGGACCTTCGATCACAAGCCCGCGGACGTCTTCTGGTGCACCGCGGACGTGGGTTGGGTGACGGGGCACACCTACATTGTCTACGGCCCGCTCGCGGTCGGCTCCACCGAGGTCGTCTTCGAGGGCGTGCCCACCTATCCCGATGCCGGGCGATTCTGGAAGATGATCCAGGACCACAAGGTGAACGTCTTTTACACGGCGCCAACGGCCATCCGCTCCCTCATCAAGGCCGGAGGCGAACTTCCGAAGCAATACGACCTGTCGTCGCTTCGCATCCTCGGCACCGTCGGCGAGCCCATCAACCCCGAAGCGTGGATGTGGTACTACGAGACGGTGGGCGGCTCGCGCATCCCGGTGGTGGACACGTTCTGGCAGACCGAGACCGGCGGCCACATGATCACGCCGCTGCCGGGCGTCACGCCGCTCGTTCCGGGGTCGTGCACGCTGCCGCTGCCGGGAATCATGGCGGCGATCGTCGATGAAACCGGGCACGACCTGCCAAACGGACAGGGCGGCATCCTCGTGTTCAAGCGTCCGTGGCCCTCGATGATCCGCACGATCTGGGGTGACCCCGAGCGCTACAGGAAGAGCTATTACCCGGAAGAGCTGGGCGGCACGCTCTACCTGGCGGGGGACGGTTCGATCCGCGACAAGGAGACCGGCTACTTCACGATCATGGGACGCATCGATGACGTGCTGAACGTCTCGGGGCACCGCATGGGCACGATGGAGATCGAGTCGGCGCTGGTCGCCAATACGCGGCTCGTGGCCGAAGCCGCGGTTGTCGGTCGCCCCGACGACATGACGGGTGAGGCCGTGGTGGCGTTCGTGGTGCTGAAGGGGCAGCGCCCGACGGGCGATGCGGCCGTGGCGCTCGCGAAGGAGCTGCGCGACTGGGTTGCCAAGGAAATCGGCCCGATCGCCAAGCCCAGGGAGATCCGCTTCGGCGACAACCTGCCCAAGACGCGCTCGGGCAAGATCATGCGCCGGTTGCTGCGATCCATTGCCACGGGCGAGGAGATCACCCAGGACGTCTCCACGCTCGAGAACCCGGCCATCCTCGAGCAGCTCAAGCAGCCGGTGTAGGCAGGCCTTTCGCGTGGACGCGAAAACGGGACGGGGCGAGCCCCGTCCCGTTTTCGCTCGACGGGCGCATTCCCTGCCCCAACGCAGCATGGAACACAATTGCCCATGAACGATCGCAAGCCGCCGCCGCTCCTGACAGCCGCCACCGCAGACGTCCTGCGCAAGCACGCCCCGTTCGACGGCATGCGCGAGGCCGACCTGTCCCACCTTGCCGCCGGCCTCAAGCTCCGCTATTTCGCCAGGGACTCGGTCATCCTGTCGCCCGAGAGCGGGCGCATCGCATCGCTTTTCATCATCCAGCGCGGCGCCGTCCAGGCCGACGAGCCTTGCCAGGTGTCGCTGCACAACCTGGCCGCGACCCTGACCGACGGAGAAGCCTTCCCGATGGGCGCGCTCATCGCGCGCCGACCCACCACCCTTCGTTACAAGGCGCTCAATGACACGTTCTGCTACGTGCTCGATGAGGCGCGCTTCCAGGAGGTGATGGCCCGCAGCCCCGAGTTCCACGCCTTCTGCACCCACCGGCTCGCCGCGCTCCTCGCCGCCTCCACCAAGGGCACTCGCCAGACCTACTCCAACCGCGCCGCCGACGAGCTGACGATGGCCTCGCCGCTGCGCAACGCCTTGCGCCACGCGCCGGTCACGCTTCCCGAAACGGCGAGCGTGCGCCAGGTGCTCGAGCTGATGAAGTCGCGGCGCATCGGGTCCATCGTCATCACGGGCGACGCGGGGCTGGCGTCGGGAATCTTCACCCAGACGGACGTCCTCAACCGCGTGGCACTCGCGGGCCAACCGCTCGACCGACCCGTGTCGGAAGTCATGACGCGCAACCCGGCCACGCTCTCGGCGGATAGCGCGCTTTCGAAGGCGGCGCAGCTCATGGCGCAGCGAGGGTTTCGCCACGTGCTGGTCTTGGACGGCGACCGGCTCCTGGGAGTCATTTCCGAGCGCGACCTGTTCGGACTGCAAAGGCTTTCGATGCAGGGCCTGCGCAAGGACATAGGACATGCGCAGGGCGTCGATGCGCTCGCCTTCGCCGCGCGTGAGGTCCGCGAACTGGGGACGGCGATGCTCGCGCAGGGAGTGGCGGCCGAGCAGCTCACGCAGTTCGTCTCCGCCCTGAACGACGGCGTGACGGAGCGTGCGATCGAACTGGCGCTGCGCGACCACGACCTCGTCGATGCCGGATTCTGCTGGGTGGGCCTGGGCAGCGAAGGCCGCAACGAGCAGACCCTCGCTACCGATCAGGACAACGCGATCATCTTTCCGGACCGGGAGGGAGAGGATCGAGAGGCGACGAGACAGCGGCTCCTCGCATTCGCCGACCAGGTGAACCGGACGCTGGACGCCAGCGGCTTTCCTCTCTGCAAGGGCAACATCATGGCGCGCAACCCCGCCTGGTGCCTGAGCCTCAAGGAATGGATCGACCGCTTCGACGACTGGATCCGCAACTCCGACCCGGAAGCGCTCCTCAATGCGTCGATCTTCTTCGATTTCCGGGCGCTGCACGGCGACGCGACGCTCGTCGACCGGCTTCGCGAGTTCCTGCTCGAAAACGTCAAGGACCGCCCGGTGTTCCTGCGCCAGATGGCGGCCAACGCCATCCAGACGCGCCCGCCCCTGGGGCTCTTCGGTGACATCGTCGGGGGGGAGGGGGGCACCATCGACCTGAAGGCGCAGGCTTCGCGCGTGTTCGTGGATTGCGCGCGCATTCTCGCGCTCGGCGCGGGCGTGGGGGCGGTGTCCACCACCGACCGCCTGCGGGCAGCCGGCCCGAAGGTGCGCATGAGCGACGACGATGTCGCGACCGCCATCGACGCGTTCCAGTTCGTGCAGATGCTTCGGCTTCGATCCCAGGACAACATGGACCGGGGCTCGGGCACGTCGGAACCCAACCGGATCGATCCGGACCTGCTGAACAGCCTCGACCGCCGCATCCTGCGGGAGGCGCTCAGGCAGGCGCGCAAGCTCCAGAACCGCGTCGCGCTCGACTATCAGCTCTGACGAGCCGACCGATGATTCCCTCCCTCTGGCCGTTCCGGCGCGCGCGACCGGAACTTGCCGCGCAAGTTGCCGAACGGGTCGAGCGATGGCGCAGGATGGCGGAATACGCGCGCGGGCGGCCGCCGGCGTCGGGCCGCTGGGTGGTCGTAGACGTGGAATCGAGCGGCCTGGATGCGATCAACGATTCGCTCATCGCGGTGGGCGCGCTGGGCCTGGTCGATGGACAGATTGACCTTTCCGACAGCTTCGAGGTGATCCTGCGGCAGGCTGCTCCCAGCACCGTGGACAACATCGAGATTCACGGCATCGGCGGCACGGAGCAGACGCAAGGCGAGGATCCGTGCGAGGCGCTGTCCGCCTTCCTCGAGTTCGTGGGCAAGGATCCGCTGGTCGCATTCCATGCGCCCTTCGATGCGACGATGCTGCGCCGCGCGATCGACCGGCACCTGGGCGTGGCGTTCAAGCGGCCGTGGCTCGACCTCGCGGACATCGCCCCCCTCGTCTGGCCGCAGCATGCCAGCCGGGTTTCGGGGCTGGACCAATGGCTCGAAACGTTCTCGATCCCGACGGCCTTTCGCCACCGCGCCATCGCCGACTGCCTGGTGACGGCGCAATTGATGCTCATGGTGCTTCCGGGCGCCGCCGGCATCGGGGCCTCGACGGCAGGGCAACTCGTCTCGCTCTCGGGCGCGGATCGCTGGCTGTCCTGAGAGGCGCCCGCGGCCCGGTTGACAAGGCCGGCGCCGGGCACTCTACTAGGGCCGGTCGCGCGGCCAGGGGGCCGCGGCCCCCCGCAGTTCCTCCTGAGGAGATCATGAGAAAGCCGAGCCTGCGCGCGTACCGCATCTGGGCCCTGTTCCTTCTCGGGTGCCTCCTCTTCAACTACCCGATCCTCGCGCTTTTCAACGTGGGCGCCACCGCGGCCGGCGTGCCGGTGCTCTACGTGTACCTCTTCGCGGCCTGGGGATTCACGATCGCGGCGGCGGCCGTCGCGATCGAGGGCGGGAACTGACCGGGAGCGTCCGTGCTGCAGGGCTGGTTCATCGTCACGGCGTCCTTCGCCTACATCGGGCTGCTGTTTGCGGTCGCCTGGTTCGCGGACAAGCGGGCGGCCGAGGGCCGTTCGATCATTTCCAACGCCTGGGTGTACAGCCTGTCGCTCGCGGTCTATGCCACGGCGTGGACCTTCTACGGCAGCGTCGGACGTGCCGCCACCGACGGCGTGGGCTTCCTGCCCATCTATCTCGGGCCCACCCTCACGATGCTGCTGGGCTGGTTCGTGATCCGGAAGATGGTGCGCATCGTGCGCCTGAACCGCACCACCTCGCTGGCCGACTTCGTGGCCTCGCGCTACGGGAAAAGCGCCCTCATCGGCGGGCTCGTCACCGTGATCGCGGTGATCGGGATCCTGCCCTACATCTCGCTCCAGTTGAAGGCAGTCTCCACGAGCTTCCAGATCCTGCTCGGCTACCCGGAGATCGTGATGCCGGTCCGGGCAGGCACGATGGTGGTGATGCAGGACACGGCCTTCTACGTCGCGCTCTTCATGGCGCTCTTCGCCATTGCGTTCGGGACCCGCCAGCTCGACGCCGCCGAACGCCACGAGGGCATGGTTGCGGCGGTCGCCTTCGAGGCGATCGTGAAACTCGTCGCGTTCCTGGCCGTCGGCGTGTACGTCGCGTTTTTCATGTACGACGGGTTGGGCGACATCTTTTCGCGCGCCGCCGGCCGGCCCGACCTCGAGGTCCTGATGACGCCGCTCGGCGGGGCTGCCGGCAGCTACGCGAGCTGGGTGTGGCTCACGGTTCTTTCCATGTTCGCCATCATCTTTCTCCCGCGGCAGTTCCAGGTGGCGGTGATCGAGAACACCGACGAGCGCCACCTGAAGCGCGCGGCCTGGCTATTCCCGCTGTACATGCTGGCGATCAACATCTTCGTCCTGCCGATCGCCTTCGGCGGGTTGCTGCACTTCCCGCAAGGCAACGTGGACGCGGACACCTTCGTACTCACGCTTCCGATGACGCAGAAGGCCGAGGGGCTCGCCCTGCTCGTGTTCATCGGAGGGCTTTCGGCTGCCACGGGCATGCTGATCGTCGAGACGATCACGCTCTCAACCATGGTCTGCAACGATCTCGTGATGCCGGTGCTGCTGCGCATCGAGGCCTTCCGGCTCACCGAGCAGCGCGATCTGTCGAGCCTGCTCCTCGACATCCGGCGTGCGGTGATCATCGCGCTCCTCATGGGAGGCTACTTCTACTACCTGCTGGCCGGCGAGGCCTACGCGCTCGTTTCCATCGGGCTCATTTCCTTCGCCGCAGTGGCGCAGTTCGCCCCGGTCGTCATCGGCGGACTCTACTGGAAGGGCGGGACGCGCATCGGGGCAATAGCGGGGCTCATCACCGGCTTCTCGGTCTGGACCTACACGCTCCTCCTGCCCGCCTTCGCGAAGTCGGGCTGGCTCGGGGTCGACCTGGTGGAACGCGGGCCCTGGGGGATCGAGTTGCTGCGGCCCACCCAGCTCTTCGGCCTGGCCGGTCTCGACCAGATCACCCATGCGATGATCTGGAGCATGATCGCCAACGCAGGCGCCTACATGATCGGATCGGTGCTGCGCCGCCAGAGCGCGGCCGAGCATGCCCAGGCCACGCTTTTCGTCGATGTCTATCAGCAGACGGGCGAGCCGGGTTCCGGGTGGCGGGGCGCGACGTCGGCCTCGGCGCTGCAGACGCTGGTGGGCCGCTTTCTCGGTCCGGCGGGGGCCGTGGAGCTCTTCACGTCCTACGCGAGGGTTCGCGGGGTCACGAGCGTCGAGGAGCTCGAGGGCGACCGCGACCTGGTGCGCTTCGCAGAGCTGCAGCTCGCCGGTACCATCGGCGCAGCCTCCGCGAGAACCATGGTGGCCACGGTGGCGCAGGAGGAGCCCCTGGGCCTCGAAGAGGTGATGACGATCATCGACGAGGCCTCCCAGATGATCGCCTACAGCCATCGCCTGGAGGAGAAGCAGCACGAGCTCGAGGCGGCGACGCAGGAACTCAAGAGCGCCAACGAGCGCCTGAAGGAGCTTGACCGCCTCAAGGACGACTTCATCTCCACGGTCACGCACGAGCTGCGCACGCCGCTCACCTCCATCCGGGCGTTCTCCGAGATCCTGCACGACAACCCCGACCTCGATCCGGCGGAGCGGCAGCGTTTCCTGGCGCTGGTGATCAAGGAGTCGGAGCGCCTCACGCGCCTCATCAACCAGGTGCTGGATCTCGCGAAGATCGAGTCGGGACTTGCCGAGTGGCGCACGGCCGAGCTCGACATGCGCGAAATCGTTCTCGAAGCGGTGACCGCGACGAGCGCGATCTTCAAGTCGCGCGGCGTGCGAGTCGAGACGCGCGTGGCGCCGTCGGTGCCCGCCGTCATGGCCGACCGCGACCGCATGATGCAGGTCCTGCTGAACCTGCTGTCGAATGCGGCCAAGTTCTGTACGCCGGGGATGGGTCGCATCGAAGTGCGCCTCGTGAGCGAGGGCGAAACGGTGCGGGTCGACGTCGAGGACAACGGCGTGGGGATCACGCCGGAGAACCAGGCGCTGATCTTCGAGAAGTTCCGCCAGGTGGGCGATACCCTGACCGAGAAGCCATCCGGCTCCGGGCTGGGGCTCGCGATCTGCCGGCGCATCGTCGGTCATTTCGGCGGGCGGCTGTGGGTCGCGAGCGAGCCGGGCCGCGGCTCGGTGTTCTCGTTCGACCTTCCGGTGTCGGCTTGCGCCGGCGCCCGCTTACTCGCGAACGCGTGAGGCGCGTGATGGCCAAGCGCGTGCTGATCGCCGAGGACGAGTCGAGCATCGTCACCTCGCTCGAATTCCTGATGCGGCAGGCCGGCTTCGAGACGAGGGCAGCGGCGGACGGGGAGGAGGCGCTTTCGCTCCTCGCGATCTACCGGCCGCACCTGGTCCTGCTCGACATCATGCTTCCCAGGCGCAGCGGGCTGGAGCTTTGCCGCCTCATTCGCGCCGACGCATCGCTGGCGGCGACGCGGGTGCTCATGCTGACTGCCAAGGGGGGGCAACGCGACGTCGAAAGGGGCCTGGATGTGGGCGCGGATGACTATGTGACGAAACCCTTCTCCACCCAGGACCTCGTTGCGCGAGTGCAGGCGCTGCTCGCCGATCCGGTGCTGCGGCTCACGCCGGACGCAGGTCCGAGGCAGGCGCCATGAGTTCCGCCTCCCCCGCTGCCGGGGCGTCGACGATCGAACCGACGGTCTATGTGATCGACGACGATGAATCGATCCGCGAACTGCTCACCTGGCTCATGAAGCGCAATGACATCCGGTCGGAGGCCTTTCCCAACGCGAAGAGCTTTCTGAAGGCCTACCGTCCCGACGCTCCGGGCTGCCTTATCCTGGACCTCTTCATGCCGGGAATGAGCGGGCTCGATCTGCAGCAATACCTCAACGAGGCCGGGATAGAGATGCCCGTCATCTTCCTCTCGGGCCGGGCCGACGTTCCCAAGGCGGTGCTCGCGGTGAAGAGCGGCGCGATCGACTTCATCGAGAAGCCCTTCGACTACCGCCAGATCGTGGAACTGGTGCGCGAATGCATACGCCGCGATGCCGCCACCCGGGCGGGGCGCGAGGAAGCACGAAGCCGCGCCGAGCGCGTGGCCTTGCTCTCGCAGCGAGAGCGTGAAGTGCTCGAGCGGGTCATCGCCGGGAAGGTCAACCGGATCATTGCCGAGGAAATGGAAATTTCCATCAAGACGGTCGAGGCACACCGCGCCCGGATCATGGAGAAGCTCGCGGTGAATTCCGTCGCGGAACTCGTCCAGGCAATCCTTGGCGCGCGGCCGCCGGAGCGCCGTGGTGCGGGCCCGGGAGGCACCGGTCCTGCCGGGTAGGGGTAAACCCCTATTGCCCATGGCGGGACGGGGGTATTAGCATCCTGCACGGTAAGGAGGAGGGTCACCAAAGAATAACAACCGGCAGCGCCCGGCCAATCCCCGGCAAGAGGGATGGCAGGGCGCGAAGCGCCGGCAAGGGTCGCGGTGGCTTCAGTCGTTCCCCCTTTCGTGATTCGACAGCGACCCGAGCCGCTCAGGCGCCCCGCAAGGCGCCCCGGCACTTCGACCGGCCCGGACGGACAACCGTTCCGAGGACAACGATCAACGAGGAGGAACGGGATGCAGCTCACGCAGACACACATCGACTACTGGCACAAGAACCTGAGGCTCACGGCAGTCCTGCTCGTGATTTGGTTCGTCGCCACCTTCGTCCTGGCCTGGTTCGCGATACCGCTCGCCGAGTTCAAGATGTTCGGCTGGCCGTTCTCGTTCTACATGGCCGCCCAGGGCTCGCTCGTCATCTACCTGGCGATCATCGGCTACTACGCCTGGGCGATGAACAAGGCCGACCTCGAGCATGGCGTTCATGAAGGGGAGCAAGACTGATGGCCATGAATCAGAAATCGTTCACTCAGCAGCTCAAGAAGTACTACACCTTCTACACGGGGGGGTTCGTCCTCTTCGTGATCGCGCTCGCCATCGGCGAGAAGATGGGCATGACGCCCAGGTGGATCGGCTACTGTTTCCTCGTATTCACGATCATTCTGTATGCCGGCATCGGCATCATGAGCCGCACGCTGGAGGTTGCGGAATTCTACGTGGCCGGCCGGCGGGTTCCCGCGTTCTTCAACGGAATGGCCACGGGTGCGGACTGGATGAGCGCCGCGTCCTTCATCGGGATGGCGGGCACGCTGTACCTCACCGGCTTTCAGGGGCTGTCGTTCATCATGGGCTGGACCGGCGGCTACGTGCTGGTGGCGCTGCTGCTTGCCCCCTACCTGCGCAAGTTCGGTCAGTTCACGATTCCGGACTTCCTCGGGGCCCGTTACGGCGGCAACATCGTGCGTTCGCTGGGAGTGATCGCGGCCATCATCGCGTCGTTCACCTACGTGGTGGCGCAGATCTACGGCGTGGGCCTCATCACCAGCCGCTTCACCGGCCTGGAGTTCGGCATCGGCGTGTTCGTGGGTCTCGCCGGAATCCTCGTGTGCTCCTTCCTGGGGGGCATGAAGGCGGTGACGTGGACGCAGGTGGCGCAATACGTGATCCTGATCATCGCCTACATGATTCCCGTGGTCTGGCTGTCGGTGAAGCACACCGGCGTGCCGGTTCCGCAGCTCGTCTACGGCGCGGTGCTCGAGAAGCTCACCGCGCGGGAAAACGTGCTTACCAGCGACCCCGGGGAAAAGCAGGTCCGCCAGATCTTCGCCGACCGCGCCAAGGCGGCGGATGAGAAGATCAAGGGCCTGCCTGCCAGCTACCAGTCCGAAAAGGACCTGGTGACCAAGAAGCTCGAGGACCTGAAGGTCGCCTCTGCGCCCAAGCCCGACCTCGATGCTGCCGAGAAGGCCGTGAAGGATTTCCCGGTCAACGCCGACGCGGCCAAGGCCAAGTGGACGGCAGAAAAGGCCGGCGCCACGGCACGGTCCAAGCCGCCGCTGCATCATGCGACACCCTACCCGGGCGCCGATGAGAAGGCACGCGACACGTCGAGGCTCAATTTCATCGGCGTCGTGTTCTGCATGATGTTCGGCACCGCTGCGCTGCCGCACATCCTGATGCGCTACTACACCACGCCCTCGGTGCGCGAGGCGCGCACCTCGGTCGGCTGGTCGCTCTTCTTCATCTTCCTGCTCTACTTCACGGCGCCCGCGCTGGCGGTACTGGCGAAGTTCGACGTGTATACCCTGGTGGTCGGGTCGAAATTCGCGGATCTGCCAGCCTGGGCGAACGCGTGGAGAACAGTGGATCCAGGGCTGCTCAACATCACCGACATCAACAAGGACGGCATCGTTCAGCTCGCCGAAATCGTGATAGGCGGCGACCTGATCGTGCTGGCGACGCCGGAGATCGCCGGCCTGCCGTATGTGATCTCGGGCCTGGTGGCGGCGGGCGGCCTCGCAGCGGCGCTTTCGACCGCCGACGGGCTGCTGCTCACGATCGCCAACGCCTTGTCGCACGATCTCTACTACAAGATGATCAACCCCAATGCTTCCCCGGGGATGCGCATCACGGTGTCGAAGGTGCTGCTGCTCGGCGTGGCCATCATCGCGGCCTACGTGACGTCGCTCAAGCCCGGGAACATCCTGTTCCTGGTCGGCGCAGCGTTCTCGATCGCGGCGTCCGCGCTCTTCCCGGCCCTGGTGATGGGGATCTTCTGGAAGCGCGCCTCCAAGATCGGTGCCATCACCGGCATTGCGGCGGGCCTGGGCATATGTCTCTACTACATGGTCCACACCTATCCGGTGTTCATCCAGTGGTTCGGGACGACGCCGATCGTGAAGTGGTGGGGTCTCGAGCCGATCTCGGCCGGGATGTTCGGCGTGCCGGTGGGCATCGTCACGATTTTCGTGGTCAGCCTGCTCACGCCCGCCCCGGACAAGGAAGTGCAGGAGCTGGTCGATCACGTTCGCTACCCGAGACTCGAGGGCGACATCGACACGAAGGGCGCCTGACCCCTCGTCGAACCGTGGCACAATGGGCCCGCGCCTTTCCGGCGCGGGCCATTTCCATTCATGGATCCTGATTTCCTCCTGCGCGCCCTGAAGGCGGTTGTCGAAGTCGCGGGCTTCGCCTATCTCGGTCAGGGGCTGGTGGCGCTCTTTTCCGGCGCGAACCGCGAGCGCAACGTCATCTTCCAGGTCTTTCGCATAGTGACCGGGCCGGTCACGCGGGCGACGCGCTTCCTGATGCCGAAGTTTATCCCCGACCGGCACGTGCCGTTCATTGCATTCGGCCTGCTGCTATGGATCTGGATCTTCCTGATCGTCGGGCTGGCCAGCCTCAGGCGGGTCAGCTAGCCGGAAGGCGATGCTTTTCCGCTATTTCGCCAGGGAGATTCTCGCCACGAGCCTGCTGGTGCTCGCGGCGCTGCTGGCGCTCTTCGGCTTCTTCGACCTGGTTCGCGAACTGGACGACGTCGGGCGCGGCGGATACCGCCTGACCGTGATGATCGGCTACGTGCTGCTGTCGCTGCCATCGCACGCCTACGTCCTCATTCCTGCCGCCGCGCTCATCGGAACGCTCTTCGCGCTGGCGCGGATGTCCGAGCAGTCCGAACTGACCGTGATGCGCTCCTCGGGGCTTTCGATGGCGCAGCTGGCGGGGCACGTGGCGGGCGCGGGGCTTGTGGTCGCCTTGACCACGCTCGCGGTCGGGGAGCTGGTCACGCCCTTCACCGAAGATGCGGCCAAGAGCCTGAGGCTCAAGGCGACCAGCTCCATCGTCGCGCGCGAGTTCCGTTCCGGATTCTGGGTGAAGGACGATCGCAGCTTCGTGAACATCCAGGACGTGACCGCCGACACGGCGCTGCTCAACCTGAAGATCTACGAATTCGACAAAGCCAACCGCCTCGCCTCGATCAGCCGCGCGGGGAAGGGGACCTACGACGGCCAGAACCGCTGGGCGCTGACCGACGTCGAAGTGACGCGCTTCGACGGCGACAAGGCGGTGCTGGAGCGGCGGCCGGCCACCGTGTGGAACTCGGTGCTCACGCCCGACATCCTCTCGGTACTTAAGATCGTCCCGGAGCGCATGTCGGTGCTGAACCTGTGGGCCTACATCGAGCACCTGCGGGAGAATCGCCAGACGACCACGCGCTACGAAATCGCACTCTGGCAGAAGCTGCTCTATCCCCTGGCGGCGATCGTGATGATGGTGCTGGCGATTCCCTTTGCGATCCAGTCTCAGCGCACGAGCGGTACCGGCGCGAAGATCGTGCTGGGGATACTGCTAGGCCTCGGGTTCCACTTCGCCGGGCGGCTCTTTTCGCACATCGGCCTGCTCAACGACTGGCCGGCGGCGTTTTCCGCCGGCATGCCGACGCTGATCTTCCTGGGCGTGGCGGCGTCGGGCCTGATGCACGTCGAGCGACGCTAGCGCCCGCCGCGGGTGCTCAGGTCGGTCAGGCGGGTGCCTGCAATACGGTCGTGCAGGAACTGCTCGTCGCGGTCGATCAGCGCCCAGAAGTATCCTGCTCCCAGCGCCGCTGCACCCACAACGGCGAGGAGGTAACGGCAGGTCGCGCGCGCCGCGTCCACGCGGCCGCCGTCCGCCGACTCCAGGCGGATGCGCCAGGTCTTCATCGCCAGGGTCTGTCCCCCGCGGGTCCAGAACCACACCAGGTACGCGCCAACCACCAGCAGGACCCAGGCCTGGAGGAAATGCCGGCGCAGGCCGCTGGTGGAATCGCCCGCGAAGGCAAGGAATGGAAAGGTGGCGACGAGGACGAGCGCCGCCAGGATCAGGAACTCATACGCCGCGCAGGCCAGCCGTCGCGCCATGCCGGGCGCGGGAGGCGCCTGTGCGTCCATCAGCGGCGTTCGGGTTCCGGCGCGGGCGTCGGTGCGGCGTTTTGCTCGAGCCAGCGCTCCTTCAACTCATGCTGCTTGGACGGCGGGAGTTTTTTCAGGCCCTGGAATGTCTCACGCGCCGCCTTGCGCTGGTCCGGGGTCATCGCCGCCCAATCGCGCAAACGTTCCTGGAACCGCTCCTGCTGGATGGGGCGCATCTTCGGGTACTGGCTGGCGGCCGACACCAGGCGTTTCTGCTGGTAGCCCGGGAGCTTGTCCCAGTCGGGCGCCAACGGCGCGAGAACCTTGCGATCCTCCGGCAGGAGACGCGCCCACGGCGTCTGGGGCGTCGCGGGCGCCTTGGGGTCGGAGCTGGCCGGGATGGCGGCCAGGGAGATGCAGACGGCGAGAGCCCCTAGAAGGAGCCGGATTCGCTCTTGAGCCACTGGCCGAAATCCTTGTCGAGGAACGCGTCGATCGGGAGTTCGCCCGAAAGCAGCTGGGCATCGAGCTCGCCGATGTCCGCGACCGGGGCGAGGGTTTTTGCGGCCAGCGTCGCCAGCAGGATCACGATCGGAAGCCACAGCAGCGCCTGTTGCAGGATCGAGTACTTGATCGTCTGCGCCGTCCCCGCACCCACCGTCACGAAGCCGAGGAACCGCACCGGTTCGCGCCAGGCATCCAGCGCCCGCAGCCGCGCGGAGCGCAACCGGGTGGCCTGCAATTCACCGACCTGCGACGCCGAGCGCTCGAGCCACGGCCGGAGCTTGTTTCCAAAGTCTTTTTCATTCATAGACTTATGCCTTTTGATTTCAGGATCTTCGCCAATGCATGCGTCGCCCGGGAGCAATGCGTTTTCACGCTGCCTTCCGAGCAACCCATCGCCCTGGCCGTTTCACTGACATCGAAGTCTTCCCAATAACGCAGAAGGAAGGCTTGCCGTTGACGTTCGGGCAGCGATTGGACGGCCTCTTCGATGATTTCCATGGTCTGCGTCTGCTCCAGACGGCCGTCGGGAGAGGCAGGGATGGCGCCCTTTTCCTCGACCTCGAACGTCTCCAGAGGGTCCGCGTCGTCGTCCTCGCCGGTAAGGCCCAGGGCCCCCCAGAGGGATGTCCAGGCCGAGCGCACGCGGTTTCGCCGGTAGTGGTCGCGGATCGCGTTCTGCAGGATTCGCTGGAAGAGGAGCGGCAGTTCCTCCGCAGGGCGTGCCGAATAATTCTCCGCAAGCTTGAGCATCGCTTCCTGCACGATGTCGAGAGCTGCCTCGTCGTCCTGGACCGAGAACACGCTTTGCTTGAACGCGCGTCGCTCCACGGAGGCGAGGAAGTCGGACAGCTCTTTTTGCGTAGCCAGGGGATCCTCCCGCGGGCAGTGGGCCCCGCCCGGGCAGGGTGGGGAGCGCATTCGGCCCGCGTCGCCGCGACTATAGCAAAGGAGGGCGGCCTGCCCGCCCCCCGGCGCGAGCGGTTTATCCCGCCATTCGGCTTGACCAATCCTCCCCTGCCCGCTAATGTTCTAGGTTCCCTTTCAAAACTTCACGATTTACAAGACCTTATGGAACTCAAGCTCCCCCCGCTCGCGGAAACTGGTGAAACCCTGACGGGCGCCGAGATCGCCATCCGCTGCCTGCAGGACGAAGGGGTCGAGTTCGTGTTCGGCTATCCCGGCGGGGCCGTCCTGTTCATTTATGACGCCCTGTTCAACCAGAAGAAGGTGAAGCACATCCTCGTGCGGCACGAGCAGGGGGCCCTTCACGCGGCGGATGGCTACGCGCGCGCCACCGGCCGGCCCGGGGTGGCCCTCGTCACCAGCGGTCCCGGCGTGACGAATGCCGTCACGGGCATCGCGACCGCCTACATGGACTCCATTCCGATGGTGATCATCTCCGGCCAGGTGCCCACGAGGGCCATCGGCGAGGACGCCTTCCAGGAGTGCGACACCGTCGGGATCACGCGCCCCTGCGTGAAGCACAACTTCCTGGTGAAGGACGTGAACGAGCTGGCGGTCACCATCAAGAAGGCGTTTCACATCGCGACCACCGGCAGGCCCGGTCCGGTGCTGGTGGACATCCCGAAGGATGTGTCGCAGCAATCCGCCCGCTTTCATTACCCCGACACGGTACAGCTGCGCTCCTACAGCCCGGTCGCGAAAGGGCACGCCGGCCAGATCAGGAAGGCGATGCAGCTGCTGCTGGAGGCCAAGCGGCCCATGATCTACGTGGGGGGCGGCGCGATCCTCGGCGAGGCCTCGAAGGAGGTCACGGAGCTGGTGCGGCTTCTCGACTATCCCTGCACCAACACCCTCATGGGCCTGGGCGCGATCCCGGCTTCGGACAAGCGGTTCGTCGGCATGCTCGGCATGCACGGCACGGTGGAAGCCAACATGGCGATGCAGAACTGCGACGTGCTGCTCGCCGTGGGCGCCCGGTTCGACGACCGCGTGATCGGCAACCCCGCCCACTTCGCCGCGGGCAGCGCCAACCGCAGAATCATCCACATCGACGTGGACCCGTCGTCGATTTCGAAGCGCGTGCGCGTGGACGTGCCGATCGTGGGGCATGTGAAGGAGGTCCTGGACGAACTGCTGGCGCTCCTCAAGGCGGCAAAGAGCAAACCCGACGCGGCCGCTCTCGCCGCCTGGTGGGGGCAGATCGCGACCTGGCGCGCGAAGGATTGCCTCAAGTACGACCGTGCGGCCACGATCATCAAGCCGCAGTTCGTCATCGAGAAACTGTGGGAAGTCACGAAGGGCGACGCCTACATCACTTCAGACGTCGGCCAGCACCAGATGTGGGCCGCGCAGTTCTACCGCTTCGAGAAGCCCCGGCGCTGGATCAATTCGGGTGGCCTGGGAACGATGGGCGTCGGACTGCCCTACGCCATGGGCGTGAAGCTCGCCTTCCCGGATGCCGACGTCGCCTGCGTCACCGGCGAGGCCTCCATCCAGATGTGCATCCAGGAACTGTCCACCTGCAAGCAGTATCACCTGCCGGTGAAGCTCGTGAACCTGAACAACCGCTACATGGGCATGGTCCGGCAATGGCAGGAGTTCTTCCACGGCAACCGCTACAGCGAGTCCTACATGGACGCGCTGCCGGATTTCGTGAAGCTCGCCGAAGCCTATGGCCACGTCGGGATGAAGATCGAAAAGCCCGGCGACGTCGAGGGGGCGCTTCGCGAGGCCTTCAAGATGAAGGACCGCCTCGTGTTCCTCGACATCATCACGGACCAGACGGAAAACGTGTTCCCGATGGTGCCCGGCGGAAAGGGCATCTCCGAGATGATCCTCGCCGAAGACCTGTAGGGCCGGGCCGCGCGGGGCAAGGGCGAGAAACGCTCCTGCCGCGCGCGACCGTCCCGTCCGCTCCCCGCACCCATACACCTACTTCCCGACCCTTCGCCATGCGCCACATCCTCTCCATCCTCGTCGAAAACGAAGCGGGCGCGCTTTCGCGCGTTGCAGGCCTTTTCTCGGCCCGCGGCTACAACATCGAGTCGCTCACCGTTGCCCCCACCGAGGACGCGACGATGTCGCGCATGACCATCGTCACCACCGGTTCCGACGAGGTCGTCGAGCAGATCACCAAGCAGCTGAACAAGCTCGTGGACGTGGTGAAGGTCGTGGACCTCTCGGAAGGCCGCCACCTCGAGCGCGAGCTGATGCTCGTGAAGGTGCGCGCTTCCGGCAAGGACCGCGAGGAGACTAAGCGCACCGCCGACATCTTCCGCGGGCGCATCATCGACGTCACCGACAAGTCCTACACCATCGAGCTCACGGGCACGACCGACAAGCTCGATGCCTTCCTGGAGGCGCTCGACAGGAGCTCGATCCTGGAAACCGTCCGCACCGGCGTCTCCGGCATCGGCCGGGGCGAGTGGGTTCTCAAGGCCTGAAATTCACGCACATCCGAGGATACGATCATGAAGGTGTACTACGACAAGGACGCGGACCTCTCCCTCGTGAAGGGCAAGAAGGTCACGATCATCGGCTACGGCTCGCAGGGGCACGCGCACGCGCAGAATCTGCAGGAATCCGGCGTGAAGGTCACGGTGGGCCTGCGCAGGGGCGGCGCTTCCTGGGACAAGGCGAAGAAGGCGAAGCTCGAAGTGAAGGACGTCGGCGCCGCAGTCAAGAGTGCGGACCTCGTGATGATCCTGCTTCCCGACGAGAACCACGCGGCGGTTTGGAAGGAGTCGATCGAGCCCAACATCAGGAAGGGCGCGGCGCTCGCCTTCGCGCACGGGTTCAATATCCACTTCGGGCAAGTGCAGCCGAGGGCCGACCTGGACGTGATCATGATCGCGCCCAAGGGACCCGGCCACCTCGTTCGCTCCACATACACGCAGGGCGGGGGCGTCCCGGCCCTCATCGCCGTGCACCAGGATGCCTCGGGAAAGGCCAAGGACCTCGCCCTTTCCTATGCCTGCGCGATCGGAGGCACGCGCGGCGGAGTAATCGAGACAAACTTCCGCGAGGAGACCGAGACCGACCTGTTCGGCGAGCAGGCCGTCCTGTGCGGCGGCATCGTGGAACTCATCAAGGCCGGCTACGAGACGCTGGTGGACGCGGGCTACGCCCCGGAGATGGCCTATTTCGAGTGCCTCCACGAGACCAAGCTCATCGTGGACCTCATCTACGAAGGCGGCATCGCCAACATGAACTACTCGATCTCGAACAACGCGGAGTTCGGCGAGTACCTGACTGGCCCGAGAGTCATCGGCCCCGAAGCGAAGCAGGCGATGAAGGACGCGCTGGCCCATATCCAGTGCGGCGGCTACGCGCGCGACTTCATCCTCGAGAACCAGGCCGGGGCCCCGACTCTCAAGGCGCGCCGGCGCCTGCTCGCGGAGCACCCCATCGAGCAGGTGGGCGAGAAGCTCCGGGCGATGATGCCCTGGATCAGGAAGAACAAGCTCGTCGACCAGAGTCGCAACTGAGGGCCGCCTTGGCGCATTACCCGCACCCCATCATCGCCCGCGAGGGGTGGCCCTACCTAGGGGGTGCCATCGCGGTGGCGGTGATGGTCACCTGGTTCGCGGGCGGGTGGTCGGTGCCGTTCTGGCTCGCCGCCGTCTTCGTCCTGCAGTTCTTCCGCGACCCGCCCCGCGAGGTACCGCAGGGCGATGGCCTGGTGCTCAGCCCGGCCGACGGCCGCATCGTCCAGGTCGGCAATGCGCGCGACGAATACCTCAAGCGCGACGCAGTCAGGATCAGCGTGTTCATGAACATCTTCAACGTGCATTCGAATCGCTCGCCGGTAGACGGCACGGTCGAGGCCGTCTGGTATTCCCCGGGGCTGTTCGTCAATGCCGACCTCGACAAGGCCTCGACCGAAAACGAGCGCAATGCCGTGCACCTGCGCACGGCGGGCGGCCTCGACGTGACGAGCGTCCAGGTCGCCGGCCTGATCGCCCGGCGGATCCTCTGCTACGTCGGCAAGGGCGACCGGCTCGCGTGCGGACAGCGCTACGGCTTCATCCGCTTCGGCTCCCGGGTCGATGTGTACCTTCCGCCGGGCTCGACCCCGAAGGTCGCCATTGGTGACAAGGTCTCGGCCACCACGACCGTGCTCGCCCACTTGCCGGGCGTCAGGGGCTGATCGTGGACCCCGCCGCCAAACCCCGGCGCCTGCTGATGGAGCCCATACGCCGCCGCGGGATCTACCTCCTGCCCAACCTCCTCACGACGCTCGCCCTGTTTGCCGGCTTCTACGCGATCGTGCAGGGGATGAACCACGACTTCGAGCGTGCGGCCATCGCCATTTTCGTCGCGATGGTCCTCGACGGGCTGGACGGCCGGGTGGCTCGGCTCACCAACACCCAGTCGGCGTTCGGGGCGGAGTACGACAGTCTCTCCGACATGGTCTCGTTCGGCGCGGCCCCGGCCCTCGTGATGTACGAATGGGCGCTGCGCGGCATGGGCCGCATCGGCTGGATCGCGGCTTTCGTCTATTGCGTGGGCGCGGCGCTGCGGCTCGCGCGCTTCAACACGCAGCTCTCGGTGGCCGACAAGCGCTGGTTCATGGGACTTCCAAGCCCCGCCGCCGCTGCCCTCGTCGCGGGCATGATCTGGGTGCTGAACGACTACCACGTGAAGGGCGGGGAGGTGAAGTGGTTCGCCGCCGCGCTCACCCTCTACGCGGGCATCACGATGGTGTCGAACGTGCGGTTCTACAGCGGCAAGGACCTGAACCTGCGCCGCGCGGTCCCGTTCTGGATGACGCTGGTGATCGTGGTTGCCCTGCTGCTCATCTCGATCGAGCCTTCGCACGTCCTCTGGGGAATCATGGTGGCGTACGGCGTTTCCGGCTACGTGACCTGGGTGGTCCATCGCTGGCGGGAAGAGGCGAAGGAAAAGCAGTACCGGCATATCCGCGACGCGATCGACGAGGGCGACGTGACGGCGCTTGCGCGCATGCTGCATTCGACGCCGCCGGACACCGTGGTGAACGGCGGCGGGCGCTCCCTGCTCATGGTGGCGGTCGAGGAATCGAACCTGCCGGCGGTCGAGTTGCTGCTCGCCCGGGGCGCGACCCGGGACCACCGGGATGAACGCGGCACGACCGCGCTCGCGCTTGCCGCCGGGATGGGATTCCAGGAGGCGGTGGAGGTCCTGCTCGCGGGCGGCGCCGATCCCAATGTGCGTGACCTCTCCGGAATGACCGCTCTCGACCTGGCCGAGGAACACGGTTCGCACGACATCGTGGCTGCCCTCCTGCGCAGCGGCGCACGCTCCGGTCGCGAGCTGGACCCGCTGCAACCCTAGTTGCCAGCCCCGGCGGCCATTGCTATAGTCGAAACATGAATTCCGTCGCGCGCATCGCCGACCACCTGCTTCGCCTCCCGCTGGCGGGCCTCCCGGGCCTGCTGCTGCGCCCCGCGCGCTAAAAACCCCACCCCACAATTCGGCAGTTGCGGTGCCGCCCGGCAAGCGGGACGGCAGATTCCCATCCCTATTCCCCCTGGAGTGAACCCATGCAGGACCAGCTCATCATTTTCGACACCACCATGCGCGACGGCGAGCAAAGCCCCGGCGCTTCCATGACCCGCGAGGAGAAGGTGAGGATCGGCAAGCAGCTCGAGAGGCTGCGCGTCGACGTGATCGAGGCGGGCTTCGCCGCTGCGAGCGCCGGCGACTTCGACGCCATCCGCGCCGTGGCGGAAACGGTGAAGGAGTCGACCGTGTGCTCGCTCGCGCGCGCCAACGACAACGACATCCGGCGCGCCGGCGAGGCCGTGGCGCCCGCGTCGCGCAAGCGCATCCACACCTTCATCGCGACCAGCCCGATCCACATGAAGCTCAAGCTGCGCATGAGCGAGGAACAGGTGCTGGAAGCCGCCGTGCGCTCGGTGAAGCTCGCGCGCGAGTACACGGACGACGTCGAGTTCTCCGCCGAGGATGCCGTGCGTTCGGAGGTGGATTTCCTCTGCCGCATCTTCGAGGCCACGATCGCTGCGGGTGCGCGCACGATCAACGTGCCCGACACCGTCGGCTACAGCGTGCCCGATCGCTGGGGCGCCCTCTTTCGCGAGCTGCTCACCCGGATCCCGAACGCCGGCAAGGCGGTGTGGTCCACGCACTGCCACAATGACCTCGGGATGGCAGTGGCCAACTCGCTCGCCGCGGTGATGAACGGCGCCCGACAGGTCGAGTGCACGATCAACGGGCTGGGCGAGCGCGCGGGCAACGCCTCCCTGGAGGAGATCGTGATGGCGGTCAGGACGCGGGCCGACATCTTTGCCTGCGGGACCGGGGTCGATGCCACGCAGATCGTGCCCACGAGCAAGCTGGTGTCGACCATCACCGGCTACCCGGTGCAGCCGAACAAGGCGGTGGTCGGGGCGAATGCGTTCGCGCACGAATCCGGCATCCACCAGGACGGCGTGCTCAAGCACCGCGAGACCTACGAGATCATGCGGGCCGAGGACGTCGGCTGGGGCGCGAACCGCCTCACGCTCGGCAAGCTCTCCGGGCGAAACGCGTTCCGGTCCCGCCTGGCGGAGATCGGCATCACGCTCGCCTCCGAGGAGGCGCTCAATGCCGCTTTCGCCAAGTTCAAGGAACTGGCCGACAAGAAGCGCGAGATCTTCGACGAGGATCTCCAGGCGCTGGTCTCGGATGAAAGCGTCACGCCCGAGCATGAGCGGCTCAAGCTCGTCTCCCTGGTGGCCCATTCGGAGACGGGAGAACATCCGTATGCGCGCGTGGTGATCGCCGATGGCGGGCACGAGATGCGCTCGGAGGCGCAGGGAGCAGGGCCCGTGGACGCCTCGTTCCAGGCGATCGAGCAGATGGTCCACAGCGGCACGGAGCTGCTTCTGTACTCCGTGAACAACATCACCACCGGCACGGATTCGCAGGGGGAGGTGACGGTCCGGCTCGCCAGGGAAGGCCGCGTCGTGAACGGCATGGGAGCCGACACCTACATCGTGGTCGCATCCGCCAAGGCCTACCTGAGCGCGCTCAACAAGATGGGCATCAGTTCGGCGCGCATGAATCCGCAGTACGGCGAGGAGTCCATCACGCCCTGAAGCCGGAATGAAAATGCCCGCGAGTCGCCTCGCGGGCATTTCCGGGTTCTGGACCTCCGTCGCGGGTCGGCGCCACGCGACCGGGAGGTCAGCAGCCGCCCTTCTTCTTCTTGCTGTCGGCCGGCTTCGCCTCGGCCTTTTTCGCGTCCGCCTTCTTCGGCTCAGCGGGCTTCGCGTCGCCCTGCTTGGCGATCACCTTGTCCTTGATGTCGTTGTAGACGTTCTCGGGGACGATCTTCCGATCGAGGAGATCGTTCTTCCCCTTGTACGGCCGGCCCTTGATGATTGCGTCGGCGCGCGCGTCGCCGATCCCCTTGAGCTTCACCAGGTCCTCGCGGGACGCGGTGTTGAGATCGAGGAGGGCCTCGGCCTTCTTCTCGGGGGCAGCCGCGTGCTTCGCTGCGGGGGCAGCCGGCTTCGCCGGTTCCTTCTGGGCGTAAGCCGAGCCGGTCGCGGCAAGGAGCGCGATGGCGGCGGCGGCGATGAGCTTCTTCATGGATTCTCCTGTCAGCGTAGTGGGGATGCGAAACGCGCGCAGATTCTAGCGCCTTCCAGCCGTTCGCGCTCCATTAACGCCTCAGGCAGGCGGACGGTTGACATCCGTCTTCGCGAGGAGACAGATCGAATCCCCATCCAATCAAGCGCTTGGCGTCGCCGGTCATGACGCCTGTCGGGGGCGGACGACCCCGCACACCTGCCGCACGCGAAAGCGTTTCCCCGACATCCGCGTGGATGCTCGCTCTCGGGACGATCGGGACTCGTGGCACGGATCGTGTTTGCAGGGAAGGACGACAACGCAAGAGGAGCACGCCATGCGCTACACCGACGGACTGTTCGGCAGGAAGGACCCGCCGCGGCTGGCTTCGCAGCCCGGCGCCTCTTCCGCACCATCGCGCCCGTCGGCCGGCCCGGCGCTTGCCGCCGTTCCCCGGCCGGCTCCCGGACTGGCGCCCATCGGCTCGCCCGAGCCGGCACCCCGCATCGAGGAAGGCGCCGGGTCCCGTCTCATCGTGGGCCCCAACATCAAGCTCAAGGGAGTGGAGATCGACGACTGCGACACGCTCGTGGTCGAGGGCCGCGTGGAGGCGACGATGGTGAGCCGCGCGATCCAGATCGCCGAGCACGGCTCCTTTCGGGGAACGGTGGACGTCGAGGTTGCCGAAATACGCGGCGTGTTCGAGGGCGAGCTCACCGCACGCGGCCGGCTCGTGGTCCACGCCACCGGGCGAATAGCCGGAAAGCTGCGCTACGGCAAGCTTCTGGTGCAGGAGGGAGGTGAGCTGTCGGGCGACATTGGCACCCTGGCCGACCGTGCCGAGACTGTCAAGCCGGCCTAGCTCTCGCGAGCGAGCTTCGCGGCGAGCCCGATGTAGGTTGCCGGCGTGAGGGCGAGGAGGCGTGCCTTCGCGTCCTCGGGAAGCGGCAGCGTGCGCAGGAAGCGGTGCAGTTCTTCCCGGGTGATGCCACCCTTGCCTCGGGTGAGGTCCTTCAGCTTCTCGTAGGAACCCTCGATGCGGTGGGCGCGCATGACGGTCTGCACGGGCTCGGCCAGCACGTCCCAGCACCCGTCGAGGTCGGCAGCCATCCGCGCGGGGTCGGCCTCGAGCTTGCCCAGGCCGCGCAGGCAGGCCTCATACCCCAGGAGGCAGTAGCCGAACGCCACGCCCATGTTGCGCAGGACGGTCGAATCGGTGAGGTCGCGCTGCCAGCGCGACACCGGAAGCTTTTCGGCCAGGTGGCGGAGCAGGGCGTTGGCGAGACCGAGGTTGCCCTCGGAGTTCTCGAAGTCGATCGGGTTGACCTTGTGCGGCATCGTCGAGGAGCCCACCTCGCCCGCCTTGACCTTCTGGCGGAAATAGCCGAGCGAAATGTAGCCCCACACGTCGCGATCGAGATCGACGAGGATCGTGTTCAGCCTCGCGAGGGCGTCGAAGGCCTCCGCCAGCGCATCGTGCGGCTCGATCTGGATCGTGAGGGGGTTGTAGGTGATGCCCAGCCCGGTCACGAAACCCCGTGCGAATCCGGGCCAGTCCATGGCGGGCGCGGCCACCACGTGAGCATTGAAGTTGCCCGTGGCACCGTTCACCTTGCCCAACATCGCGACGGCCCCCACGGCATGCCGGACGCGTTTCAGCCGCCACGCCACATTGGCCATTTCCTTGCCCATGGTTGTCGGGGTGGCCGGCTGCCCGTGGGTGCGCGAAAGCATCGCAAGATCCGCGTGGACGCGCGCGAGCTCGTCGAGCCGCACGCAGATCGCATCGACGGCGGGAAGCAGGACGGCGTCCAGCCCGCCGCGCACCATGAGTGCGTGCGCCAGGTTGTTGATGTCCTCGGAGGTGCAGGCGAAGTGGATGAACTCGCCGGCGGCGGAGACTTCAGCGTTGTCCCGGAACGTCTCCCGCAGCCAGTACTCGACGGCCTTGACGTCGTGATTCGTGGTCGCTTCGATGGCCTTCACGCGCTCGGCATCGGCGAGGGAAAACGACCCCGCGACCCGGTCCAGTTCCGCGATCGTGGCCGCCGAGAACGCGGGCAGCAGGGCGAAAGCAGGTTCCGAAGCAAGCGCTTTCAGCCACGCGATCTCCACCCTCACGCGCAGGCGGATCAGCGCGTACTCGCTGAAGTGCTCCTGCAAGGCGCGTGTCTTGGAGGCGTAGCGCCCGTCGAGCGGCGAAAGGGCGGTGAGGGCGTGGGACATTTGGAGGGACCGTGGGCAAATTTTATCACGCCGCCGGGCAAGACCGGTCGTCCGGCACCCCGATGCTATACTCGGCGCCCGTCGTCACGGTGGTGGAGCACGCATGAAGCTCGTCGCATCGAAGACCAGTCCCTATGCCCGGAAGATCCGGGTGCTTCTCGCGGAAAAGCAGCTCGCCTACGACTTCATCGAGGAAGGCGCGCGGAACGCCGGCACGACCGTCCCCCGGTACAACCCCCTCAACAAGATTCCTGTGCTCGTGACGGACGACGACGTCTGCCTCTACGACTCGAGCGTGATCGCGGAGTATCTCGACCCGCTGGGCGCCCCGTCGTTCATCCCGCCCTTCGGCATCGACCGTGCATGCGTGCGGCGCGACGAGGCGCTCGGCAACGGGATCGCGGACGCCGGAATCGCGATCTTCCTGGAACGCAAGCGCGAGACTGCCCGGCAGGACGCGGCCTGGATTGCCCGCCAGCGCAGCAAAGTGGATGCGGGCATCGCGGCACTGGCGAACGAGCTGGGCGGCAAGGCCTTCCTGCGCGGCGATGCGCTGTCGCTGGGCGACGTGTCCTGCGCCTGCGCGCTCCTGTGGCTGGAGTTCCGCTTGCCGGAGATCGCCTGGCGCACGCAATACGCCGCGCTGGAGCGGTGGATCGAAAGGCTCGAAGCCCGGCCATCCTTCGCGAAGACACGGCCGCCGGCCTGACCCCGCGCGGCCGATTGCCGGCCGGACCTCACCCTTTATCGTGCCTGCCGGCGCATTCCCTGCCCGTGCCTCAGGCGATCACGCCCCCGCCGAGGCACTCCTCGCCACGGTAAAGTACCGCGGACTGCCCCGGGGTTACGGCCCACTGGGGTTCGGCGAACTCGAGCGTGAAGTCGTTTTCGCCGCCCACGACCAGCGTGCAGGGCGCGTCTGCCTGCCGGTAGCGCGTCTTGGCGCCCAGGGTGCCCCCTTCCCGCGGCGGCGTGCCCTCGACCCAGCTGGCGTCCTGCGCGCGCAGCCGTGCCGAGAAAAGCAGCGGATCGTCGCGCCCCTGGACGACCACGAGAGTGTTCGAGGTGAGGTCCTTCCCGGCCACGTACCAAGCAGCACCGTCGCCGCCCTGGCGCCCGCCAATGCCCAGCCCCTGGCGCTGGCCGAGCGTGTAGTACATGAGCCCCTGGTGCTCTCCGACGCTCTCCCCGGCCGCCGAGACGATCGGCCCCGGCTCGCGCGGCAGGTAGCGCGAGAGGAACTCGCGGAACGGGCGCTCCCCGATGAAGCAGATGCCGGTCGAGTCCTTCTTCGCATGGTTGGGTAGCTCTGCCTCACGGGCGATCCGCCGCACTTCCGTCTTGAGGAGCTGACCCACTGGAAAGACCGCCCTCGAGAGCTGGGCCTGCGTCAGGCGGTGCAGGAAGTAGGACTGGTCCTTTGCCGGGTCCGCCCCCTTCAGCAGCCGGAACCGGCCATCGACTTCCTCGACCCGGGCGTAGTGTCCGGTGGCGATGCGCTCGGCGCCCATGGCCACGGCGTGGTCCAGGAAAGCCCTGAACTTGATCTCCGCGTTGCAGAGCACGTCGGGGTTCGGCGTGCGGCCGGCCCGGTATTCGGCGAGAAAGCTCGCGAAGACGCGTTCGCGGTACTCGGCCGCGAAATTGACGGCTTCGACCTCGATGCCCACCTTGTCGGCCACCGATACGGCGTCGATGAGGTCCTCGCGCGTCGAGCAGTGCTCGTCGTCATCGTCGTCCTCCCAGTTCTTCATGAAGAGGCCGACGACCTCGTGCCCCTGTCGCTTCAGAAGCAGCGCGGCAACGGCCGAATCGACCCCTCCGGAGAGCCCGACGACGATTTTCATGGAGAAGTATCTTGAGGCAAAACGGGGCGGGCGGGCGAAACGAAAAAAGGCAGGGCCGAAGCCCTGCCTTTCATGCTGCTCCGGCGAGGCCGGAATTACTTCGCCGGCGCGGCCTGCTTGGGCGCCGCTTCTTTCGGCGCGGTCGACTTCGCCGCGGAGTCCGCCGGGGCGGCGTGCTTCTTGGTGGACTTGGACGATTTCTTCTTCTTGGTGGTCGTCGTGGCGGATTTGTCGGTCGCCTTCGGGGCTTCGGTCTTCTTCACCTCGGCCTTGGCGGGCGCTTCGGCCTTGGCCGACGGCGCGGCCGGAGCGGCGGCGGCGGGCTTGGCGGGCGCCTGGGCGAGCGCGCCAATTGACACGGTCGCGAAGAGGGCGGCGATCAGGGCAGAAAGCTTTTTCATCGTGGTTCCTTTGCGTAGAGAGGGAAATTTGCGTCGACTGCGCTGGTAGCCAGCCTCGTCAGCACGATTAACGCTCGGGGTGCTGCGCCGGTTGACGGGTACCGGGCAGGGCAGCCGTCAAAGCCTTGCCGAGGCCTCTCGCCACTGGCCCGGAACGAGGCCCTCCAGGCTCCAGGGGCCGACCCGGTAGCGGATAAGGCGCAAGGTTGGCAGGCCCGCCTTCGCGGTCATCCTTCGGATCTGGCGGTTTCTTCCCTCCCGGAGGCGAATGTCGAGCCACGAGGTGGGGATGGCCTGGCGTACGCGGATCGGGGGGGTCCGGGGCCAGAGGCCCGCAGGCTCGTGAATGACGCTCACCTCGGCAGGCAGGGTCACGAAATCGCCCAGGTCAACGCCGCGGCGCAAGGATTCCAGTTGCACCTCGTCGGGGACCCCCTCCACCTGCGCCCAATACCCTTTCTCGAGCTTGTGCCGGGGATCGGCAATCCGTGCCTGCAGGCGCCCGTCGTCGGTCAGGACGAGCAACCCCTCGCTGTCGGTGTCGAGCCGGCCGGCGGGATAGACCCCGGGAACCGGAACCAGGCCGGAAAGCGTCGGGCGGTCGCCGGACGGGCTGAACTGGCAGATGAAACCGAACGGCTTGTTGACCAGGATCAGCTTGGGCATGAGGGAGTATGGGGCGCTTTGCTATAATTTCGCGCTTATCAGGCGCCGAGGCGCGCCGGCCGGCGGGGATGTCCCGCCCGTCCCCATCAAAGGCCCCACAGGAGTTGCACCCATGAGCAAGATCAAGGTAAAGAACCCGGTCGTCGAGATGGACGGCGACGAGATGACGCGGATCATCTGGCAGAGAATCCGCGAGAAGCTGATCCTCCCCTACCTCGACATCGACCTCAAATACTACGACCTGGGGATCGAGCACCGGGACGCGACTGACGACAAGGTCACTGTCGACTCCGCCAACGCGACCCGGGAGTACGGCGTGGCGGTGAAGTGCGCGACGATCACGCCCGACGAGGCGCGCGTGAAGGAGTTCAGCCTCAAGCAGATGTGGAAGAGCCCGAACGGGACGATCCGCAACATCCTCGACGGCACGATCTTCCGCGAGCCGATCATCTGCAGGAATGTCCCGCGCATCGTTTCGCACTGGGACAAGCCCGTGGTCGTTGCCCGCCACGGATACGGCGACGTGTACAAGGCCACCGAGATCAAGTTCGACGGCGCCGGCACGATCAAGCTCACCTTCGTGCCCAAGGATGGCAGCGCCCCGATCGAGAAGGAGGTTTTCCAGGCCCCCGGCGCCGGCATCACGATGGCCATGTACAACCTGGACGAGTCGATCCGCGGCTTCGCGCGCGCCTGCTTCAACTACGCGCTCAATCGCAACTACCCGGTGTACCTGTCGACCAAGAACACCATCCTCAAGGTGTACGACGGGCGCTTCAAGAACCTCTTCCAGGAGATCTTCGACGCCGAGTTCAAGGCGAAATTCGACGCAGCCGGCCTGACCTACGAGCACCGGCTCATCGACGACATGGTCGCCGCCAACCTCAAGTGGAGCGGCGGCTACCTGTGGGCGTGCAAGAACTACGACGGCGACGTCCAGTCCGACACCGTGGCCCAGGGGTACGGATCGCTCGGCCTCATGACGTCCGTCCTGACCACGCCAGACGGCAAGACGGTCGAGGCCGAGGCGGCGCACGGCACGGTGACGCGCCACTATCGGATGCACCAGCAGGGAAAGCCGACCTCGACCAACCCGATCGCATCGATATACGCGTGGACCCGCGGGCTGCAGTATCGCGGCAAGATGGACAACACGCCCGAAGTCGTGAACTTCGCGCTCGCCCTGGAGAAGGTCTGCGTGGACACGGTGGAATCCGGGAAGATGACCAAGGATCTCGCGCTCCTCATCGGGCCGGACCAGCCTTTCCTCACGACAGAGGGCTACATGGACGCCGTGGACGTGGAGCTCAAGCGCCGCGTGGGGTAGCGCCCTGCGGCATCGCGGAAAAGAAAAAGCCCCCGAAGCTCGCGCTTCGGGGGCTTTGAAATTCTGGTGAGTCGGCTCTTAGGCGGCCTGGATGTTCGAAGCTTGCTTGCCCTTGGGGCCTTGCGTCACCTCGAAAGAGACCTTCTGGCCTTCCTTGAGGGTCTTGAAACCCTGCATCTGGATGGCGGAGAAGTGGGCGAAAAGATCCTCGCTGCCGTCATCCGGCGTGATGAACCCATAGCCCTTCGCATCGTTGAACCACTTGACGGTACCGGTTGCCATTCGCTTGCATACCTCTCGGGGAAACGGGTGGAGGCCCGCACATCGTTCGGATCCAGGCCCGCAAGGCGAACTGGCGATGCGAAATCCGTGAAGCCAAACTCCAACGCGCCTTGTACGCCCGTTGCCGTGGCAAGTCAATAGAGTGGACAGGGTCTTGAAAAACCGCTGCCGTTTGCCCATATTGTCCGGGACGGATACGACCGATCTCTAGCCGCCCTTTCGCGCCCCAGGCATGCCCAGCAAGTCCAGCAGGTCCAGCGGCTCCACGATGCTCAAGCCGAGCGCGGCGAAGGTCAAGCCGCCGCCGATGTACAGGGTCGTCATGTATAACGACGACTTCACGCCGATGGAGTTCGTGGTCGAGGTCTTGCAGGTATTCTTTGCGCTTCCCATGGAACAGGCCACGCAAGTGATGCTCAAAGTCCATACCGAGGGGCGAGGGGTGTGCGGGACCTACCCCAGGGACGTCGCCTCCACGAAGGTGGAGCAGGTGGTTCAATATGCGCGCCAGCACCAGCATCCCTTGCAGTGCGCGATGGAGGAAACATGATCGCCCAGGAGTTGGAAGTCAGCCTGCACATGGCCTTCGTCGAGGCCCGCCAGAAGCGCCACGAGTTCATCACCGTGGAGCACCTGCTTCTTGCCCTGTGCGACAACCCGTCCGCCTCGGAGGTTCTCAAGGCCTGCGCGGCGAAGATCGACGAGCTGAAGAAGGCCCTTGCCGACTTCGTGATGCAGCACACCCCCACCGTAGCGGGCACCGGCGAGGTCGACACCCAGCCCACGCTCGGCTTCCAGCGCGTCATCCAGCGCGCCATTCTTCACGTCCAGTCTTCGGGCAAGAAGGAAGTCACGGGCGCGAACGTGCTGGTCGCCATCTACGGCGAGAAGGATTCGCACGCCGTCTATTTCCTCCACCAGCAGGGCGTCTCGCGCCTGGACGTCGTGAACTTCATCTCCCACGGCATCACCAAGAACCCGCAATCGGGCGCCCGCGAGGAGGGCGAGGGTGCCGAGGAGGGCCAGGAAGCCCCGGGCGCGGGCGGTGCGCTGGAGAGCTTTACCCAGAACCTCAACCAGCTCGCCATCGACGGCAAGATCGATCCGCTCATCGGCCGCGAGAGCGAGCTCGAGCGCGTGATCCAGATCCTGTGCCGCCGTCGCAAGAACAACCCGCTGCTGGTCGGGGAGGCGGGAGTCGGCAAGACCGCCATCGCCGAGGGGCTCGCCAAGCGCGTGATCGACGGCCAGGTGCCGGAAGTGCTCGCCAAGGCCCAGGTCTTCGCGCTCGACATGGGCGCCCTTCTCGCAGGCACCAAATACCGCGGGGACTTCGAGCAGCGCCTGAAGGCGGTGCTCAAGCAGCTGTTCGAGAACCCGAACGCGATCCTCTTCATCGACGAGATCCACACGCTCATCGGGGCGGGCAGCGCCTCCGGCGGCACGCTCGACGCCTCCAACCTGCTCAAGCCCGCGCTCTCCTCGGGGGCGCTCAAGTGCATCGGGGCGACGACCTACAACGAGTTCCGCGGCATCTTCGAGAAGGACCACGCGCTGTCGCGCCGCTTCCAGAAGATCGACGTGAACGAGCCCTCGATCCAGGAGACGGTGGAGATCCTTCGCGGACTGAAGTCGCGCTTCGAGTCGCACCACGGCGTGAAGTACACCGCCAACGCGCTGACCACCGCTGCGGAGCTGTCGGCCCGTTACATCAACGATCGCCACCTGCCGGACAAGGCCATCGACGTGATCGACGAGGCCGGGGCCCTGCAGCGCATCCTGCCCAAGTCGCGGCAGAAGAAAGTCATCGGCAAGCCGGAGATCGAGGAGATCGTCGCGAAGATCGCGAGGATCCCCGCGCGCAGCGTGTCCTCCGACGACCGCACGCAGCTGCGCAACCTCGACCGCGACCTGAGGGCGACGGTGTTCGGCCAGGATGCCGCGATCGAGGCCCTCTCCTCGGCGATCAAGATGGCGCGCTCGGGCCTGGGCAATCCCCAGAAGCCGATCGGGTCGTTCCTCTTCTCGGGGCCCACGGGCGTGGGCAAGACGGAGGTCGCCAGGCAGCTCGCGTTCATCATGGGCGTGGAGCTGGTTCGCTTCGACATGTCCGAGTACATGGAGCGACACGCCGTCTCGCGCCTCATCGGCGCGCCCCCAGGCTACGTGGGCTTCGACCAGGGCGGGCTCCTCACCGAGGCCATCACGAAGCACCCGTACTCGGTGCTCCTGCTCGACGAGATCGAGAAGGCGCACCCGGACATCTTCAACATCCTGCTGCAGGTGATGGACCACGGAACGCTCACGGACAACAACGGGCGCAAGTCGGATTTCCGCAATGTCGTGATCGTCATGACCACCAACGCGGGCGCGGAAGGGCTCTCGAAGAACGCCATCGGCTTCTCCACCGACCGCAAGGTTGGCGACGAGATGGCCGAGATCAAGCGGCTGTTCACGCCGGAGTTTCGCAACCGCCTCGACGCGGTGATCTCGTTTGCGGCTCTCGACGAGCAGGTCATCCTGCGGGTGGTGGACAAGTTCCTCATGCAGCTCGAGGCGCAGCTCGCCGAGAAGAAGGTCGAGGCGCAGTTCACCGAAGGTCTCAAGAAGTACCTGTCGAAGAACGGCTTCGACCCGCTCATGGGCGCACGGCCGATGGCGCGCCTCATCCAGGACACGATCCGCCGGGCGCTGGCAGACGAGCTCCTCTTCGGCCGCCTGGCGGGCGGGGGGCGGGTCACCATCGACGTGGATGCGGAAGGCAAGGTGAGGCTCGACATCGCCACCTCGGCGCCCTCGGGGGAACCGGTCCCGGCGCCGGGCTGAATACGGCGGCCGGGGGCGTCCTTCCGCCTCGGCCTCGCCCGCAGGCCTTCCGGTGCGCCAGGCGCCTTGCGTCCTGCTACCCGATAGGGCTATACCCCCTCCCCACCGGGCAGGTTTACAAGACGGCTCCCCGCCAGATACTCTCGGAGCGCGCCGAAAACCACAGGAGGAGTTCACCGATGATCGCTCTCGCGCGGTACATGGCGATGGCAGCCGCCACGCTCGCGGCCGGTATTGCCGTCGCCCAGCAGCCCGCCCCACCCCCGCCCGCCTTCGCCCCGTCCAACCTTTCGGCCCCCGGGGTCCGTTCACTGGCGGCCAATTGCGCCGCGTGCCACGGGACGAACGGCAAGCCCGCCCCCGGATCCACGCTCGCAGGTCTCGCCGGCAAGCCTCGCGACGAGTTGCTGATGGCGATGACCCAGTTCAAGGAGGGCAAGAAACCGGCAACCGTGATGCACCAGCTTTCCAAAGGCTATTCGGACGCGGAACTCGCGGCCCTTGCCGACTATTTCTCCAAGCAGTCCCGCTAGCGACCGGAGGACATCACATGAGCATGCAAAGAAGGGATTTCCTCAGGGCGGGCGTGGCTGTTGCGGCCGCGGCCGGTCTCGCGGGATGCGCAGGCGTTCCCGGCGCCGGATCCAGGGCGCGCGTGGTGGTGGTCGGCGGCGGCTATGGCGGCGCAACGGCTGCCAAGTACATCCGGCTGTTCGATCCTTCGATCGAGGTCGTGCTGGTCGAGCCCAACGAGGTGTTCATCTCCTGCCCGGTCTCGAACCTCGTGCTGGGCGGCTTCAAGTCGATGAGCGACATCACGACCCCGTACACGGGCCTGGAGCGCAACCACGGCGTGCGGATCGTGCGGGACATGGCGACGGCGATCGACGTCGACAGGAAGCAGGTGCGACTGTCGAACGGGGATCCGATCTCCTTCGACCGGGTGATCGTTGCGCCCGGCATCGACTTCATCGACGGTGCGATTCCCGCGCTTGCCAGCGCCCAGGTGCAGGAGCGTGTGCTGCACGCATGGAAGGCCGGCCCGCAGACCGTGGCGCTGCGCCGCCAGCTCGAGGACATGCCTGACGGGGGCGTCTACATCCTGTCGGTTCCCGAGGCGCCGTACCGATGCCCTCCGGGTCCGTACGAACGCGCGTGCCAGGTGGCGGCCTACTTCAAGGCACGCAAGCCCAAGTCGAAGGTCCTCGTTCTCGACGCCAACGGCGACGTCACCTCGAAGGGGCCGCTCTTCAAGAAGGCCTGGGCGGAACTGTACAAGGGAATCGTGGAGTACCGGCCCAACAGCAAGGCAGTCGACATCGACCTGCGCACGGGTTCCGTGAAGCTGGAGCTCGAGGACGTGAAGGGCAACGTGCTCAACGTGGTTCCGCCGATGAAGGCCGGAAAGATCGCCGATGCATTCATCACGGCCAACAAGCGCTGGTGCGAGGTGGACTGGCTCACCTACGAGGCGAAGGCCGCGAAGGGCGTGCATCTGCTGGGCGATTCGACGCTGAGTGCCCCGGCGATGCCCAAGTCCGGGCACATGGCGAACGCTCACGGGAAGGCTTGTGCGGCGGCCGTGGTGGCGCTACTCAACGGCGAGGCGCCGAATCCGTCGCCCACGCTGAGCAACGTGTGCTACAGCTTCGTTTCCGACACTCAGGTGGTGCATGTGGCCTCCGTCCACAAGTACGACACCGGGGCGCGCACCATGAAGGCGGTGCCCGGATCCGGCGGCGTATCGGCAGCGAGAAACGAGCTCGAGGCGGGTTTCGCTATAAACTGGGCGCGAAACATCTGGGCGGATACCCTCACCTGAGGCGAGACGCCGGGAAATGCGAACGGGCCGCCCCATGGCGGCCCGTTTCTTTTCGTTCCGGGCGGGAATCAGGGCACCGAAGCGAGGTATTCCGAAAGCGCCTTGATCTCGAGTTCGGTGAGCTTCGAGGCGATCGCGTGCATCACCGCGTTGTCGTTGCTGCGCTCGCGCTTGGTGAATTGCCGGAGTTGCCCGTCCAGGTAGGACGCCTGCTGGCCCGCCAGCCGCGGCAGGGTGTCCGTGCCGTGCGCGGTCGGCCCGTGGCAACTCGCGCACGCCGCCACCCCCGAGTAGGAGTTGCCGTGCACGTACAGGTAGCGCCCGACCGCGGCGAGATCCGGGTTGGAAGGCGGGTGCGGATCGGCCTTCTGGGCGGCGAAGAACGCGCCGAGCGACTGCATTTCCGCTTCCGTGATCCCGGCCACCATGTCGTACATGGCCGTGCCCTTGCGGCGCCCCGACTGGAAGTCGCGCAGTTGCTTGGCGAGGTAGTTGGCGTTCTGGGTGGCCAGGCGCGGGAAGACCTCGCTGGAGCTTTCGCCATTCATCCCGTGGCACAGGAAGCAGCGGCCCGACACGATGCTGCGTGCCCGCTCGAGGTCGGACGCCATCGAGGCCGGCGGCCAGGCCAGGACCAGCAGAAGGGCCAGAACGGAGAATCTCACGGGGTGCCTCGGTCGGTAGCAGGACATTCCAGCAATGACCGGCGCGGCGGAAAATACGCAGCCTTCGAACCGACGCCGCGCTAGACTTTCCCTACTGCAATGAACATGACCGCAAATCCATCCTGGGGACCCACGCGCAGGCGCGGGGAGACTCGATGACCCGAAAGCGGATCCTGGTCCTGTTTCCCGACGAATGGGACCGCTGGGCGTGCGCCAGGCACGAAGCGGACAAGGACTTCCTTTTCGAGGGCTTCGACCTCTTCCGGTTTCCCGAGAACGCCCGGCTTTTCACGTTCGACGTCCAGCGTTTCGTGGACAGGCTCTTTCACCGCTACCGCAGCGCCGGCCTGGACGGCGTCCTGACCGCGGATGAGCAGTTCGGGTCCGTGGTCGCGCCGCTCCTTGCCTCGCGGCTGGGCCTGCCCCATACGCCGCTGATGGCCGTGCTGACGGCGCAGCACAAGTTCATGGCGCGGCAAGCGTTCCAGCAAGCCATTCCCGGGGCCAACCCGCGTTTTGGGCTCATCGACCGCGACTTTCGCCGGACGGGATCGACGCCGCTGCCGTTTCCGTTCTACGTGAAGCCCGTGAAGGCGACCTTCTCCGTGCTGGCGCGCCGAGTCGATTCCTTCGCGCAGCTCGACAGGCACCTGCGGTTCTCCTGGTTCGAGCAGGCGATCATCGAGCGCCTGGTGAAACCGTTCGGCGATGTCATGCGCCGGCACGCGACCTTCGAGGGGGAGGCATTCAGCATGATCGCCGAGGAGATCGTGGAGGGGCAGCAGGTGACGGTCAACGGGTTCGCGCGCGGGGGCAACATCACGATGCTGGGCGTGGTGGACTCGATCATGTATCCCGGCACCGACCAGTTCCAGCGTTTCCAGTATCCGTCGGCGTTGCCCGCGGACGTGCAGGAGCGCGCCGAGGCGGTGACCCGCCGTGCGCTGGCGGCCATCGGCTTCACGCACGGCATGTTCAACGTGGAACTGCGCATTTGCGAGAACACGGGGCAGGTGAAGCTGATCGAAATCAACCCCCGGACGTCGGGGCAGTTCTTCGACCTCTTCGAGCATGTTGACGGGTACAACCTGTTCGATGTGCTGCTCGCGATCGCTTCGGGCCAGGAGCCCGTCATCCGCCACCGCGAGGGCCGCAACCGGGTAGCGGCAAGCTTCGTGCTCCGCGACCTGCACGGCGAGGGCCTTTCGCGTTGGCCCCGCAAGGCAGAGATCGACGGGCTGCGCGAGCGTCATCCGCAGTCGCGAATCCTGGTCTTTCCGAAGCGGGGCGCCGGCCTGAGGCGCGAGCTCAAGTGGCTTTCCACCTACCGCTATGCGGTCATCAACCTGGGAGCGCCAAGTCCGACCGAGTTGTACTCGGCATTCGAGAGGATCCGCGCCGACATCGATTTCCATCCGCGCGGGCGGGCCGTGCCGGACCTCGATGGCTCGCCGGCGAGGGCCTCGTGGGACTGACTGCTCGCGCCGCCTTCAGTCGAGCAGCCAGGCGCTATCGAAGTGCGGGTTCGTCTTCGAAGCGAGGACATGGTCGCGCCACGCCCCGTCGATGAACAGGTAGTTGCGGGCGAATCCCTCGCGAATGAACCCGAGGCGATCCAGAAGGCGGGCGCTGCGCTCGTTCTCGGGCCGGAAGTTGGCCATGACGCGGTGCAGGCGAAGCTCGAGAAAGGCGTAGCCGATCGCCGCGGTGAGCGCTTCGTGCATGAGCCCGCAGCCTTCATGCCGGCGTGCCACCTGGTAGCCCAGCACGCAGGCGCGAAAAGGGCCCCTGGCGATCTGGGTGAAATTGCACGTACCCACAACCTCCGGCGCCATGGCGTGCCTGGCGAGCATGACCCATCTTGCCGTGACACCGGATTCGAACTCCCTTTCGAATACGGGAAGCTGTCTCGCCCAGTAACCCTCGACGAACTTGCCTGCGGGGGGCGTCGGCGACCAGCGGTCCAGGTGTCCCTCGAAGTTCTCCTCGTAGAAGCGGGCGAGGAGTTCCTCGAGCCCGGGCCGGGCGATGACCAGGCGCAGGCGCCCGGTCTCGATCTCGGGGAAGTCCACTGCAGCCCGTTTGCTGCGCGTCAGGCCGAGAACACGCGCCAGTGCTGCGGCCACCCTTCCGTCGGGGAGCGCTTGAAGCCGCTCTTGGCAAAGAGATGCCAGCGGCCGATCACGTAGGCGATGAGGGTCATGGCGTAGGCATTCACGTCCCAGTCAGCGGGCAGCTGGCTGGCCGTGACCGCGAGCCGCGTGCTCTGGCGAAGGCTCGCCTCGAGGCGCTCGACGAGCTGGTTCACGCGCGCCTGCAGGCGCTCGTCCTCGATCACCAGCGCGTCTCCCGTGAGGACGCGCGTCATGCCGGGATTCTTCTGCGCGAATCCGAGCAGCGCGACGACCGTCGCCTCGACCTGCTTCATCGCGTCGGGCTCGTCGGCCTGGATGCGGTTCACGAGCGTGAAGAGCGTCTGCTCGATGAATTCGATCAGCCCCTCGTACATCTGCGCCTTGCTTGCGAAGTGGCGGTACAGGGCCGCTTCGGAAACGTCGAGCCGCGCCGCGAGCAGCGCCGTCGTCACGCGTTCGGCCTTCGGCTCCTCCAGCATGGAGGCCAGCGTCTGCAGGATCTGGGCCTTGCGTTCCCCGGTCTTCGCCATGGGCTCTCCCTTGTTCAGCGGCGGCCGCCGAGGATCGACCCCAGCACGCCGCGAATGATGCGTCGCCCGACTTCGCTTCCCATCGCGCGGGCGGCGCTCTTGGCGGCGGCCTCGAGCGCCGTCTCGCGAGTCCTTGCCTTCGCGGCGTTGCCGCCGGGAAATCCGAGCTTGTCCAGGATGCCCCCGAACGCGCCGCCTCCCGTGCTCTCGCCCTGCGCGCGCTCGCCGGCGCGGGCGGCGAGCTTCTCGTAGGCCGATTCGCGATCGACTGCCTTCTCGTAATGGCCCGCCACCAGCGAGGATTCAATCACGTTCCGGCGCTCTGCGGGGGTGATCGGCCCGATGCGCGAGCGCGGCGGGATGACGAACGCGCGCTCCACCGGGCAGGGCCGGCCCTTCTCGTCGAGGAACGACACCAGCGCCTCGCCGACCCCGAGCTCCGTGATGGCCTTCTCGACATCGACCTTCGGGTTCGGGCGGAACGTGGTCGCTGCGGCCTTCACGGCCTGCTGGTCCCGCGGCGTGAAGGCGCGAAGCGCATGCTGCACCCGGTTGCCCAGCTGCCCCAGCACCGTGTCCGGGACGTCCAGCGGATTCTGCGTGACGAACCAGACCCCCACGCCCTTGGAGCGCACCAGGCGCACGACCTGCTCGATCCGGTCGAGGAGTTCCTTCGGGGCGTCGTTGAAGAGCAGGTGCGCCTCGTCGAAGAAGAAGACCAGCTTGGGCTTGTCCGGGTCACCCGCTTCAGGCAGCTGCTCGAAGAGTTCCGAGAGCAGCCACAGCAGCATCGTCGCGTAAACGCGCGGGCTGGCGAGCAGCTTGTCGGCGGCCAGGATGTTCACCACGCCCTTGCCGTCCACCGTCTGCATGAGGTCCTCGAGCGCGAGGACCGGTTCGCCGAAGAACTTCTCGCCACCCTGGGATTCGAGCGACAGGAGGCCGCGCTGGATGGCGCCGACGCTCGCGGTCGAGATGTTGCCGTACTGCGTCCGGAACTGCGCCGCATTGTCCCCGGCGTACTGCAGGAGCGCGCGAAGGTCCTTCAGGTCGAGGAGGGCGAGCCCGCCGTCGTCGGCGATCTTGAACACGGCGGCCAGCACGCCGGATTGCGTCTCGTTCAGGTTGAGAATGCGCGCGAGCAGGAGCGGGCCCATCTCGCAGATCGTGGCGCGAACCGGGTGCCCCTGATCGCCGAAGACATCCCAGAAATCGACGGGAAAGGCGAGGGGCGAATGGTCGCGAAGGCCGAGCATCTTCACGCGCTCTGCCACCTTGGGATTGGATCCGCCGGATTCGGCGAGTCCGGCGAGGTCGCCCTTCACGTCGGCCATGAACACGGGCACGCCGATCGAGCTCAGCGCTTCCGCAAGCGCCTGGAGCGTCACCGTCTTGCCGGTTCCGGTCGCGCCCGAGATGAGGCCATGGCGGTTGGCCATGCCTGGAAGCAGGCCCAGATCAACGCCGGATTTCGCGACGACAAGAGGGGGCAGCACGGGGCGGGTTCGAAGGGGAAGACGGTGCGAGGATGTTACCATTAGCCCCTTCGAAACTGAATTCGCGGCGAAGACCCATGGCAGGCCACAGCAAGTGGGCGAACATCCAGCACCGCAAGGGTCGCCAGGACGCCAAGCGCGGCAAGATCTTCACCCGCCTCATCAAGGAAATCACGGTCGCCGCGAGAATGGGCGGGGGCGACCCCGACATGAATCCGCGGCTGAGACTCGCGGTGGACAAGTCGAACGAGAACAACGTGCCCAAGGACAACATCGAGCGCGCCATCAAGCGCGGCACCGGTGACCTGGAGGGCGTGAACTACGAGGAAATCCGCTACGAAGGCTACGGCATCGGCGGCGCCGCCGTGGTCGTGGACTGCCTGACCGACAATCGCACGCGCACGGTGGCCGACGTCCGGCACGCGTTTTCGAAGCACGGCGGCAACCTGGGCACCGACGGGTCTGTGGTCTTCCTGTTCAAGCACTGCGGGCAGCTCGTCTTCGCGCCGGGCACCAGCGAGGAGAGACTGCTCGAAGTGGCCCTCGAAGCCGGGGCGGAGGACGTCGTCACGAACGACGACGGCTCGATCGAGGTGCTCACCGGTCCCCACGAGTTCGCGGCCGCGAAGGCTGCGCTCGAGAAGGCGGGCCTCAAGGCGGAGCTCGCCGACGTGACGATGAAGCCCCTGAACGAGACCGCGCTCGGCGGTGACGAGGCGGCGCGCATGCAACGGCTCCTGGACGCGCTGGAGTCCCTCGACGACGTGCAGGAGGTGTACACCACCGCGGCCTTGGACGAGGCGGCGTAGGGGCGTGGTCGAGGCGCGGTCGAGGGACGAGCCGTCAACCGGTCATGCGGCCGGGCCGGGAAGGACTTCCCTGCGCATCCTCGGGATCGACCCGGGCCTTCGCGTCACTGGGTTCGGGGTGATCGGCCGCGAGGGCCAGCGCCTGGAGTACGTGACGAGCGGCTGCATCCGCACGCGCGAGAAGGGCGAGCTTCCGGAACGCATCCGCACGATTCTCGACGGCCTGGCGGAGGTGATCGCCACGCACCACCCCGACCATGTCGCCATCGAAAAGGTCTTCGTGAACGTGAACCCGCAATCGACGCTGCTGCTGGGCCAGGCCAGGGGCGCGGCCGTCTCGGCGGCCGTGCTGGCGAACCTGCCGGTCGCCGAGTACACGGCGCTGCAGGTCAAGCAGGCGGTGGTGGGCAAGGGGCACGCGCACAAGGAACAGGTGCAGGAGATGGTCAAGCGCTTGCTCAATCTCGCCGGCTACCCCTCGGCCGACGCGGCCGACGCTCTCGCCTGCGCCATCTGCCACGCCCACGGGGGGCTGGGGCTGGGGGCGTTGCCGACCCAGGGTCTCAGGATGCGCGGCGGCAGGCTCGCATGATCGGGCGAATCGCCGGGACGCTCGTGGAGAAGAACCCGCCGCAAGTGGTGGTCCTGGCCAGCGGCGTGGGCTACGAGATCGACGTGCCGATGAGCACGTTCTACAACCTGCCGAAGACGGGCGAGGCGGTCGAGCTCCTCACGCACCTCGTGGTCCGCGAGGACGCGCACCTGCTCTTCGGGTTCCTCACGGCCGGCGAGCGAACGGCCTTCCGCCAGCTCCTCAAGGTGAGCGGCGTCGGCCCCAAGGTGGCGCTGTCGGTGCTGTCCGGGCTCTCGGTGGACGACCTGGCGGCCGCGGTTGCCTCGGATGACGCGGCGCGCCTCACCCGCGTCCCGGGCATCGGCAAGAAGACGGCGGAGCGGCTCGTCCTCGAGTTGCGCGACAAGCTGCCCTCGACGCTCCCCGCGGCGAAGGCTTCCGCACCGCACGCCTCGGACGTCCTCAATGCGCTGCTCTCCCTTGGCTATAATGCCCGCGAGGCATCGATCGCGATCCGCGACCTGCCGCCGGACCTGACGCTTGCAGATTCCATCCGCCAGGCACTGAAGGTGCTCGCCAAGCCGTGATCGAAACCGACCGCCTGATCGCCGGCGCCCCGGCTTCGCCTCAGGAAGAAGGCGAGGAGAGGGCGCTTCGCCCCCGCCAGCTCGCCGAGTACGTCGGGCAGGTGAAGATTCGCGAGCAGCTCGAGATCTTCATCTCCGCGGCGCGCAATCGCGGCGAGGCGCTCGACCACGCGCTCCTCTTCGGTCCGCCGGGCCTGGGCAAGACCACGCTTGCGCACATCATCGCGCGCGAAATGGGCGTGAACCTGCGCCAGACCTCGGGCCCGGTGCTCGAGCGACCGGGGGACCTGGCCGCGATCCTCACCAACCTCGAGCCGCGCGACGTGCTCTTCATCGACGAGATCCACCGGCTGAGCCCCATCGTCGAGGAGATCCTCTACCCCGCGCTGGAGGACTACCAGATCGACATCATGATCGGCGAGGGGCCGGCGGCCAGGAGCGTGAAGCTCGACTTGCCGCCCTTCACGCTGGTGGGGGCGACCACACGCGCCGGCATGCTGACCAACCCGCTTCGCGACCGCTTCGGGATCGTCGCGCGGCTGGAGTTCTATTCCCCCGAGGAGCTTCAGCGCATCGTCACGCGCTCCTCCGGCCTGCTCGCGATGGCGATCGAGGTGGAAGGGGCGACCGAGATCGCGCGGCGCTCCCGCGGGACGCCACGCATCGCCAATCGCCTCCTCAGGCGCGTGCGCGACTTCGCTGAGGTGAAGTTCGACGGCCGCGTCACCGCGGAGGTGGCCGACATGGCGCTGCGCATGCTCGACGTGGACGGTATCGGGCTCGACCTCCAGGACCGGAAGCTCCTGCTCGCCATCGTGGAGAAATTCGGCGGAGGGCCCGTCGGCGTGGACAACCTTGCCGCGGCGATCGGGGAAGAGCGCGACACCATCGAGGACGTGCTCGAGCCCTTCCTCATCCAGCAGGGCTACCTCCAGCGCACCCCGCGCGGGCGCATGGCCACCGCACTCACCTACCAGCACTTCGGGCTCGCGGGAGGGCCGGCGCCGGGCGGAGGGCTCTTCCGATGACGAAGATCCCGGTGAAGCCCCGGCTGCAGCCTGAGCTCTTCGTCTATTCCTTCCCGGTCCGCGTGTACTTCGAGAACACGGACGCCGGTGGGGTCGTCTATCACGGCGAGTACCTCAAGTTCCTCGAGCGCGCGCGCACCGAGTGGATGCGCCACCTCGGGTTCGACCACCAGGCGCTCGCCAGGAACCATCGCATCGTTTTCGTGGTCACCCAGGCGGCGGTCGAGTTCGTGAATCCCGCGCGGCTCGACGACATCGTGGTGGCAAGCGTCCAGCTCGAGTCGCTCGGCAAGGTTCGCTGCGTCTTCGCGCAGGAGATCCGCCGCGAGGACGACGTGCTGGTGCGCGCCAAGATCACGGTGGCGAGCGTGACGGGGGATAACTTCAAGCCCGCCGAAATTCCCGAGGCCCTGCGTCGCAAGATGCAGGCCTCACTCTAGGAAAGCCGAGGAAAGCATGATCGTAAGCCACGACCTGACCATCCTCGCGATGATCGTGAACGCGAGCATCGTCGTGAAGGCCGTCATGGCGGTCCTGGTGCTCGCCTCCCTCTTCTCGTGGACCTACATCTTCATGAAGGTCTTCGCGCTGCGCCGGGCCCACCGCCAGGCGGAGGCCTTCGAGCGCGAGTTCTGGAGCGGCACAGACCTGGTGGGCCTTTACCAGCGGGCCGCCGGCGGTCGCTACGTCGCGGCGGGCATGGAGCGGATCTTCGAGGCAGGCTTCAAGGAGTACCTGAAGCTCAAGGGGCGGGCCGGCGCCGACGTTACCGCGCTGATGGACGGCACGCGCCGCGCCATGAAGGCCACGCTGCAGCGCGAGGTCGATTCACTGGAGTCCCACCTTTCCTTCCTGGCGACGGTCGGTTCGGTGAGCCCGTACATCGGCCTCTTCGGCACGGTGTGGGGAATCATGAATGCTTTCCGCGGCCTGTCGAACGTGGCCCAAGCCACGCTCGCGCAGGTGGCGCCCGGGATCGCGGAGGCGCTGGTGGCCACCGCGATCGGGCTCTTCGCGGCCATCCCGGCGGTGATCGCCTACAACCGCTTCGCGCACGACATCGACCGGCTCGCGGGCCGCTACGAGAGCTTCATGGAGGAGCTTTCGAACATCCTGCAGCGCCAGGCCCACCAGCCGGAGCGATAGATGCGCCGGCGCCGCGCGATGAGCGAGATCAACGTCGTGCCCTACATCGACGTGATGCTGGTGCTGCTCATCATCTTCATGGTGGCCGCCCCGCTCATCAATCCGGGCCAGATCGACCTGCCGCAGGTGGGCTCGAAGCTCGATCCTGCGGTGGCGCCGCTCGAGGTGCGCGTGCGCGTGAACGGCGAACTCTTCGTCGTGGACCGCTCGCGGTCCCCGGACGAACTCCTCGTGAAGCGGCCACAGCTCCTCGAAATCGTGCGCGCGGCGCAGCAGGCCAACGCCGGCCAGGCGGTGGTGATCGCCGGCGACCGCAACGTGCGATACGAGGAAGTCCTCAAGGTGATGGACATTCTGCAGCAGGGGCAGGTGAAGCGCGTGGGCCTTCTCGCGCGCCCGGCTCCCTAACGGGTCCCTCGTGAAGGCGCCGGCAGAAGCGCACGAACGGCCCCGCCAGCCGGGGAGAATCCGCTCGATCGTCCTCGCGGTTGTGGTCCACGCGGCCTTCTTTGCGCTGATCGTCTTCGGAGTGTCCTGGCAGAGCCGGCCCACGCCGCCGCTCCAGGCCGAATTGTGGGACAAGCTTCCTCCGGGGCCTCCCGCCGCGACGCGGAAGTCCGAGCCGGTGCCTGCGAAACCGGAAAGCGCACCGGAGCCGCCGAAGGTCGAACCGAAGCCCGAGCCCAAACCGGAGCCCGTGAAGTCCGAACCTCCCAAGGCGGAGCCGAAACCCGAGCCGCCGAAACCCGACGCGGCCATCTCGGAGAAGAAAGCGCGGGAAAAGAAGGAACGCGAGAAGAAGGAGCTGGAGAAGCAGGAGCTGGAGAAGAAGACTCGGGAAGCCAAGGCGGTGGCGCAGGCGAAGGCGGTCGCAGACGCGAAGGCGGCGGCCGATGCCAAGGCAAGGGCCACGGCGAAGGCGGCAGCGGAGGCCAAATCGAAAGCCGATGCCGAGGCGAAGGCCGCGGCGGAAGCGGCGAGCCAGGTTCGCCTGTCGGAAATCGATCGTTACCGCGGGCGCATCCGCGATAAGATCCGCGGCAAGGCCAACGTTCCGGATACGGTCAAGGGGCAGCCGGAGGTGCAGGTGCGCATCACGATCCTGCCGGGCGGTGAAGTGCTCGATATCGTCATCGTGAAGTCCAGCGGAAATCGCGTGTACGACACGGCCATCGAGCGCGCGATCCGAAGTGCCCAGCCCCTGCCGGTTCCCAGCGACCCGGAACTTTTTGGCCAGTTCCGAAGCCTTACCCTGAATATCCAGCACGAACGCTAGCCGGGCCCCGGGCCCGCCGAGGGCCCCAAGAGCATGAATAGATTCCTACTCGCCGTCCTGCTCGCATGCCTCGCGTTCGCCGCGCGGGCGCAGCTCACCATCGACATCACCACGTCTGGAGGTCGGCAGATCCCGATCGCGGTCCTGCCGTTCGCAGGCGAGGGGGCCCAGCCGCAACCGGTCAGCACCGTGGTCGGCGCGGATCTCGCGCGCACCGGCCTCTTCCGGCTCGTGAACGCCGTCGGCGTGAGTCCCGTGCCCACCGAGCCATCGGAAGTGAACTTCGTGGACTGGCAGGCGCGTTCCTCCGAGGCGCTCGTCATCGGCAAGATCGAGCCGCAGGCCGACGGCCGGGTGGAAGTGCGCTTCCGGCTCTTCGACGTCCAGAAGCAGTCGCAGCTCGCGAGTTTTTCCTACGTCGTGGCGCCCGCCCAGCTTCGCGCCACGGCCCACCGCATCGCCGACGTGATCTACGAGAAGCTCACGGGCGAGAAGGGCGTGTTCTCCACCAAGATCACCTACGTGGTGAAGCGCGGCAAGCGCTTCGAGCTGCAGGTGTCGGACGCCGACGGAGCCGGCGCGCAGACGGTGCTCGCCTCGAACGAGCCCATCATCTCGCCCGCGTGGTCGCCCGACGGCAGCCGCATCGCCTACGTGTCCTTCGACCAGAAGAAGCCGGTGGTGGTGGTGCAGAACCTCGCGCAGGGCACGACCCGCGTCGTGGCCAACTATTGGGGCAACAACAGCGCGCCGGCCTGGTCGCCAGACGGCTCGCGGCTTGCCGTGACCCTCACGCGCGACGACATCTCGCAGATCTACGTGATCCCGGCCGCCGGCGGCGAGCCCAGGCGCATGGCGGTCACGCCCGCCATCGACACCGAGGCCTGCTTCTCGCCCGACGGGAAATGGATCGCGTTCACGTCCGACCGCGGGGGCTCTCCGCAGATCTACCGCATGCCATCGGAGGGCGGCCCGGCACAGCGCCTGTCGTTCGAGGGCACCTACAACGTGCGCCCGCGCTTCAGCCCCGACGGCAAGTCGATCGCGTTCGTGCAGCGAGAGTCCGGGAAGTACCGCATCGCGGTGCTCGAGATCGCCACTGGCCAGGTGACCGTCCTCACCGACGGCACGCTGGACGATTCGCCCAGCTACGCGCCCAACGGCAAGATGATCCTTTACGAGGCGCAGGCCAACGGGCGCGGCCAACTCGCCGCGGTGTCGAGCGACGGGCGCGTGCGCCAGCGCCTCGTGTCGTCAACCGGCGACGTCCGCGATCCCGCGTGGGGCCCGTTGCTTACGAACTGAGCGGGGCGCAGAATCCCGCTGTCCTCTATCCACACGCCATACCAGAAGGAGTCAGCCGTGAAAAAGATTGCCTTGAGCATAGCGATGGCCGCCCTCGTCGCCGCCTGCAGCAGCCAGGACGTGAAGAAGGAGGTGCCCGTTGCCGATCGCACGACACCGGCAACCACCCAGCCGACGACCGCCGCCACGACCACGTCGCCCGCGACGCAGCCGATCATCACGGCGAACCCGCTCACGGATCCGAAGAACATCCTGTCCAAGCGAAGCGTCTATTTCGACTTCGACTCCAACGCGGTGAAGGACGAGTATCGCGGCGTGGTGCAGGCGCATGCGAAGTACATGGTGGAGAAGAAGGACACCAAGATCCGGGTCGAGGGCAACTGCGACGAGCGCGGAAGCCGCGAATACAACCTCGCCCTGGGCCAGCGCCGCGCCGAGGCGGTGAAGAAGGTGATGACCGTGCTGGGCGTGCAGGAAGGTCGCATCGAGACGGTGAGTTTCGGTGAAGAGAAGCCCGCCGCGACCGGGCACGACGAGGCGGCGTGGGCCCAGAACCGGCGCGACGACATCAAGTATGCCGGCGAGTAGCATCCGCCTTGCGGCGGCGGCGATCGCCTTTGCCGCCGCTGGCCTCGCCCAGGCCGGATTGTTCGACGATGACGAGGCGAGAAAACGGATCGACGACATCCGCGCCGCGCAGGAGAAAAGCGCCCGCGAGACGTCCGAGCGCATCGGCCGTCTCGAGGAGAGCGTTCGCAACATCGGCGTGGTGGACCTGCTTCGCCAGATCGAGGGGCTCAACGCGGAGATCGCCCGCCTGCGCGGCAGCATCGAGGTGCTGGCCAACCAGAACGAGCAGATCCAGAAGCGCCAGCGCGATTTCTATCTCGACCTCGACTCGCGGCTGAAGCGGCTCGAGGGAGGCGGCGCGCCCGCACAGGGTGCCGCTGCCCCGGCATCCGCGACCCCGCCCGCGGAGCCGGTAGCCGCCATTGCCAAGCCGCAATCGAAGGACGACCAGGCGCGCGAGGTGAAGACCTACGACGCAGCCTCGAACCTCTTTCGCCGCAACGACTTCGCCTCGGCGTCGGAAGCGTTCCGCGCCTTCCTCAAGGATTTCCCGCAGAGCGCGCTTGCGCCCAACGCCACGTACTGGATCGGCATCTGCCAGGCGAACCTGAAGGACTACAAGGGCGCTCTCGCCACGCAGGAAGGGCTTCTTGCCCACTATCCGCAGTCGCCCAAGGCGCCCGACGCGCTTCTCGCCATCGCCGCGGTCCAGACCGAGCAGGGCGATGGGGGCTCCGCGCGCAATACGCTCGAGGACATCATCGCCCGCTACCCCACCTCGGAAGCGGCCGGGAAGGCCCGCACGCGCCTGGCGGCGACGCGACGCTAGGGGGGCGCGATGGAGAACGCCGTCGTCCTCGTTTCCGGAGGGCTCGACTCCGCAACCGTGCTCGCCATGGCCCGCACCGAGGGGTGGCGCTGCCACGCGCTCTCGGTGGACTACGGCCAGCGCCACCGGGCCGAGCTGGTTGCCGCGGCCGAAGTGGCGCGAGCCCTCGGCGCCGCCGAGCACAGGACCATTCGGGTGGATCTCGGAGTGTTCGGCGGCTCAGCGCTGACCGATCCGGCAATCGCCGTCCCGACGGCGCCATCTTCCGGCATCCCCATCACCTATGTCCCGGCCCGGAACACGATCCTGCTGTCGCTCGCCCTTGCGTACGCCGAGGTGATCCGGGCGGACGCGATCTTCACCGGCGCCAACGCGGTCGATTATTCGGGCTATCCCGACTGCCGGCCGGAGTACTTCGCCGCCTTCGAGGCCATGGCCAATCTCGCGACGAAGCGGGCGGTGGAGGGCTCGCCCATCGCGGTGCGTTCCCCGATCGTCCACCTGGGCAAGGCCGAGATCGTGCGCCGCGGCCACGAGCTGGGCGTGGACTTCGCCCTCACCGTTTCCTGCTACGACGCCGATGCGCAGGGGCGCGCCTGCGGCCGATGCGATTCCTGCCGGCTTCGCCGGGACGGATTCGCGCGGGCCGGTCTCCCCGACCCGACGCGCTACCATCCTGCCGCGGAACGATAGCCTCCTCCCCACTTGGGTATCGGGGCCTAGCCCATCGGAGGGATGGGCCAGCGCAGGGGTGCCCCCAATAATGGCCCGGAAAATCGGGAGACCCGCATGAGTTCCGCCTCGAACCTTCCCACCCTTGTCGCGTTGTCCGGCTTCGGCATCGCATTCGTCTTCGGCGCGGTCGCCCAGCGCACGAATTTCTGCACGATGGGCGCGATTTCCGACGTCGTGAACATGGGCAGCTGGGGCCGCATGCGCATGTGGATGCTCGCGATGGCCGTCGCGATCGCCGGGGCCACGGCGCTGCACCTCACGGGCACGGTGGACCTCTCGAAGTCGATCTATACCCGGCCCGGCCTGGCCTGGCTGTCCTTCCTGGTGGGCGGGTTCGTCTTCGGCGTCGGCATGACGCTGGGCTCGGGATGCGGGAACAAGACGCTGCTGCGCATCGGCGCAGGAAGCCTCAAGTCGGTCGTGGTCCTTGCCTTCCTCGCGATCTCGGCCTACATGACGATCAAGGGACTCTTCGCAATCTGGCGTGTGACCTGGCTCGACCCGGTGAGCTTGGATCTCGCTTCGCGCGGCGTGGCCGGGCAGGACCTGCCGTCGATCGCCTCGGCCCTCTTCGGGGTCGAGCGCAAGGCTGCCTACGTCGGCGTCGCTTCCGTGGCGGTCGTGGCGCTGGTCGCCTTCATCTTCAAGGATCGTGATTTCCGCGGCAACTTCGACCACATCCTCGGCGGCGTCGTGCTGGGAGCGGCCATCGTGGCCGGTTGGTACGTGACCGGGCACATCGGGTTCGGCGAGAACCCGGATACCCTCGAGAACACCTTCTTCGGCACCAACAGCCGCACGATCGAGTCGCTCTCCTTCGTGGCGCCGGCCGCCTACCTCCTCGAGATCCTGCTGCTGTGGAGCGACAAGTCGCTCGCCTTCACCTTCGGCATCGCGCTGGGCCTCGGGGTGATCGCGGGCTCGGCGACCTACGCGCTTGCGACACGCACTTTCCGGTGGGAAGGATTCGTCTCCGCGGAGGACACCGCCAACCACGTGGTGGGCGGCATCCTGATGGGGTTCGGGGGCGTGACGGCGCTCGGGTGCACCATCGGCCAGGGCATCACCGGCATCTCCACGCTGGCCCTGGGCTCGGTCTTGACGACCCTCGCCATCGTCGCGGGCTCCTGGGCCACCATGAAATACCAGGTCTGGCGCCTTGAGCGGGAGGCTTGAGAGGCCTCCGGTTTGACCCGAACTCCCGCGGAAAGCTATAATTTCCCGCTTTCCGGGGCGTTAGCTCAGTTGGTAGAGCAGCGGACTTTTAATCCGTTGGTCGGCGGTTCGAATCCGCCACGCCCTACCAAGATTCCCGTCGAAGGCGTTCCTCCTTCCTCCCCCGGTTCCGGGCTGTTAGCTCAGTTGGTAGAGCAGCGGACTCTTAATCCGTTGGTCGCAAGTTCGAATCTTGCACGGCCCACCAGTTTTCTCAGGGACTTAGGCGCGAGCCTAGGTCCCTTTTTTGCTTTGGTGGCGACTGCCACACTCACGCGTGAAAACAGGGATGAAATGTCGATAGTTGTCCCCAATATGTTTCCCGCAATTGGGCTGCTACCCCTCAGAATCGATTGACCCGAGCATCCGCTCCCATTCGCCCTCATTCTTGTGCGAGCTGAGTGCTACTGAACTTTCGCTATCGAGGGCGGACACATTCAATCAATAGCTGCAGACTCAGCATCGGGCCTATTCATCTGGGAACAGCTTCGCGAAGTGGGACGGAGCATGCCGTCGGAGAAAGTCGTTTAGCCGTTGCACCTCATCTGCCGAAAGAGGGCGATCGAATTCTGTCGGATCCTTTGTTTTCAGGCTCATTCCCTTGTATTCACGCAATGGAGCCGCCGGATTGCGCTTCCAAAGTTCTAAGTTGTATTGAGTAGCCATTAATTCAATATGAATATTTGCTCCAGGCAAGGCTCGCGTTAGAACGCGCCGATCTCCTTACTTGATCAGTCTAGCCCGTAAGTATTTCAAAGATTCGAATGGACTCATCCTTTCCCTTGACTCGTACGTCCCCAAGGTCTCGCGCGTTCACTTGAATGGTTAGCTGCTTCTTTGTCGATTCAGAAATGATGATATGACTCGAATGATCCTTATTCAGTTGCTCGAGTCTCGCTGCCGCGTTTACCGCGTCGCCGATCACCGTGTAGTCGAAACGCTTGGACGAACCCATATTGCCAACCGTGGCGATCCCTAGGTTGATGCCAATGCCGATGTCGAACACCGGATGGCTGGCGGCCCTCCATGTGTCCTGAAGTGCCCGGAGCCTGCCCATCATCGCGCAGGCGGCGCGAACAGCCCTGTCGGCTTGATCCTTCTGGTCAATCGGCGCACCCCAGAATGCCATGATGGCATCGCCAATGTATTTGTCGACGATTCCGTCCTCGCGCAGGACTTCCTCCGTCATCGCCTCGAAGTATTCCTGGAGGAGTTGGGTCAGCGTCTGGGGAGGAAGCTTCTCGGCCAGTGTAGTGAATGACCGGATATCGGCAAATAGGATCGTTACCTCCCTACGCTGACCGCCGAGGGAAACCTTGCCGGGCTCGGACAGGATCGCCTCGAGAATCTTTGGGGAGAGGTACTTCTGGAAGGCCTGCTTGAGCGAGCGTCGCTCCTTCTCCTGCCGTGAGAAGTACCAGCCCGAGAGCGCCAGAAAGATCGCGAAGGACGCTGCCGCAAGCGATAGAGCGAAGATGAGTTCGTCTTCCAGAACTCTCATTTCCTTTGACACGTTCCTCGGAAATATGATCCGGCCCACGGAATTGCCAGTCTTATCGGTGAGCGCCGAATACAAGACGATGTACGGTTCATTCTCGAGCGCCATCGTCCGGACTCCCCTGGTTCGGTCTCCGATTGCCATGGGGTCGGTCCTTAGGGGAATGCGACCATTCGCAGTTACAAGCTCACCGTGGTCGTCTAGTACCGCCCAATTCAGGCTGTTGTCGAACACGCTAGGATTGATGTGCATGAATTCTGAGCGTGTGCTCCCGACGCGGGAGAGATTCCTTCTAAGCACTTCGGGTGCATCCGCTACCGGCTCGAATTCAGAAATTCCCAAGAGCAGTAGTGACCTGCCTGGGTTTTTCGGACCGATCATAACTTGAGAGAATGGCTCCTGCTCTGCCAAGAGGAGCCCATGAAGAAAAGCCGATTTACAGAAGAACAGATGGTCGCGATGTTGCGCGAGGCCGACCGGACTACGATTGCCGACGTATCGCGCAAGTACAAGGTCAGCGACCAGACGTTGTACAGCTGGCGCAAGCGTTTCGGACAACTCCAGCCTGCGGACGTCAAACGGCTGCGCGCCCTGGAGCCGAGAACGCCAAGTTGAAACGCATGCTCGCCGAGCGGGAAATGGCGATCGATACCCTGAAGGAAATCAACCGGCGAAAGTGGTAAGCCCGCAGGCGCGTCGTGAGCAGGTTGTGTTGGCCGTGCAGCGCGGCCACTCGACCAGACGTGCGTGCGGGCTGATTGGCGTGGCGCGATCGATGATGGGATACCGGTCGATTCGAGCCGAAAGAGACGTGCCGGCGATTTCGGCCATGCGCAGGCTCTCGGCGCAGTATCCGCGCTATGGCTATCGGCGCATCCGGATCTTTCTGGGACGCGAGGGCCACGGGATGGGGCCAGAACGAGCCCATCGCCTCTGGAAGTCGGCAGGACTGCAACTGCCGCGGCGCCGGCCGCGACGCCGCATTGCGACGAGCCGCCCGCGTCCCTTGCCGCCCCAAGCCCCGAACCATGTCTGGGCCTATGACTTCGTGTTCGACGCCTGCGCCAACGGCCAGCAGATCAAGTGCCTGACGGTAGTCGATGAATTTACCGGGAATGCCTCGCGATCGACGTAGCCGGGAGCATCCGCTCGAATCGAGTGATCGAGGTGCTCTCGCGCCTGGTGAGTCTGCACGGAGCGCCGACGGCCTTGCGTTCCGACAACGGCCCCGAATTCGTCAGCCGCGCCATTCTCGAGTGGCTGACGCGCTCCGGCATCCATACGGCCCACATTGATCCCGGAAAGCCTTGGCAAAACGGCACCGACGAGAGTTTCAACGGGAAATTCCGGGACGAGTGCCTGAGCCTCAGTGGTTCCGAAGCCGCGAGGGCCCGCGTCGTGATCGAGCAGTGGCGCCGACACTTCAACCATGTGCGTCCGCATTCGAGTCACGACTACCTCACGCCCGTTGAATTCAAGCTACGCTACGATTCCACAACCGCGGGGGCCATTTCCAAGTTATGAATGGCCCGGAAATCCCCATGCAGGTCAGCAGTTCGAAATCCTCGGCTAGGTCCTCGGTGCCAAGGGCAAGAAGCGCAGCGTTCGGGTTATCGGAACTCGCCGCCTTCCGAAAGGGTTCGAGTACGCCCGTATATTTCAGCACCATCGCCGCCTGAGCCAGAAAGGGAAGTTCGTAATATGAGCCTCATCCAAATAGCGCGGTCTCGAACTTCGCAAGGACCTCAGGCTTTGTTCCGAGTAGCGCACGCGCCTCCGCAAATTCCCGATCAATCCCGGTATAGAGATCGAGAAACCCCAGGATCTGTTCGGAGGTGAGTTTTCCTTGTGCTAACCACTGGGATACCATTGCCGCGTTCATTGCTAGCCTCTATCCAACTTACCGCGCTCCCTCGCTTTGCACCGAATCGTCTATAAGTCCAATAAGAAACGCGCTGCACAGAGACGTGTAGAAGAACGACGTTTCCAACGAGGACTTCAGTCTGACAGGAAGGCCAAGCAGAGGCGCCGGGCGGCTTCTGGCTTCCAATCCCACAAGGCAACGTCCAAATTTGCTACCCAGAGTCTACGCGCGGACTCCGGAAACACGATTGAGCTAGTCGTCCCGGAGGTGCTAGATCTAATCAACAATCATGACGAAACCGCGCGGTTCATGAAAGACATCCGCCGATTGGTGAATGACGGACATCGGGTCGGCCTGAATTTTGACAAAACGAAGGATATTCGACCGTCTGCGCTTATTCGACTCCTGGCGGAAATCGATATGCGTTGGTCCCACCGCACGCGCGGCACGCTAAGTGGAACGTATCCACTTGATCCAAAGATTGAAGAGATGATGCAGCGCACGGGTTTTTTCCAGCTCCTCAAGATCCCCGAAAGAAAGTCGCTAAAGCCACGAAGATACCCGTTGGAGTACATCCGTTTCCATAGTGGCCACAAGGCGTCAGGTAACGACGTCAAGAAATTTAGGACGGACTTGTTTGGCGAAGACATTCAGTTTCATACTCCAGCCCGCAGAAGGTTCTTTCGCGCGATAACGGAAGCTATGTTGAACGCTTCTCAGCATGCCTATACAAGACCTCACATGGCGGCAGAGCGGCTAAGTAGCAAATGGTGGCTCAATGGCCGAATAGACAGACGTTGGAGACAAATGACCATCACCTTTTGCGACTTAGGCGTTGGCATTCCAGCAACACTTCCGAGGCTGTATCCACTTGAGCGAATCCGGCAGGTCTTGAACCTGATTCCCTTAATGATCCCTGACGATGGTCAAATGATCATGGCCGGCATGACGATTGGACGCACTCAAACCGGCCGGAAGAGTCGCGGAAAAGGGTTGAACGATATGCGGAAACTCATCGAGCAAGCCGGGGACGGGGAGTTGCAGATATTTAGCCGAAAAGGCCTTTACCAGTACTCACCTAAGACCGGCGATAAAATGCAGAACTTTTCTCGTTCAATTGATGGGACCATAATTGAATGGAAGGTACCCCTCCATGCAATTGTTGACTGGGTTGGAGACGAAAGCGATGACGCCACGGACGCTGAGTGACACGATCGTTGTGGCCCGGGAGTTTAGCGACACACCGGCCGGAAGGTATCCAGAAGACGGCGACTTTAGTGGTCAGCGGTTTCGGAAGGATTACCTTGTTCCAGCATTGAAGAAGTTTCAAATCGTGACGGTTGACCTCGACGGAATGGAAGGATACGGATCCTCGTTTCTCGAGGAGGCTTTCGGGGGGCTGGTTCGAGAAGAGGGCTTTGCGCCAAAGGAACTTCACGAGCGGCTCAAGCTCAAGTCGCTGGAGGACGAAAGCGTAATTCCCGAGATCTGGGAATACATCGACGAGCCGTCGAAATAGCACCTGATGTTGAAGCTATTGGCCGACTACCCAGGGCTAGCGCTATTGGGGGTGGTGTTGAGCATCTGGCTTACTGCGGCTGTCCGCCAATGGGGAGAATCCAAGAAGCGAACTAGGCAAGAGGTCGCAGACTATATTGCTGGCATCAAGCGGCTTGTCTTGGAAATCGAAGCGGCAGCGGAAGAATACTATCTTCTGCCTGGGGCGGATCCTTCCGCGGCAAAGCTTTCGAGCGACATCAAGCGGAAGCTCCACCAAGTCGCCACTCAGTCGCAAATCTGCAGCGGCCACATTCCTGGGTGCGCGCTGGTTGTGCTTGTAAAGAGATACCGACAAATCGTGACTGGGGGAGAGTTTGACCGCCGCTTGCGCAATCAAAAGCAGCCCGGGGACTCACTCTTTGAAGAAATTTCTGCCGCTGCTCGCAACGTCGAGTTAGACCTCGACTCCCACTACAAGAAGTGCTTTCAGCGTTAGGCGTTCTTGCGAGGGCGACGATGGAGGGTGCACGCGCGTTGGCGATTGTGGGCGGGCCAATGCGGTGCAATATCAACTAGTTACAGGGCCTCTTAATCCGTTGGTCGCAAGTTCGAATCTTGCACGGCCCACCAGTATTCAAAGCCGAACCAAGCCATGGCGCTGGTTCGGCTTTGTCTTTCCGGCCCGGCCATTGAGTCAAGCCCCGCGCGGATTCTGCAACCAGGCCAGGGCCACCAATGCAAAGCCCCACGAATATCGCGGGGCTTTGCGGGATCGCCACATCACAGTGGCTTCGTTTGGTTGCGTTACCGCAACGCATGCCGGGCGTTGGTCACCGGCGCTGGAGTATTCCTGTAGTAAGCGTCATCGATAGAGCACCTCCCCGTCATGGTTGCCTGAAACACCGGCGCTACCTCGCAGGTGCCTGCCAGGGGAAGTATCCGATGGCGGGGCACTGCACCCGCAAACATCGATACCCACGACGGCCGCCCTGCCTGCGAGCACCGATCCACGATTCGGATCGACTACAAGTTCAGCCTACCCCTGACCGGAGGGCGTTTCAAGCGAGCGGCCCATGGCGCGAGGGGAACGGGCTGTGGCCGTACAGGAACGCCCGGCTAGAAAGGCAGGTGTATGCGGCCCTCTGCGTTTGGCAAAGCGTCCTCGTCCTCGTCCTCGAGGTCGATCCTGGCCGACGGCGGCAGCTTCGCGATAATGTCCTGGATCATTTGAACGTGCTCGGCCTCTTCGGTGCGCAACTCCTCGAACAGCGCCTTGACGTCCGGCTGGGTCACGTAGCGCAGGGCCTGGTCGTAGAACGCGAAGGCCTTCCTCTCGGAGGTCAATGCCACCCGGTAGGCCTTGAGGGGCGACATGTTCAGGCTGGGCGCGCCGAATTCCGGGGCCTCCACGTCGAAGATGTCGTCGAGCCTGACCTTGGGGGGGGTATCGCCAAACAGGGCGAGCCGGCGCTCGGTAATCTGCTCACCGTGCTTGCCCTCGTTGGCGGCCATCGATTGGAATACCGACGCGGCGTCGTCGTCGGAACGGCTTCCGAGTCGTTCGGCGAATTGCGTGTACCGCTTGAAAGCCTCGACCTCGATCAGCGTGGCCAGATCGAGGGCGTCCATGAGGGTCAGTGTGGGGAAATCGACTCTTGCTGGCATGAGGCCTCCTGCTGCGGCGCAACGCGTCCCGTCGACTGAGCGTGCGCGGGTCTGGTGAAAGGGAAATCCGATCGACGGTTCCTGAAGGCAAAACGGTATCACCGCGATGATCGTTCGGTCAAAGCAAGGTGTTGCCGGTGCCATCGGTATCGCTCGGCCTTCGAGTACTTCTCGGCCTGCCCCGGTTCGACCCGTCCGGCGTCGGAATGCGCGGGAAACCGGGCGAGGGGTAGGCTCGACGTCCATTTGCGTTCCGGCGCACGCCGTAGACGGGCCCGGAGTGGTGTTTGCGCTATAATTTCAATTGCTTGGCGGGCGTACTTGTTCTCTTGCGCCGTCGCGAGGGCAGGCCCGTCGTAGGCCGCCAATGCCGGCGGTGTCCGGTTGGTCCTGACCCATTTTCGGAAGGCAGGCACCCGGAATCGGCCCGGGGCGCGCCGGGCAATCACAGGGAGTCACGATGGGCGGCATCGACACTTGGCTTCGCGAGTACGGCGCCGACGCGCTTGCCCTCGTGGCGAGCGCTACCCTCGTCGCTGCGTACTACGGGTACCGTCGAATGAAGACGCGCCGCGACCCGACCTACACCATCCATGGGCTGAACGAGCTTGCCCGCGGGCTGTGGGTGACCGACATCATGGGCAGCCCCGAAAAGGGCGTGCTGGCCGTCCAGACGCTTCGCAATTTCATCATGGGCGCGTCCCTCATGTCCACGACGGCGGCCTTCCTCATCCTCGGCACGCTCACGCTGTCCGGGCAGGCCGAGAACATCTCGCGCAGTTGGCACGTGTTCGCCAACCTCGGCTCGAGCTCCGCGCAGATCTGGATCGTGAAGGTGATGTGCCTGCTCGCCGTATTCATCGTTGCCTTCTTCGCCTTCGCGCTGGCGATACGGCTCGCGAACCACGTGGTCTTCATGGTGAACGTCCCCGGCCCCTGGCCGAACCCGCTGCTGTCGCCCGAGGGCGTGGCGAGGCGCCTGAATCGCGCGGGCGGTCACTTCGCGATCGGGATGCGGGCCTTCTTCTTCGCCGTGCCGCTGGTCTTCTGGCTCTTCGGCCCGATTTTCCTCGTGGCCGCGTCCGCGGGGCTCGTCTTCGCGTTGAACCGGCTCGACCGCAACATCGCCGTCTAGGCGCCGCCGGGCGCGCCCCTCAGCCCTCGAGCGGGCGGGCCCGCGTTCTCGTCGAGCTTCGTGGCCTCGATGAGCTGGCCGTGAACCAGGCAATCGCCGCTGAGGCAATCCCCCTTGCGGGTTCGCATCCAGGCCGCGCGGGTCCGGCTCACCCAAGCTACCGCATGACGCCTATGGCTTCTTCGGCGTCTGGTATTCGACTTCCTTCTGGAACGGCTTCCAGATGGTTTCGTAACCAACAAACCCCTTTTCGTTCGGCGCCATCTGGCGAGTTGTATAAAAAGGCGTATGACCGTCAGGAACTTTGGTGGTGGGCTTTTGCTCGCTCATGAGTCACCTTTCTTGTCGTGAAGTCGGGGCTGCAGGTTCAAGTAACCAAGGTCGAAAATCTTCCGATCCCATCTGGCATCGCTGCTCAAACAGGTCTCATGAGTGACGGGTCGATATCCGCGCCCGCAACGATTGCCTCGCCCGCTCTTGCCTCTTCATCAGTTGCGTCGCGCACGGTCAGTATCTCGAGCGTAAAGACGACTTCTCTTCCGCAAAGCGGATTGTTGCCATCGACGGTCAGTGTCTCGTCGTCCATCCGCGTCACGATAAAGCTGCGGGTCTGGCCCTTGTCGTTTTCCATGAGGATGGAGGTGCCGATTTGCCGATACTCCTCGGGGACGTTCTCCATGTGATCGGAGAAAACCAGCGACTCGTCCCTGGCGCCGAAGATCCGATTGCCATCGATGGGCACTTCGATCACGTCGCCAGCGGACTTGCCCTCCAGCTCCCTGTGGACGGAAGGAGCCAGAATCTCATTGTGCCCGTGAACATAACCCAGCGGGAATTCGACCCGGGTGAGGACATGTCCCGACTTCCTGTCGGTCACCCTGTAGGTCAGCTCGACAAACTTGCCGTCCTGGATTGATTCACTCATGTCGAATCCGAACGAGCTGCTCAGAAGATGGATGCACCGAAGATCTTGACCTCTTCGCCCTCATAGCCGAGTACAAGTCGGCCAAGCCACTCGCCTTGCTTCTTGGTGCTCCGCTGGCGGTATAGAACCGTCACGTGCTCGCCCCGGCGGATGATGCCGAGCGAGTCGACGTCATCGGACAGACTTCTCGCCAGTTCACTGTTTGCGAACTGGTGGCCCGCCACGACCTGATCCATGGCAAGCGCCAGGGAATTGGAAAAATTCCTGGCGAATTCTCCGTACTTGCCTTCGTTCGAATACTTGACGAGGTCGCGCCACAGGGGATCAGCCATGGCCTGAATCTCTTCGTCGGCTTTTTCAATAATGTTCACGCGCGGCTCTCTGCGACACGAGGAGACCAGCTATAGGTGGCCCACGACACACGACATGCCGGCATCTTCCGCACCAGGCAGGAGGTCAACGCGGGCTTCTCCCCGGGGATGCTGCTACTCGCCTTCCGCAACCAGGTGATAACAAGGCGCCTTCTCCATGGTGTATTCGCCGGACTCCGGATCGCGACGCGAAACAGTCAGCACGTGCCAGTTTGCGTCGTCCACCTTCATGGCGTCGCCCCGGTAGTAGTAACCCGGCCAACGGGTCTCCTTGCGGAACAGCGTGTGCTGCGTGACGCACTCCGCGGCGCGATGACGGTGCTTCAATTCCCACGCACGCAGCAACTCGTGATTGTCCTCTGCGGCCAATTTCTCGAGGTCTTCCTCCATGATCGCGAGCTTCTTGAGACCGATATTCAGGAGCTTCTCGTTGGTCATGTAGTTGACGGTCACTCCGCCGCAATACTCGTCCATCAGCTTCTGCAGACGGTCCAGGCCCTGCTTGGGATTGATGTAGTGCGGGTTGACATCGCCCGCCACGATCGCATTGCGGTAGGTCTTGTAGTGCTCGAGGGGCTTGTAGATCTCCTTCTTGCGGCGGTTGATCTGCCCATCGGACACGACGATGCCTTCGGCCTTTCCGTCGTCGATGTATTTGCAGGCGGCCTTCGCGGCGAGACGGCCCTCGGTGAACGAGCCGGACGAGAAGGCATGCGGGGTGCCGCCGACCGCGTCACCGGCACCGAACAGGCCCTCGATCGTCGTCATGCGGTTGTAGCCCCAGAAATACTCGGGAGGGGAGACGTCCTCCGGACCCGAGCACCAGGCGCCCGAGCCCGTCGCGTGGGAGCCCATGACGTAGGGCTCGGATGTGGTCAGCTCGGGATTCTCGTTCTTGGGATCCACGTCGGTGGAGGCCCACAGAACCGCCTGGCCGATGGTCATGCCGAGGAAGTTTTCCCAGCCGACCTCTTCCAGGTGAGGATCCTGGAAGGCGCGCATGGTCACCATGTGAATGGGGCCGCGGCCGGCATTCACTTCGCTGATGATGCAATGGTTGCGCAGACAAGTCGGGATCGGCCTATGGGTCAGGTGGGAGGCCTCCGGATCGAGATATTCCTTGCCGACCATTTGCTGCAATGCCGGGAACCACTTGGATTCGTACTCTTCGCCCAGACAGTTTTGCGTATACGTCTTCAGGTGCAGGAAGTAGGCCCCGACCGGGCCATAACCGTCCTTGAAGCGCGCCAGCACGATGCGATTTTCCATCTGCGTCATCTTGGCGCCGGCGTCGATCATGAGCCCATAGGCGGACGCGGACGACCAGGGCGCATACCAGGTGCGGCCGGATCCTTCGCCCACGGAGCGGGGCTTGAAGATGTTGGAGGCGCCGCCCGCGCCGCAGATCACGGTCTTGGCCTTGAAGACGTGGTAGTCGCCCGTGCGGACGTTGAAGCCGACGGCACCGGCAACCCGGTTCTTCTTGCCGTCGTCCATCAGCAGGTGGGTGACGCAGATGCGGTTGAAGACCTTGTCCGCCGATTTCTTGGCGGCCTCGGCCACGATGGGCTTGTAGGACTCGCCGTGAATCATGATCTGCCATCGCCCTTCACGCAGATAGCGCCCGGTTTTCGGGTCCTTCATGATGGGCAGGCCCCACTCCTCGAACTGGTGCACGGTGGAGTCGACGTGACGGGCCATATCGAACAGCAGGTCTTCACGCACCATCCCCATCAGGTCGATGCGGGCGTAGCGGACGTGGTCCTCCGGCTTGTTTTCGCCCCAGCGGGTGCCCATGTAGCAGTTGATGGCGTACAGGCCCTGGGCGACCGCCCCGGAGCGATCGATATTGGCCTTCTCGGCAATGACGATCTTCTTGTCCTTGCCCCAGAATCTGGCCTCCCATGCGGCACCCGTGCCGCCTAGGCCTGCACCGACGACCAGAACGTCGATGCCGTCTTCGACGATAGTTTTGTGGGCCATTAGTAGTACACGCCTTTCTTCAATTTGAGGCCGGCGGACTGAAGCGTATGCAAGCCGCCGTCATCCAGGCGGATATCCTTTGGCTCGCCGTACAGCAGCTGGCTGTCGCGCATTTCCCGGCTCGGCCCGGGAACATCCGCGAGCTTGGGGATCGCCGTCCCCCAGGGCTTGGTGGTGATGGGCGACAGGAAGTTCTTTTCCGTCCCGTTGCGGAACTTGATCCTCCACGCGATCGTGCCCTTCTCCTCGTCGCGGTGGACGCGAACGCTGTGACCGAGCGGGGCGAAGTCGGCATATCCGCGCACATCGATCGCATGCTGCGGGCAAGCCTTGACGCAGGAGTAGCACTCCCAGCACATGCTGGGCTCGATGTTGTAGGCACGCCGATAGGTCTTGTCGATGTGCATGATGTCCGAGGGACAGATGTCGACGCAATGTCCGCATCCGTCGCACCTTGTCATGTAGACGAAGGTAGGCATTATTCCGGCTCCTTATCCATTCATTCCAGCTGAACTTGCGGATTGCTTCTCAATGGTGGCGCGGTGCTTCGCGCTTGATGCCGAGCCCCATGTTCATCGGAGCGTCTCGCAACAGTTCCATGGAGTGTCTTTTCTGTTGATCGGGATCGTCGCGTGACTGAGTCGGCAGATTTTCGGCTGTGCCATTGGCCTTGCATACCCGTTTTTCGAATGCCGCCGCAGGCTTGAAGAACATGTGCGCGAACTTGGACCACGGCACCGACCCGAACAGCACTGTCGTGGCGAAGATGTACAGCCCGAACAGGACGCCCAAGCCGCCGCCGGCGAATGCCCAGATCAAGCCCAGGGTCACGCTGGCGAGCAGCGAGAGGATGAAAAGATCGGCTTGCATGACGCGGAACGGCGAATGACCCTCGGCTGCGACGTCGACCCGGATGAAAAACCAGAACCAGTATCCGCCTGCGCAGGCCATCAGGCCGCCCAGCCACCACAGCTGCGGGAGGATCGCGGGCGCGGGCGTCGTGGCGCTCGGATAGGCGAAGATCATGATGGCGGTGGTCACCACATAGATCACGGTCCCGTACATGGTCAGGAGATGGGCCACCCGGCGGCGCGGGTTGCAGAACTCCCCGGAGGTGAGGACGTCCACGACGCCGGTCTGGACGGCGATCGCCACCAGCTCGCCGGCATCGAGGGGTTTCGCCGCCTTGCGCTGGGAGTTCCGCCAGTTCTCGAAGAAATACCTGGCGCTGCCCTTGTGGATCACGTCGAACAGTGTCCCCGCCGCGACCAGGACGATCATGGCGACGACGTAGGCCTGCATGACTGCGGGCGAAAGGTACGCCGAAAGCCCGGCGAACGGATTGCTGGCGAACATCAAGACCTCCTTCTCACTGCGCGATTCTGGACGAGCAGGCAGACGCGTTTGCAGACCCCGGTTGATCGCACGCAACCCTCCCGCTTCCGCGAGGGGCAGGACTATCAATCCAAAGGTAGACCTTAAGTCCTGCCCACCCGGGTCGGTCAATCACTCCGTTGGGGAACGAATACCCCTTTGGGGTTATGGACTTCCCTGGTGGGTTGCCTCGGAATCGACGCTGGTCTCGAGGGCCTAGAGCTCTCGGATGTCGAACCGCATTTCGCCGAGGTCCGCGAGAATCCAGGTGGCCGGCGCGGCAAGGCCGGCCACGGTGCCCGGATTCGCTAGCCACGTCCGGGTCCCGGCGACATTTGCCACCTGCTCCACGTAAGCCCGGTGGTCGTGGCCGCAGCAGACGAGATCGAATTGGCCGGTGCACGCGAAGGCGCGCGCGTGGTTCGGCAGGTGGGTCGCGAAGAGACGCCGGCCGCCGAGCGAGATTTCGGCGTCCTGGCCGTGGTAGCGGATCAACCCGGCCGAGCCCGCGCAGAGCCTCCACATCGCCTGGGAGTCACCGAGGTTGTTGCCGTGAACGACATGTACCGGAAGCCCGATCGCGAGGAGCGGACGCAGCGTGTGGGCGCCGATCACGTCGCCGCAGTGCAGGACGGCCTCGGCGCCTTCGTCGCGTGCTGCGGACACTGCGCTGGCCAGGGGCTCTGCGCGGTCATGGCTGTCGGAGACGATGGCGACCAGCACGCTAGCCTCGCCCGGGCAGAGTCGCGCCGCTGCGGGGAAGTTTCGAGACCGGTTTGAGATCGTCGGAAGCAAAAAGGAAAATCATGGGCGATCAATCTACTGACATGGACACGCCGGCGCAAGGCCCGGTCGCGGGTTCCGAGGTCAGGAAGACCACGTGCTACATGTGCGCGTGCCGCTGCGGCATCCGCGTGCACCTGCGCGACGGCGAGGTGCGCTACATCGACGGGAACCCCGACCATCCGCTCAACAAGGGCGTGATCTGCGCGAAGGGCGCCTCCGGCATCATGAAGCAGTACTCGCCGGCCCGGCTGACGAGGCCGCTGCGCAGGAAGAGCGGCGCCGAGCGCGGTGCGGGCGATTTCGAGGCGATCAGCTGGGAGGAGGCGTTCACGATGCTGGCCGAACGCCTGGCGCGCATCCGTTCCACGGACCCGAAGAAGTTCGCGCTCTTCACCGGCCGCGACCAGATGCAGGCGCTCACGGGGCTTTTCGCGCGCCAGTTCGGCACGCCCAACTATGCGGCCCACGGGGGCTTCTGCTCCGTGAACATGGCTGCCGGGATGATCTACACCATCGGCGGCTCCTTCTGGGAGTTCGGCGGCCCGGACCTGGAGCGCGCCCGGCTCTTCGTGATGCTGGGCACGGCCGAGGACCACCATTCGAATCCGCTCAAGATCGCGATCTCCAAGTTCAAGCGCGACGGCGGGCGCTTCATCTCCGTGAACCCCGTCCGAACGGGCTACTCGGCCATTGCGGACGAGTGGGTTCCGATCCGGCCCGGCACCGACGGCGCGCTGATCCTCGCGCTCGTGCACGAGCTGATCGAGCGGGGCCTCTACGACCGCGAGTTCCTGGTGCGCTACACCAACGCCGGGCAGCTCGTGAACCTGCACGAGGCGAGCGACGAATTCGGCATGTTCGTGCGCACCGAAGTGCCGGAGGAGGAAGGCTGCTTCGACCCGCAGAACAAGCTCTGGTGGGACCGCCACGCCGACAAGCCCGTCGTCACGCACACCGAGGGGGCCGACCCGTTCCTCTTCGGTCACTTTCGCCTCCACGACGGCACGGAAGTGAGCCCGGCGTTCCAGCTCCTCAAGGAGCGCGTGGCCGAATACACGCCGGAGTGGGCCGCGGGCGTGACGGGCATCCCGGCCGCGACCATCCGCCGCCTCGCGCACGAGATGGGGATCACCGCCCGCGACCAGAAGATCGAGCTGCCCATCGCGTGGACGGACAGCTGGGGCAAGGAGCACGACACCGTCACCGGAAACCCCGTGGCCTTCCACGCCATGCGTGGCCTCGCGGCGCACTCCAACGGCTTTCACGCGATCCGCGCGCTGGGCATCCTGATGTCGCTCCTGGGCACCATCGACCGCCCCGGCGGCTTCCGCCACAAGACGCCGTTCCCGCGCCCCATCCCGCCCTGCGCCAAGACGCCCGCCACGCCCCTGGCGGTGAGGGCGAACTCGACCCTCGACGGCGCGCCGCTGGGCTGGCCCGCCGAGCCCGACGACCTTTTCGTCGACGACGACGGCCAGCCGGTGCGCATCGACAAGGCGTTCTCCTGGGAATATCCCCTCGCCGTCCACGGCATGATGCACAACGTCATCACGAACGCGTGGCGCGGCGATCCGTACCGGATCGACACGCTCCTCATCTTCATGGCGAACATGGCGTGGAACTCGACCATGAACACCGACGAGGTGCGCCGGATGCTCAACGATCGCGGCGAGGACGGGGAGTACAAGATTCCGTTCATCGTGGTCGCCGACGCGTTCCAGTCGGAGATGACCGCCTTCGCGGACCTGATCCTGCCTGACACGACCTACCTCGAGCGCCACGACGCGATGTCGCTGCTCGACCGACCGATCTCGGAGTTCGACGGGCCGATGGACTCCGTCCGCATCCCCGTCGTTCCGCCAACGGGCGAGTGCAAACCCTTCCAGGAAGTCCTGATCGAGCTCGGGGTCCGGCTGGGGCTTCCCGCGTTCGTCACGAAGGACGGGCGCCGCAAGTACCGCGACTATCCCGACTTCATCGTGAACTACGAGACGGAGCCGGGCTCGGGGATCGGCTTCCTCGCCGGCTGGCGCGGAAAAGGCGGCGAGAAGTCACTGCGCGGCGAGCCCAATCCGCGGCAATGGGAGATGTACGCGCAGAACAACTGCGTCTTCCACTACGAGCTGCCCAAGAGCTACCAGTACATGCGAAACTGGAACCAGGGCTACCTCGAGTGGTCGCTGCGCAACCGCATCACGCGCTACGCCGAGCCGATCCTGATCCACCTCTATTCGGAGGTGCTGCAGAAGTTCCGCCTCGCGGCGCGCGGCAAGGGGATGTCCCGGCGGCCGCCGGAGAGCCTGCGCAAGCGCGTCGATACGTTCTTCGACCCGCTGCCCTTCTACTACGAGCCGCTCGAGGCGCAAGCGACGGACAAGGCGCGCTACCCGCTGTCCGCGATCACCCAACGGCCGATGGCGATGTACCACTCCTGGGATTCGCAGAACGCGTGGCTGCGCCAGATCCATGGCCACAACAGCCTCTTCGTGAACCCGGTCACCGCCGCCGCGCAGGGCATTTCGGACAGCGACTGGATCTGGGTGGAATCCACCTGGGGCAAGGTGCGATGCGTGGCGCGCCTGTCGGAAGCGGTGGAGCCGGGCACGGTATGGACGTGGAATGCGATCGGCAAGGCGCCGGGGGCGTGGAATCTCGCGCCCGGCGCGGACGAGTCGCGCCGCGGGTTCCTGTTGAACGCACTGATCAGCGACGAGCTGCCGCCCGATGCCGACGGCGTGCGCTTCTCCAACTCCGACCCGATCACGGGCCAGGCGGCGTGGTACGACGTGCGCGTGCGCATCCGCAAGGCCGAGGCGGGCGAGGAGGGCACGGTGGCGTCCGAAGGCCCCGCGATGCACCCTTATCCCGGCATGGCGGATGCGCCCGGGGACGTTGCCTACGTGGCGGGAAGGAAGCGTCCTTGAGGCGGTGGTTCGTCCTTTCGTTCGTGGCGGCGTTGCTCGCGGCGTCGCCCGAGGTGGCGATGGCCGCGGACGCCGTGATCGCGCCGGCGGGGGTCGATGCGCTCCTGCCCTGGTGGGCGTGGCCGCTCATGCTGTTCGGCGTGTGCTTCGTCCTGGGCATCATCGCGGTGCCGGCCGGCGTCGGCGGCGGCGTGCTGTTCGTGCCGATCGTCGGCGGGTTCTTCCCGTTTCATCTCGATTTCGTCCGCGGTGCCGGGCTCCTCGTGGCGCTGGCGAGCGCGCTGGCGGCCGGGCCATCGCTGCTGCGCTCGGGTCTGGCCAACGTGCGGCTCGCGCTGCCGCTCGCGGTCGTGGCGTCCTCCAGCTCGATCCTGGGAGCGACGATGGGACTGGCGATGCCGGCGAATACGATCCAGGTGGCGCTCGGCGCCACGATCCTCGCGATCGTCGTCCTGATGGCGGTCGCGAAGCGCTCCGAGTATCCGGAGGTGGCCAAGCCCGACTGGATCTCGGCGGCGCTGGGCATGCACGGGATCTTCGTCGAGCCAAGCACGGGCCGCGAAGTCTCGTGGCAGGCGCACCGGACTCCGGCAGGCCTCGTGGTCTTCTTCTTCATCGGCATCCTGGCCGGCATGTTCGGCCTGGGCGCGGGATGGGCCAACCTGCCCGCGCTGAACCTCCTCATGGGCGTGCCGCTCAAGGTTTCGGCCGGCACCTCCAGCTTCATCCTGTCGTTCGTCGACAGCTCGGCGGCCTGGGTTTACCTGCACAAGGGCGCCGTGCTGCCGATGATCGCGGTGCCATCGATGATCGGGATGATGCTGGGCGCCAGGATCGGCGCGAGGCTGCTGCGGGTCCTGCCCGCGGCGGTGATAAGAAAGCTGGTGCTCGCCTTGCTTGCCTTCGCGGGCATGAGGGCGCTTCTCAAGGGGCTGGGCATCTGGCCCTGAGTGCTGTTCGATTTCATGACCGAGGGAGTACGACGATGCGCGCAATTCGAATGATCGGTGGGGTGGTCCTGGCAGCCGCGGCAGGAGCGGTCGTGGCGGCCCCGGAGTTGATGTCGGAGGAATGGGCCAAGGCGGCCTGCACGGCATGGAATGCGGACGCGACATTGACCGCCGGGCTGCAGGAGAGCGGGTGGGTGGCCAACGACAAGAAGCGCGGGTACAAGGCACTGCAGGTGGCCCGCAAGGACTGCACGGACAGTCCCAAGGTGGAGGTGCGCATCGCGAGCAAGGATGGCAAGGCGCTGTGCGTCTCGGGTGGCCGGTCCGTCGACAAGCTGGACCTCGACGTCGACTACGCGATGACGGCCGACACGAAGCGCTGGATCGAGATGGGCAAGGGCGAGTACGGCCCCATGCGCGCGATGATGTTCGGACGCCTGAGCTTCGACGGCCCGATGGGCGAGGCGATGGGCAACATGGGCCCGTTCGAGAGCTTCCTGCTCCTCGTGGGCAAGGTACCCGGCGACACCGCCGCCTGCCCGAAGTGAGGATCGCATGACCGTGCAGGCCCGGACGGCACCCGACCAGGAGCGCTACGCGCGCCTGCTGTCCATCGGGACGAATACGGGTCTCGGGATGCTGATCGTCCTGTTTGCCATCTACATGTTCGGCGTCGTCGACCCGCACGTGCCGCACGAGCGCCTGCCGGATCTATGGCACCTGCCGGCAAGCTCGCTTCTCGAGATCGTGGGCATCGAGGCCGGCTGGGGCTGGACTGCGATCATCCATAGGGCCGACATCCTCACGCTGGTCGGCATTGTCACGCTCGCGTTCTGCTCGGTCCCGTGCCTCCTTGCGATCATGCCGATCTACTGGGCCGGCGGCCAGCGCCCGCTCTTCGCGATCTGCGCGCTGGAGGTGGCGGTGATCGTGGTGGCGGCCTCGGGGCTGGTTGGGGGCGGTCACTAGAGCGCGGCATCGAGATTTCAGCAAGGCTCCGCAGCGGGCCTGTTCATCGGACAACAGTGAAAGGACTTGCATGGGATACGTCATCGAGGGGATCGAGAAGGAAACGGACGCGGAGGGCTACCTCAAGGAGGCGGACTTCAGCGAAGAAGCGGCGCAGGTGATCGCGGCGGCGGACGGGATCGCACTGACGGAAGATCACTGGAAGGTCGTGAACTACCTGCGGGACGAATATCGCGAGCACGGCCACACGCCCAATTTCCGCAACATGGTGAAGGGCCTGCAGGACATCCTGCCCGGTTGCGATTCGAAATCGCTGTACGACCTCTTTCCGATGGGGCCGGCCAAGCAGGGAGCGAAGCTGGCGGGACTTCCCCAGCCCCTTGGCAAGGGGGGCTACTAGATCCCTGGCACTGCCGTGCGGCTGGAACGAAAGCTTAACGCAGGACAAATGGCGGCGATGCCGACTTGGGAAAATACGCAAAGGCGCACGGGTCGCGACTCGACGGCGGTCTCGTGAAAGTGGTGATGACCCAAGAGGAAAAAAACAATGATGAACTTCGATATCAGCATCGTGATCAGCGTGCTTGCCATCCTGGTGATGTTCTATTGCCTGTGGCTCGTCCTGTCCCTGCGTTCGAACGTCCCGGGGGGCGTGGTCGGCAACACGTGGAAGACTCTCACCTCGCTCGTGATCCTCTTTACCCTCGGCTACCTGGTGACACCGTTCTTCGGGATGCTGCCGCCGCTCCTCATGAAGGTGATCGTCTCGCTCATCTTCCTGTTCGGCGCAATCTATGTCGCGATCACGGTGAAGCTGATCTATCGGATCATCGAGGAACTCGCGGGCTGAGCCGATGGATTCGCATGTCATCCTCGCCAAGACCCCCCCGGGCGTCGAGGCGCTGAACCATCGGGATCACGGCCTGCCCCGGACGCTGCGCCACGCGCTGATCCTGGTCGATGGCCGCTTGACCGTCGGCGAGCTGGAGCGAAAGGGCGCGATCATCCCCGAGTTCGCAGCGGCCCTGCACGAGCTGGTCGCGAGGGGGCTGGCCGCGCCGCGGGGCAACGGGGCGGCGTCGGCTTCGGCCGCGCCCACCGCGACACCCTATGGCGCTGCGGGCGGCAAGTCCGCCACGCAGGCGCTTGTGAACGTGGCCTTGAGCATCCTGGGTGAGCGCTCGGGCAAGGTCGTGGCGAAGCTCGAGGGGGCCGGGACGTCGCGCGATGAACTCTCCGCCGCCGTCGAATCGTGCTTCAAGCTGATCCGGCTCACGATCGACGAGGCGAAGGCCGAGGAATTCCGCACGGCCGCGAAAGACCTGATTTCGCGAGGCGGTTGAGTTCCCCCTGCCGCGAAAGGCAGGGGCGAGCTGCGGGTCAGGTGAGGGTGATCGTGCACGGCTCGAGAGCGAACTGTCTCGCTGCGTTCGCGTCCGTTGCCATTGCGCGCGCCAACCGCAGCCAGTGCTCCCGGCCCGAAACGAGGGCGTCGTTCAGCGCGTCCGCGCTCCCGTTCCGGGCCCATGCGGCATGGGCGGCCAGGAGCCGCGGGAAGAGTTCCCGGCGCAGGCCCGAGAAGGTCGCGAACCAGAAATGCAGCGACGGCACCGCTTCGCGCGCGAGAAGCGTCGGCAGCGTGACGAGGCAGTCGGCGAGCAGGTCGCGCACCGCGCGCGCGGTGATTTCAATACGCCGGTCCTCCAGGCCATCCATGAACCGTTCCCAGTCCTCGCCGAGAAGGCGCCCGGCGGCCAGTTCGCCCAGCTCGTGCAGGATGAGCGTCTCCCGTTCCGCTTCCGCCATGCGATCGAGAGCCGCGCCACGCTCCCCGCCGTATCCGTAGGCATCGAGGGCGGAGGCCATCGCGCCTTCGGATGCGCGGGCATCCCAGGCCTCCGCACTCAGCCAGAGCCAGCGCCGGAAGGCCTCGCGGCGCAGCACGATTCGCTCGCCCTGAAGCACGGCCGGCGCGGCATCCAGGTCGCGGACATACTCGCAGCCGGCCTCGAGGATCTCGACGCCCTCCCTGCGCTCGTGCCGCGCGAGCTGCGCAAGGAAGAAGTGCGGCTTGCCGAAGCGGCCGCGCCCCGCGCCGTAGACGAGGCCCCTGGGGACCAGTTCCGCGTTCACGGTGTCGGCGTCGAACGGGTCGGCAGGGCCGGCGTCCAGCGGGATGCCCGACCATTCGGCTTGCGCGAGGGACTCCCACAGCGCCTCGCGCTCGGCGATCCAGCGGCCCACGTCGGCGCGCGGCGGCACGGCATCGAGGGGCAGGTCGTGCTCCCAGCGGTAGTACTCGCGCATCGCGAGCAGGTAGTTGCACAGGGTCAGGTCCTGCGCGTGACGTGCGTCCGACAGGTGGCAGTTGGACTGCACGGCGGCCATGAGCGGCGCGAGAGACGGCGTCATGGCACGACGCCTCCGCCCGAGGCGCGCGGCCGGCCCTCCCAACGCACCACGGAAGCCACCACGGTTGCGAAGGGGATGCCGAGAAGCCCGTCGCAGGCTTCGCGCGCCCGCGTGACCAGGGCATGGATGTCGCCCGGCGGGGCCTCCGGTTCGCCAAGGGCGGCGGCCACGCCGCGCAGGCCGCCGCACTGCAGGCGAAGCTCCAGGGCATGAGGAAGCGGCGCGGCCGGCGGCGGAAGCTTCAGCACGAACGTTGCGCGCTCGCGAATGAGCGCGCGCAGGGTCCGGCAATTGGCGTTCGCAACGGGGGAAGCGCAACGGGGCCGCTCCGTCTCGCCCTCGAGAGCCAGGGTCACGAGAGCGCAGCCCCCTTGCCGTGCAAGGACAGCCCTGGCGAAGACGCAGGGCAGCGCCGTGGCGGTCGTGTCAATCGTCGTCATTGAAGGGCGGCGGCGTGTCGCGCACTTCGGTGAGTAGCGTCTCGGCGCCCAGTTCGTCCTCGGCGAAGATCACCTTCACCTTGCAGTCCGCGGGCAGGGACGGGTCCTTGCGCAGCGCCTTGGCCTGCGCGGAGGCCTGCGGGAACGCGCCGATCTCGGCGATCTTCTCGAGGCGGTGGAACGGAAAGACCTTGTAGAGGTAATAGGGCATGGCGGGGCGTCTTTTCCTATTCGCCGAAGCGAGTTGTCGATTTCCGGTTGCCGGGTGTCGTCCTCTGGATCACCACGCCGCGCACGGCGGCGAGGTCGGCCAGATCGACCGTGGGGTAAAGGGGGTTCAGGGGTCGCAACTGCCAGCGCTCGCCGATGGCGACCAGCTGGCGGAAGGCCCACTCGTCCTCGATCCGCGCGAGCACGAAGCTGCCGTTCGTCGCGAGACCGTCGGGTTCGATCACGATCACGTCTCCTTCCGCGAAGTCCGGCGCCATCGAATCGCCCAGCACCATGAGCGCGAAGGACTCCGAACCGCTGCAGGCGCCAGCGCCGTCGTCGCCAGCCGGCGTGATCGGGATGATGCGTGGACCGGGCTTTGCGGAAGCGTTCATCGCCGGCGTCAGATCGCGAGCGTGACGAGGGTGTCCGGCGCGACGCCCGCGGACCGGAACTCGAACTCGGCCGCCTGAACAAACGCGTCCGGACCTGCCACGTAAACCTCGGCGCGGGAAAGGTCGGTCGTGGCGCCGAGCGCCGCCACCAGTTCGCTGGCGCCGGCTGCCGCATCGGCGTTGGTGAGCGGCAGCCAGGCAAAGCCGTCCAGAGCCTCGGCCCACGCGCGGCATTGGTTGGCCAGGTAGTGGCCGCCGGGGCGCGTGGCGAGCCAGCCGATCGAATAGGACTGGGCGACATCTGCGGAGAGCGCGTATTCGACGAGGCTTTTCACCGGAGCGAATCCGAGGTCGCAGGCGGCGAACACCAGGGGCTTGCCCGGGTCGCCACGAAGCACGAAGCGCCCCTCCGGGCCGACGAGCGTCACGCGTTCGCCCGGGCGGACGTCCCCGGAGAACAGGGCCACAGAAAAGGCGTCGCTCTCGTCGCGGCCGATGTGGAAATGCAGGTTGCGGTCGTCGCAGGGGCAGCTCGCGATCGCGTAGGCGCCCTGCACGTCGCCGGCTGCCGTCGCGGCGCCCAGGCTGGCCGACTGTCCCGCGAGGAAACGAAGGCGATTCGAGCGCGGCGCCTGCAGGTGCAGCAGCCGCGTGTGCTCGTCGAGCGGCGTTACCGCGCGAATCGAAGCCACGATCTCCTGTCGAGGGATGTCCTCGGGGCCGGAGGCCTCGAGCGTCTCGAGCTTCACGTCGGTGACGGCCGAGTAGGCGCACATCAGGATGTGGCCCTGCGCGCGCTCGGCCTCGGAGAGCGTGAAGTCGTGCGGACGGATGCGCTGCACGTCGCCATCGACCACGCGCGCGCGGCAAAGCCCGCAGGTGCCGTTTTCGCAGCCGTAGGAGAGTCGCAGCCCGGCCTTGAGCCCGGCTTGCAGGAGCGAGTCGTGGCCTTCGACATAGAACTCGCGGCCGCTGGGCCTGACCTCGACGCGGGGTGTCATGACGCGCAAGGCCTCGTCGATGTCGGCAACGGCATCCGAGGCCTCACCGGCCAGGGCGCGTCCGAGGCCGTCGGCGAGCGCGGCAAGCGTGCGCGGCTGCGCCGGGTGCCCCATGAAGGACTCCCGCAGCCCGCGCTCGAGATCTTCCACGAGCGCGTGGTAGCGCTGCACCGTTCGGCGCAGCTCGGCGAGCTCCAGGCCCTGGGCAAAAAGCCGCTGGGCGAGGATCTCCTGCGAGGCAAGCATGCGTTCGCGGACACGTCGGCCAAAGGACTCCTCCTTGATTCGGGTGACCCACTCGACGGCGCCCGAGGCCTCGAGCTCCGCGAGCGGGAAAGCGCGCAGCAGCTCTTCGGTCGTGACCATCCCCTCGGCGGTGGCAAGAGTGCCCTCGCTGATCATCTTCTGCAGCGCGCTGCGATGCACGCCGACCAGGTGGGCCGCCCTCGAGAGCGACAACCGGTGGGCCACGATACCTCCCGCGAGTATCCGCGCGCCCGTGACGAGGCGCCGTCGGGCAGTGTAGCGTAGGACTTTCGTCCCTCGCCATTATAAGCAACCGTTGATATACGTCATTACCCATGTGGGGGGGGAGGAATTACCCTTGGCGGGTATAGTCAGCCGGTGAGCGGAGCCGCGAAATAGCGGCACCCGGAAGGACGGCAAGGGCGCGTTGCGGCCGCCGCCCGGGACAATGCGAGGAGAACGAATATGGATTTCAGCAAGGAACTGGACGCACGCGGTCTCAACTGCCCGCTGCCGATCCTGAAGACGAAGAAGGCGCTAGGCGAGCTCACCACGGGACAGGTGCTCAAGGTGGTCTCGACGGACGCGGGCTCCGTGAAGGACATGGAAGCGTTCGCCAAGCAGACGGGCAACGAGTTGCTGTCCTCGCAGGCCGAGGGCAAGGACTACGTCTTTTTCCTCAAGAAGAAATAGGGGGCACCATGAGCGGAAAGAAGCTGGCGATCATCGCCACCAAGGGGACGCTGGACATGGCGTACCCGCCGTTCATCCTTGCCTCCACGGCGGCGGCGCTGGACTACGAGGTGCAGATTTTCTTCACCTTCTACGGCCTGACGCTGCTGCGCAAGGACCTGTCGGGCGTGAAGATCAGCCCGCTCGCCAACCCGGCCATGCCGATGCCCGTGCCGATGCCCGTGCTCGTCGCGGCGCTGCCGGGCATGGAGTCGATGGCCACCATGATGATGAAGCAAAAGATCAAGAAGAAGGGCGTGGCTTCCATCGGGGAACTGCGCACCGCTTGCCAGGAGGGCGGGGTCAAGTTCATCGGCTGCGAGATGACCGTCGACCTCTTCGACTTCAAGCGCGAGGATTTCATCGACGGCGTCGAATACGGTGGCGCGTCCACTTTCTTCGAGTTCGCCGGCAGCACCGACATCTGCCTGTTCGTTTGAGCATACGACTGCACCATTGCCCGCCCCAAACCGGAGGAATCACTCAATGACAACGATTTCCACTGCAGTTCGCCGCGCACTTGTCACGACGGCGTGCGTCCTGCCGCTCGCCGCATTCGCGACGGATGGCTACTTTTCCCACGGCTACGGCATGAAGGGCAAGGGAATGGCCGGCGCCACGGCCTCGACCGCCCTCGACGCCTTCGCGGGCGCCAACAACCCGGCGGCCGGCTCATTTGCCGGCGACCGGCTCGACCTGGGCCTGGACTGGTTCAGCCCGCAGCGCAAGATTTCGCGCTCCGGCAGCGCCGGGGGGTTCCTGGACTTTTCCGCCGACAGCGACAGCACCAGTTTCTTCATCCCCGAGTTCGGCTACAACAAGATCTACAACAAGGAGTTCTCCTACGGGATTTCCGTGTACGGGAACGGCGGCATGAACACCGATTTCCCCGGTGGGCAGCTCAACTGCTCGCCGCTCGGCGGGCCGCCCAGCGCCAACGGCCTGTGCGGGCAGGGCAGCCTCGGCGTCGATCTCACGCAACTCATGATTGCGCCGTCCTTCGCCTGGAAATTCAACGCCAACCACTCGGTCGGCATCGCGCCGCTCTTCGCCTATCAGCGCTTCAAGGCGGAGGGCGTGCAGCTCTTCACTCAGCTCTCGCAGGACCCGGGCAACGTGTCCAACAACGGCTACGACAAATCGACGGGCTGGGGAGTGCGCATCGGCTACCAGGGCAAGCTCACGCCCACCACGACGATCGGCGCGGTGTACACGTCGAAGATGGACATGGGCAAGTTCGACAAGTACGCGGGCCTCTTTGCCGAGAACGGCGGCTTCGACATCCCGGCGCACGTGACCCTGGGCATCTCCTTCGAGCCCGCGAAGGACTGGCTCGTGGCCTTCGACTGGGAAGACATCCAGTACTCCCAGATCGCCTCGATCGGCAACCCCAGCAACAATCAGGCGCCGCTTGGCAACCCCGGCGGCCCCGGCTTCGGCTGGTCGGACGTGTGGGTGTGGAAAATCGGCGCGCAGTGGAAGCAGAGCGACAGGCTCACGCTTCGCGCCGGTTACAACCATTCTGACAACCCGATCCAGCCTCGCGACGTCTCGTTCAACATGCTGGCTCCCGGCGTGATCAAGGACCACGTCACGCTCGGCGCCACGTATGCGCTCGACAAGGATTCCGAGATCACCGTGGCCTACATGCACGCCTTCTCGAACTCGGTGTCGGGATCCTCGTTCTTCAACAACTTCGCACCCGGACAGGGCGGCACGGAGAAGATCGAGATGTACCAGAATTCCCTGGGTGTGGCCTGGGGCAAGCGCTGGTAAGCCCGCTCGGGCGGATGCAAGCGGCCGGCCATTCGCCGGCCGTTTGCTTTTTCAGGCCCAGGACCGGCCGGTGCCGGTGATCCGCTCGACGTAACGCGCCCGGTACAGCAGGCGTTTGCGCCCGGGGGCATCCTCGAAGGCGCTTCGCTCGTGCAGAACGTTGTTGCACACGAGCCCCATGCCGGGCGCGAGCCGGGTGCGCAGCACGCAATCGGTATCGTCCTCCAGGATCTGCAGCAGCCGCGCGGCCGCAGACCGGGTGGCCGCGTCCCCTTTCCAGGCCACGCTACGCGTGCGCGCCGTATAGCGCATGTGCAGGTCGCCGGTCGCGGGCTCGATCGAGAAGACGGGCCCGACGGCCTCGGGACGCGCCACGCCATCCTCATCCACGCGTGCCGGTATCGCCAGCGCGTCGGGCTGCATGAGCGCGCGCACGTGACCGGGGTCGTCCTCACGCAGCAGGAGGTAGGCGAGTTCGTGGTCGAGGAGCGAGGTGTCGCCCCCCGTGGCGGCGTCGCGAACGCAATGCAGCAGCATCGCGCGGATGCGCAGCGCCGGCGGGTTGTAGTAGCCGTCGGTGTGCCAGCGGATGCGGTGCGTGGTATAGGGGATGTAGCCCGCCTCGGCCTTGGTTCCCGTCACCGCGATGCTCGTGATGCCATCCTCGTCGGCCAGGAAATTGGTGTCGAGCGTCGCAAGACCCAGTTGCATGCCCAGGCGCCGTGGGACTTCCTTGTCCTCGTCCGTGACGCGGCTCGCGTAGAGGGCCATGTTGTCGCGCCGGCAACGAAGGACGATTTCGGCCCTCTCGGATGGGCTCAGGTCGCGCGGATCCCGGACCTCGACGACGAGATCCGCGGGCGCCCGGGCGCGGGAGGCGAGCTTGCGGTCTCGCCAGCGGACGTACGCGGCCTCGTTTTCCAGCGCGAAGGGAGTATCCGGCGCGGGGACGCTCATCGCGGCGACGGCGACACGGCGCTCATTCCCCGGCCGCCGCCGCCCGGCGCGGCCGGCGCGGCGCATTGTCGAACAGGCCCGCGATGCTCTTCGTCACGGTGGCCGCGGCCTCCGGGCCCTCGATCGCCATCACCTGGTCCCAGGTCCAGCGCTTGTCCTTTTCGGGCATGAGTTCGGAGACGACCGTCGCGAAGTAGCGCAGGAAAGCGAAATCGGGTCCCTCGGGGCCGAAGCCGAATTCGGCGTATTCCCCGTTGCGGCGGTTGAGGAGGTCGATGAAGCGTGCCCTGATGGCAGCCGGCTCCTCCGCGCCCAGAAGGCGGGACTGGTTCTCGGCCAGTTCCTCGGCGGTGCGGTGGGCGAGCGTGGTCATGAAGGCGGCGCGTCCCGCGTCGTCATAGCGCGCGTGGACCAGGCGCCAGGCGACCTGCATCGCGAAGACAACGGCTTCGGCGAGGAAATCGAAATACTGCGCGCCGGGGTCGATGTCGAAATCCGCCTTGCGCATGCTCTTCAGCATGTTCAGGGCCACGCGCCAGGTGATGAAGGCCAGCGCGCCGGCCAGCTCCTCCGGGGTTCGCGGCCGACCGGGCCGGAACCACGTGCTCTTTACGCGAATGGGCGTTTTGCTGGAAGTGCTCAAAGCTTGCGCAGGTAGAACTCGAAGGTGCCGGCTCCCGCGCCCACGGTGCCGACGAGTTCCACGCGCGTGACCTCCGCCCACGTTGCGATGTCGTCGCGCACGCCCGGGCAGTCGCTCACGAGTTGCAACACCTCGCCGGAACGCATGCCCTTCAGGAGCTGGCGCGCCTCGACGATCGGGCCGGGACAGGACACGCCGCGCAAGTCCAGCCGTACGTGGGCCGCGACCGGGCCGGCGCGGCCCTTGCGGACGAAATAGCCGGTGGCACCGCGGTCGCGCGGCTCGGTGTGGATAACCTCGTTGCCGGTCTGCTTCGCCCAGGCGAACAGGTCGTCGCGCGTGCCGGGACAGTCGGAAAGGAGCAGCAGCACCTGGCCGTTGCGCAGTCCCTCGAGAATTTCGCGTGCGCCCAGGATCGGCCCGGGGCAGGTGAGCCCCGTGAGGTCGACCATGGCGGCCGGTTCGCCGGGTACGGGTGAGGTCATGGAAGTTTTCCGGGCAGCCGCTCAATCGGCCGCAATGATGGTCTTGTGGGGGATGAGGAGGCCGCAGCCCACCGGTTGCCCGCGGCCGAGCCCGGCGCGCTGCAGCAGGAGGGAGTCGATTTCGCGCAGGCCGTGGACGGCTACCGGGAAGGCGGTGACGCGTCCTTCCTCCAGCTCCACCTGCACGCGCCGCCCGCAGATCAGGCGTGCGCTCACCCCGAGGGCGAGCAGTTCCTTTTCGAGCGCGGCGACGAAGCGCGTTTCGTCCTCTTCGCCCGTGGCCACGCGGGGCGAATAGAGCGTCGGGGCGGACTGGTGCGCGCGGAACGAGCCCACGCCCAAGGTGACGGCGCAATCGCCCACGTGAAGCGTCCTGCGTTCGAGCGCGCTGGCGGAGCAGGCGCGTTCGCGCGGCAGACGGATCACCACGCGCGAGCGGTGCGTCATCATTATCGCGCCGTCGGCGGCTCTCGGTCCGTGCACCGGCAGGATGCCAGCGCGGGGCGTGTTCTCGATCCAGGGCACGATGCGGGCGACCTCCCGGAACAACGGCCATTCGTATTGCGCGGGAAGGTTTTCGCCGGCCAGGCCGAAGACGACATCGATCATTTCGGGAGGCAGCGCGACCGCGGAAGCACTGCCCGAGTCGCGGGAACCGGCGACAGCCATCATGGTGTTCCTCCGGCGTGCGACCGGCCCCATGCCTGCAGGGCATCGCCCCAGGCGGCGGCCGTGGCGGGGTCGATGTCGAACACGGTAAACCGGGGCCCCTCACGGATGCGAACGCGCAGCATGCTGAGCTCTCCCCCCTCGAAGTCAACCTGGTGCATCTCGATTTTCTGGCCTCCCAGCGGGACGGTGAGCGAGGCGATGGGGGCGGGGCGATCCATGGGAGGCCTGGTTTGGCTGCGGTGGCGGCGCGTGGGTGATGCGTCGCGAGAGGCTACTTTACGCCGTCCTGCCGGCCTGCCGTCTACTCCCCGTGCGAAGGACGCCGGGCATAGCCCAAACGGGTAGTCCTGATACTCCCCATCGGGGAAGAGCCCCCACCGTCGGAGGGATGGCCAACCCCCCGGGGGCGCCGTAGGATCGGTCCACTCTGGGAGAGTGTGCCTTCCCGGAAGCCGTGAAATTCGAACGATTCGCGAGGAGGCTGCAATGGCAAAGAAAATGCACCCGACGCCGATGCTCGACAAGCTGGAAACCGGCCCGTGGCCGAGCTTCGTGACCGGCCTGAAGCGACTCGCCAAGGACAACGACATGATGGTCGACCTCCTTGGCCAGCTCGAGACGTCCTACGAGACCAAGAAGGGCTACTGGAAGGGCGGCACCATCAGCATCTTCGGCTATGGTGGCGGAATCATTCCGCGCTTCACCGAGCTCAAGGACGAATCGGGCAAGCCGAAATTTCCCGACGCGGCGGAGTTCCATACGCTGCGCGTGATGCCGCCTCCGGGCATGCACTACAACACCGACATCCTGCGCAAGTTGGCCGATACCTGGGAGCGCCACGGATCCGGGCTCATCGCCTTCCACGGCCAGAGCGGAGACATCATGTTCCAGGGTGCGCGCTCCGACAAGGTGCAGGACGCGTTCGACGAGATCAACGCGCTCGGGTTCGACCTCGGCGGCGCCGGCCCTGCCGTGCGCACGTCGATGTCGTGCGTGGGCGCCGCGCGCTGCGAGCAGTCGTGCTACGACGAGGCGACCGCGCACCGCACGGTTCTCAACAACTTCACCGACGACATCCACCGCCCGTCGCTGCCCTACAAGTTCAAGTTCAAGTTCTCGGGCTGCCCGAACGACTGCATGAACTCCATCCAGCGCTCGGACATGGCGGTCATCGGCACCTGGCGCGACAACATCCGCACGGACGAGAAGCTCGCGCGCGCCTACTTCGCCAAGCATGGCGTGACCGACCTCGTGAACGACGTGGTGAGCCGCTGCCCCACCAAGGCGATCCAGCTGGTTGACGCGTCGAAGATCCCCACGGGGCCCTCGATCTCGGCGGTGAAGGTCTCCGACACCCAGGCGATCGCGATCGAGAATCGCGATTGCGTGCGCTGCATGCATTGCATCAACGTGATCACGGGCGGTCTCTCCCCGGGCAAGGACAAGGGCGCGACGATCCTGGTGGGCGGCAAGCGCACCCTCAAGATCGGCGACCTGATGGGCACGGTGGTGGTGCCGTTCATGAAGCTCGAGACGGACGAGGACCGCGAGAAGCTGGTCGACCTCGGCCGGCGCATCGTCGACTTCTTCGCCGAGAACGCACTGGAGCACGAGCGCATCGGAGAGACGATCGAGCGCATCGGGCTGGTGAACTTTGTCGAGGGCGTCGGCATCGAGATCGACGCGAACATGGTCGCCACGCCGCGCACCAACCCCTACGTCCGCGCCGATGGCTGGGACGACGAAGTCGCGAAGATCAAGGCGAAGAAGCAAGCCGCCTGACCCCGCGAGCCCCGACCCGCCAACGACTGCAACCCGGAGTCCAGAACATGGCCACTGCCACCGCCACCCCGCGCCGCGCGATCGAATCCGGCGTCCCAGACAACAAGCAGTACATGCACCCGACGCTGCTCAAGAACTACGGCAATTGGAAGTACCACGACCGGCCGCGTCCGGGCGTGCTGCACCACGTCTCGTATTCCGGCGAGGAAGTGTGGAGCGTGCGCGCCGGCACGCAGCGCCAGATGGACGTCCATACCATCCGCAAGCTCTGCGACATCGCGGACAAGTACGCGGAAGGGCACGTGCGCTTCACCATCCGTTCGAACATCGAGTTCATGGTGGCCGACGAGAAGAAGGTCGCCCCGCTCATCGAGGCGCTCACGACGGCGGGCTTCCCGGTGGGCGGCACGGGCAACTCCGTCACGATGATTTCGCACACCCAGGGCTGGCTGCACTGCGACATCCCCGGCACCGACGCTTCCGGCGCGGTCAAGGCGCTGATGGACGACCTGCACCAGGAGTTCATCAAGGAGGAGATGCCCAACCGGGTGCACATGTCCACCTCGTGCTGCGAGATCAACTGCGGCGGTCAGGCCGACATCGCGATCATCATCCAGCACACGAAGCCTCCGAAGATCAACCACGACCTCGTGGCGAACGTCTGCGAGCGTCCCGCCGTGGTGGCGCGCTGCCCGGTGGCCGCCATCCGTCCGGCGCTGGTGAACGGCAAGCCCTCGCTCGAGGTCGACGAGAAGAAGTGCATCTGCTGCGGCGCCTGCTACCCGCCGTGCCCGCCGATGCAGATCAACGATCCGGAGTTCTCCAAGTTCGCGGTCTGGATCGGCGGCAAGAACTCGAATGCGCGCGGCAAGCCCACGTTCATGAAGATGGTGGCCTCCGGCATCCCGAACAACCCGCCGCGCTGGCCCGAGGTGTCGGAGATCGTGAAGAAGATCCTCTACGTCTACAAGGATGACGCGCGTCCCTGGGAGCGCATGTCCGACTGGGTCGAGCGCATCGGCTGGCCGCGCTTCTTCGAGAAGACGGAGCTGCCGTTCACGAAGTACCTCATCGACGACTGGAGGGGTTCGCGCTCCAGCCTGAACGCTTCGGCGCACATCCGGTTCTGAGGGAGCCAAGCTGCCGTGAAGATCGGAGTCATGGTCAACGAAGGCCCGTACCAGCGCCAGTCGAGCGACAGCGCCTACCTTTTCTGCAAGGCGGCGATCGGGGCGGGCCACGAGATCGAGCGCGTGTTCTTCTATCACGACGGGGTCAACAATGCGACCAAGCTCACCGAGCCGCCGCAGGACGACCGCAACGTGGTGGCGCGCTGGACGAAGCTCGCGCAGGACCACGGCGTGGACCTCGTGGTCTGCGTCGCCGCGGCCCTGAGGCGCGGCATCGTCGAGCAGAACCTCGCGCAGGGCTTCCGCATCTCGGGGCTCGGGCAGCTCGTCGAATCCGCCATCCAGTCCGACCGGATGGTCGTGTTCGGGGATTAGGCCATGGACGAAGCCGGCATCATCAAGAAATTCCTTTTCGTGAACCGCAAGGCTCCGTATGGAAGCGTGTATGCGCTCGAGGGGCTGGAGGTGGTCCTCATCAGCGCGGCGTTCGACCAGGACGTGAGCCTCGCGTTCGTGGACGACGGGGTCTTCCAGCTGGCCAAGGGGCAGAACCCCAAGGCGATCGAGACCAAGAACTTCTCGCCGACCTACCGGGCGCTGGAGGGCTACGATATCGAGAAGCTCTACGTCGAACGCGAGTCGCTGCAGGCCAGGGGTCTTGCCGAGGAGGATCTCCTCGTTGACGTGAAGGTGGTGTCCACCGCCGAGATGTCGGCGCTGATGGACGAGATGGACGTGTTGATCAGCTTCTAGACGACGAGGCCCCAAGGAACAACATGCTGCACATCGTGAACAAGTCCCCCGGCGAACGCGCCACGTTCGAAAGCTGCCTGGCGCACGCCCGGCCCGGCCACTCGGTGCTGCTCATCGAGGACGCCGTCTATGCCGCCACGAAGGGCCACGCGGCATCGGCGAAGGTGAAGACTGCGCTCGGCACCGTCAAGGTCTATGTCCTCACCCCCGATCTCGAGGCGCGCGCACGCGCCGGCACCGTCATCGACGGCGTCGTACCGGTCGACTACAAGGGCTTCGTCGACCTCGTCACCCAGAATCCCCGCGTGCAGTCCTGGCTGTAGCGCGGATCACGGCACACCGCCAAAGCTAGAAGACGCGAAAAGGAGAGAATCAATGGGCACCATCGATGTGAGCGGAAAGTCCTACGAGGTCGACGAGGAGGGTTACCTGGTCGATCTGTCGCAGTGGAACGAGGAACTCGCCGGCGAGATCGCCAAGGCCGAGAAGATCGACATGACCACGAACCACTGGGAAGTCGTCAACTTCCTGCGCGAGTACTACAACGAGTACCAGATCGCCCCGGCGGTCCGAGTGCTCACCAAGGCCATCGGCAAGAAGCTCGGGCCCGATAAGGGCAGCAACTCGTACCTGTACGAGCTCTTCCCGTACGGCCCCGCCAAGCAGGCCTGCAAGATCGCCGGCCTGCCCAAGCCGACCGGCTGCGTCTGACGCGAGGCCGGGAGCGGGCCCTGCGGCCCGCGCCCGCCACGGGATTCCTCGAGATGGCCGCCATCCTCGCCGGGCTCTTCTACGCTGCCGCCACGGTGCTCGTGGCGGGGCTCGCGTGGCGCATCCGCCAGTACGCCGGGACGCCCGCCCCGCTCAAGATCCCGACCACGCCTGCGCCGACCACCAGCGCCGGGGTGGCGCTTAGGCTCGCGCGCGAAGTGGTGCTCTTCGAGAGCCTGTTCAAGGCGAGCCTCTGGACGTGGCTCTTCGGGTGGACCTTCCACGCGGGCCTCGCGCTCGTGCTGGCCCGCCACCTGCGTTACTTCACCGATCCGGTGTGGGGGTGGGTGGCATTCATCCAGCCCTTCGGGGTCTACGCGGGATTCGCAATGGTCGCCGGCCTCGCGGGGCTATGGGCGCGGCGCTTCCTGGTCGACCGCGTGCGCTACATCTCGACGCCGTCCGACCACCTCATGCTTGCGCTCCTCATCGCCATCGCCGGCAGCGGCCTCGCGATGAAGTACCTCGCGCACACCGATATCGTGGCGGTGAAGTCGTTCTTCCTCGGCCTGCTCGTCTTCCAGGTGCGGGAGCTGCCGGCCGATCCGGCGCTCGCCGTGCACCTGGGACTCGTGGCCACCCTGATGATCGTCTTCCCGTACTCGAAGCTGCTGCACGCGCCGGGCCTCTTCTTCAGCCCCGGGCGCAATCAGGTCGACAATCCGCGCGAGCATCGGCACCTGGCCGAATGGGCCGCGCGCCTGGAAACGAAGTAACGGTCATGGCCGACGTCATCGCCCCCGCCCTCCGGGAATTCCCCGTCCCCCCGGCGCTTCGCCCGGACGCGATGGCGGAGTCGAAGCCGTTCGTCGCCACCGAGAAGATGCAGGCGGCCATCGGATTCCCCGGGACGCTTGTGGAGGACTGGCACGACAAGGCCATCGCGAAGATGGGCGAGCTGCTCGACAAGTACCGGTCGCTCAGTGTCTACCTCGACGCCTGCGTCCACTGCGGCGCGTGCAGCGACAAGTGCCATTACTTCCTCGGCACGGGCGACCCCAAGAACATGCCCGTGGCCCGTCAGGACCTGATGCGCGGCGTCTACCGCCGCCACTTCACGCTGCCCGGCAAGATGTTCCCGAAGCTCGTGGGTGCGCGCGAACTCACGAAGGACCTCCTCGAGGACTGGTACAAGTACTACAACCAGTGCTCCGAGTGCCGGCGCTGCTCCGTCTTCTGCCCCTACGGCATCGACACCGCCGAGGTGACGATGGCCGCGCGCGAGATCCTCGACACGGTCGGTTACGGGGCGAAGTACACCAACGAGATCATCGCCAAGGTTCACAGAATCGGCAACAACCTGGGGCTGCCGGGGCCTGCCCTCGAGGACACGCTCCTCGGCCTCGAGGAGGACGTGAAGGAGGAAACGGGCGCCGACGTGAAGTTCCCGCTCGACCAGAAGGGCGCGGAGGTGCTCCTCATCACGCCCTCGGCCGACTTCTTCGCCGAGCCGCACGTGGACAGCCTCATCGGCTACGCCAAGGTCTTCCACGCGGCCGGCATCTCCTGGACCCTGTCGACGCACGCCTCGGAAGCGGGGAACTTCGGCCTCTTCATCGGCAACTACGAGCAGATGCGCACGATCGCCCTTCGCATCCGCGAGGCGGCGCTCGATCTGGGCGTGAAGCGCATCGTGGTGGGCGAGTGCGGGCACGCCTGGCGCGTGGCCTACAGCTTCTGGAACACGCTCGCGGGCATCGGCTCGGGAGGCAACGACCCCTTCGCCCGGATGCTGCAGAGCCAACTCGACCACCGCTACCGCCAGCCCACGCACATCTGCGAGCTCACGTGGGACCTGGTGCAGAAGGGGGCGCTGGTGCTCGACAAGGACGCGAACGACCACCGCGTGGTCACGTTCCACGACTCGTGCAACGTGGCACGGGCCTCGCGCATGGGGGACGAGCCCGGCGGGCAGTTCGAGATCCCGCGCGCCCTGGTGCGCTCGGTGGTCAACAGGTACGTGGAGATGCGCCCCGGCACCACGCACGAGGCCACCTTCTGCTGCGGAGGCGGCGGGGGGTTGCTCACCGACGAGATTCTCGACCTGCGCGTGAAGGGGGCGCTCCCGCGCATGGAGTCCCTGCGCGAGGTTGCCGACCTTCAAGGCGTCAACTTCATGGCGACCATCTGCGCCATCTGCAAGGCGCAGTTCACCAAGGTCCTGCCGTACTACGGATTCAACCGGAGCATGGTCGGCGGGGTCCACCAGCTGGTGAGCACGGCCATCCGCCTCGGCGCGAAGCAATAGGCGAGCTCCGCAAAACACACACGACACATAGAGGACACCGTGGCCACCAATCCCCAGGAAACCCAAGCGCTCACCTTCCGACGCTACAAGGATGGCGACGCCAAGCCGATGCGACTTCAGGAGGTGATCTTCCAGGCCTCCTTCACGCACAAATGCCCCACCTACATCCAGTCGACGGCTCCCTGCCAGGGCAGCTGCCCGTCTGGCGAGGACATCCGCGGCTGGCTCGCGATCGTGCGCCAGACGGAGAAGCCGCCCCAGGGCGTCGCGTGGCAGGAGTACGCCTGGCGCCGCCTCACGGAAGCCAATCCGTTCCCGTCCGTGATGGGCCGCGTGTGCCCGGCGCCGTGCGAGACGGGCTGCAACCGCAACGAGGTCGAGGACCACGTCGGCATCAATTCCGTCGAGCACTTTCTCGGCGACTACGCCATTGCCAACAAGCTCGCCTATGCGAAGCCCTCGAAGGCGACGGGCAAGAAGGTCGCCGTGCTGGGCGGCGGCCCGGCGGGCCTGTCGTGCGCCTACCAGCTCGCCCTCAAGGGGCACTCGGTCACGATCTTCGACGACCACGAGCACCTCGGGGGCATGATGCGCTACGGCATTCCGGGATTCCGCACGCCGCGCGACATGCTCGACGCCGAGATCCAGCGCATTCTCGACCTGGGGATCGAGGCGCGCCTGAAGTGCCGCGTCGGCACCGACATCTCCATGGAGGAGATCCGCAAGACCTACGACGCCGTCTTCCTCGGCATGGGCGCCCAAGGCGGCCGCCCGCTGCCCCTGGCCGACTCCCAGGCGCCCAACGTCGTGACCGCCACCTCGTTCCTGAAGGCCTTCAATGACGGCCGGCTGCGCTACGTCGGCAAGCGCGTGGTCGTCGTGGGCGGTGGCGACACCTCCATCGACGTCGCGACCGTGGCCCGGCGCCTGGGCCACATCGAGAACGCCAAGCCCACCGACTTCGAGCACGCGATCGCCGGCTACATGGCACACGACGTGGCTCACGCGTCTGTGGCGCAGGGCGCGGAAGTGGTGCTCACCTCCGTGTTCGGCGTCGACAAGATGCAGGCGAACAAGCACGAGGTCGAGCAGGCCGCTGCCGAGGGTATCGAGATCCGCGGCGGCTGGGCGCCCGTGGGCCTGGTCAAGGGCCCGGACGGGAGAGCCACGGCGCTGCGCGTCGCGCAATGCGAGGCCAAGTTCGTTGGCGGCAGGCTCCAGATCGACATGAAGGCCGGGACCGAGCAGGACATCCCCGCCGATCTCATCGTGTCGGCCATCGGCCAGTCGGTCGACTTCACCGGCCTGGAGGAGTTCGACAACGGCAAGGGCGGGGTGACGGCCGACCGCAACTACCGCGTGGCCGGCAAGGACGACGTCTTCGCAGGCGGCGACGTGCTGCGCCCGCATCTGCTCACCACCGCGATCGGCCACGGCTCCATCGCCGCGGATGGGATCGACCGCTTCCTGCGCGGCGAGGAGCCCGAGAAGCGCCCGAAGATCGACGTGCACCAGTTCGACCTCATGCGCAAGATGGTCGAGAAGGGCCTGCCCATCGAGAAGGCGACCGAGCCCATGTGGGGCACGTGCGATTCGAAGGCGGCGGTGCACAATTTCGACAACCGTTCCGACCGGCACGTGATTACGCACAAGGAGCTCTTCCTCGGGCATTTTCCCTACACCGACCGGGTCAAGCGCAAATTCATCACGCTCACCAAGGAGACGGCGCTCGGCAATTTCGAGGAGCGCCTGGGACAGCTCTCCGAGGCCGAGGCCATCGCGGAGGCCAAGCGCTGCATGAGCTGCGGCATGTGCTTCGAATGCGACAACTGCGTGGTTTACTGCCCGCAGACCGCCGTGTTCAAGGTGAAGAAGACGCAGAGCACGACCGGGCGCTACGTCGACACCGACTACGACAAGTGCATCGGTTGCCACATCTGCAAGGATGTCTGCCCGACCGGCTACATCCAGATGGGACTCGGGGAGTAGGGGCCCGATGAGAGCGGCAGGCATCCTTCGCGCGGCGATCGTCGCGACGCTCCTCCTCTCGGGGAGCGCGATGGGCCCGGTCGCGAGTGCGGCGGGACCGGCGCTCGATCCGCCGCGTTCCGGTCCCTGTGTCGAGGATCCGAAGCTCATGCGCCGCTCGCACATGGAGTTCCTCAGGCACGACCGCGACGACACCGTCCGGCGCGGCATCCGCCCGGTGAAGCACAGCCTCGCGGCGTGTGTCGACTGCCACGCGAACGCGAAGGACGGCCAGGTGCTCGGTTCGGAACAGCATTTCTGCCAGGGATGCCATAGCTACGCCGCCGTGAAGCCGGACTGCTTCGGCTGCCATGCCTCGACCGCGAGGCCGGCGACCACGGCATCGGCCGGAGCGGCGGGGTCATTGAGATGAACCCCGTCAGCAAGCGCAGGCGCGAATTCCTCGGAACGGCGGCCACGATCGCGGGCGCCATGATCGCGCCGGGCGTGTTCCTGTACGACTACGCCCACGGCAAGGCGCCCGGTGAGGCCGCGAGCGGCAAGGTCCGTTGGGGCATGCTTATCGACACGACGAAGTGCGCGAGCGGATGCCGGGACTGCGTGGACGCCTGCAACCAGGAGAACGGCCTGCCTGGAACCACGCGCCCCACCGATTCGCAGTGGATCCGCAAGGTGGACCTGAAGGACCTGAAGACCGGCAAGGCGATCTCCGCCCCGGTCATGTGCCAGCACTGCGCCGATCCGCCCTGCGTGGATGTCTGCCCGACGGGAGCCTCCTTCAAGCGCGCGGACGGCATCGTGCTCGTCGATCGCCACACCTGCATCGGCTGCCGGTACTGCATGATGGCCTGCCCGTACAAGGCGAGAAGCTTCGTCCACGAGCCGACGACCGGGCAGAAGCCCGACGTCCCGCGCGGCAAGGGCTGCGTGGAGAGCTGCACGCTATGCGTGCACAAGGTGGACCGCGGCGGCACGCCCTCGTGCGTCGAGGCCTGCGCGGCCGCCGGGCACCACGCGATCGTCTTCGGCGACCTGAACGACCCGCAGAGCGAGATCTCGAAGCGCGTCCGTGCTGTCGCGACGACGCAGTTGCGTGCCGACCTGCGCACCGACAACGGCGTGCGCTACCAGGGGATCTAGGCGATGGCTACCCCCGCGATCTCCCCCGCATCCGCCCGGCGCGTCTTCTGGGCCCTGGCGGCCGCCGGCGGCGCGGTGCTTGCGGTGGCATTGGGCGCCGCCCACTACATGGAGCAGCACGGCCACATCGTCACCGGCATGAACAACCAGGTGGTGTGGGGCCTGCCGCACGTGTTCGCGATCTTCCTCATCGTGGCCGCTTCCGGGGCGCTCAACGTCGCCTCCGTCGGCTCGGTTTTCGGGGAGTCCGGTTACAAGCCCTTCTCGCCGCTGTCGGTGCTCCTCACCGTGGCGCTGCTCGCGGGCGGCCTCCTGGTGCTGGTCCTGGACCTGGGTCGCCCGGAGCGCCTCCTCGTTGCGGCGACCCACTACAATTTCCGCTCGATCTTCGCGTGGAACATGATCCTTTACAACGGGCTCTTCGTGATCTGCGCGCTCTACCTGTGGTCGCTCCTGGAGCGGCGCCTGGGCAAGTTCGCCAAGCCCGTCGGCCTGGCGGCCTTCGCCTGGCGGATCATCCTCACCACCGGCACCGGGTCCATCTTCGGATTCCTCGTCGCGCGCCAGGCCTATGCTTCCGGCGTCATCGCGCCGCTCTTCATCGCGCTCTCGCTGGCCTGGGGCCTCGCAGTCTTCCACCTGGCCCAATCGGGACTGGCGCAACTGGCGGGCGAGGCCATGAGCGAGGAATTGCAGGGCCGCGTGCGCCGACTCCTCGGGATCTTCGTGGTCGCGGCGCTCTACTTCGTGGCCGTGCACCACATGACCAACCTGTACTGGGCGAAGCAGACCGCGTTCGAGCACTTCATCCTCGTGACCGGGGCCCCGTATCCGGTGCTCTTCTGGATCGGCTACGTGGGGCTGGGCAGCGTGGTGCCCCTGGCGCTCCTCTTCCATCCGCGCCTGGCGGGCCCGCGCTCAACCGCGCTTGCCTCGGGGCTCGTGTCCCTGGGCGCATTCGCGCTTCTGTACGTCTTCATCATCGGCGGGCAGGCGTTCCCGCTCGAGATCTTCCCGGGGTACGAGGTGGCCAGCAGTTTCAGCGACGGCAAAGTGGATGCTTACGCCCCGAGCTTGCCGGAGTTCCTGCTGGGTATCGGCGGCCTAGCCGCGTCCTTCCTCATCGCGCTGGTGGGTGTGCACGCGCTGCCGATCCTTCCGCTGGAAGCGTTCGCACGTCCCGCCGCGGCGCCGGCCAAGTGAACGCCGCGCCGGCATCGCCATGAGCGGGCTCCTGATATCCGCCGCCTGGCGCTCGTCGGGCAAGACGACGATCGCCACCGGGCTCATCGCGGGGCTTGCCGCACGCGGGCTCGCCATCCAGCCGTTCAAGAAGGGCCCGGACTACATCGACCCGCAATGGCTCGGCGCGGCGGCAGGGCGTGCCTGCCGCAATCTCGACATGCACCTGCAAGGCAACGACGAGATCGCGGCGTACTGGGCGCGGCACACGGCGGATTGCGACCTCGCGCTGGTCGAAGGCAATCTCGGCTTGCATGACGGGATGGACCTCGAGGGGGCCGACAGCAATGCGGCGTTGGCGCGGCTGCTCGGGCTGCCCGTCGTTCTCGTGCTCGATGCGCGCGGCATGTCGCGCGGGTCGGCGGCGCTGCTGCACGGGCTTGCCTCGTTCGATCCGGCCGTGCGCATCGCGGGCGTCATCCTCAATCGCGTGGGCGGCACGCGGCACGAAGGAAAACTACGCGCGGCCATCGAACGCTACACCGGCATTCCCGTCATCGGGGCGATCGGCGACGATTCTCGGCTCGGCGTTCTCGAGCGCCACCTCGGCCTGGTGCCCGCCGCCGAGATCGGTGATGCGCAGGCGCGAGTCGATGCGATGCGAGAGGCGGTCGGGGAGCACGTCGACCTGGATTCGATCCTCGCCATGGCGAACACCGCGATCCCGGCCGCACCCGCTGCACCGCCGGCAATCGCGCTGGCGACACGTCCGGGGGCTGGGCTTCGCGTCGGAATCGCACGGGACCGGGCCTTCGGCTTCTACTACCCCGACGACATCGATGCCTTCCGGCAGGCGGGCGCCACACTCGTGCCCGTGGATACGATAGAGGACGCGACTCTGCCTGACGTTGACGGTCTCTTCATCGGCGGAGGATTCCCGGAGGCGAGCGCAGCAGCGCTTTCGGCCAACAGGAGCTTTCGCGAGAGCCTTCGTCGCGCCATCGAGGGCGGGCTTCCGGTCAATGCGGAGTGCGGGGGTCTCATGTACCTCTCGCGCTCGCTGTCATGGCGCGGGCACACATGGGAAATGGTCGGCGCGATCCCGGCGGATGTCGTCATGCAGGCAAAGCCCGTGGGCAAGGGCTACATGCGGCTGGCCGAGACCGGCGACCACCCGTGGGGGTCGGGCGAGGGCACGCAGATCCGCGCCCACGAATTCCACTACTCCCGCCTCGACAACGTGGATCCCGACTTGCGATTCGCCTATCGCGTGGAGCGAGGCGAAGGCGCCAGCGAGGGCCGCGACGGCATCGTTCACCGCAACGTGCTCGCCACCTACGCGCACCAGCGCAGCGTGGGCGGGAACGACTGGGTGCAGCGGTTCCTCGCGCATGTGCGCAGGGCAAGAACAGCCCGGGAAGGGCTTGCGGCGACGCTTCGCGCCGCGGTCCTGTGACGGGACCGAAATCTCCAGGAAGGCCGGTGACATGATCTCGATCACGCAGGTGGCCGCGGAAAAAATCCGCATGGCGGCAACCGAATCGGGCCCCGAGGCGCCCGTGCTTCGCATCGCGGCGAAGCTGGCCGGGGACGGCTCGATCGAATTCGGCATGGGCTTCGACCAGTCGCGCCCCGGGGACGTCACCGTGGAGGTCGAGGGCATCGTGATCGTCATCGCCCCGCAAAGCAGCGAGCTCGTCGAGGGCGTGCAGGTCGATTTTGTCGAGGTGGAGCCGGGCGATTTGCGCTTCATCTTCGCGCATCCGGGCGAGGCGGACGGCGATTGAGTGCGCCGGGCGAGGTCTTCCTGGTCGGCACGGGTCCCGGCGACCCCGACCTGCTGACGGTCAAGGCCCTGCGGCTCATCCGCGAGGCCCAGGTGGTCCTTTACGACAACCTGGTCTCCGAGGAGATCCTCGCCCTGGTACCGGCATCGGCGGAGCGCATCTACGTCGGCAAGCGCCGCAGCGACCATGCCATGCGCCAGGAGGCGATCAACGAGCTGCTCGTGAAGCTGGCGCGCGAGGGACGGCGCGTCCTGCGCCTGAAGGCCGGCGACCCGTTCGTCTTCGGCCGCGGCGGCGAGGAGATCGAAACCCTGGGCGCGAGCGGCGTGCGCTTCGAGGTCGTTCCGGGCATCACCGCGGCGCTCGGTGCAGCAGCCTACGCCGGCATCCCCCTCACGCACCGAGATTACGCGCAGTCGTGCGTGTTCGTGACCGGAAACACGCAGGACGGCGCCCTGAACGTGGACTGGGCGGCCATCGTGCGCCCGCGCCAGACCGTGGTCATCTACATGGGGTTCCAGAACCTCGGCGAGCTGTGCCGCGAGCTGATCGCCCACGGCCTGCCGCCGCTGACGCCGGCCGCCATGATCCAGCAGGCCACGACGAGCTCGCAGCGCGTGGTAAGCGCCGATCTCGCCACCCTGGCCGAGCGCGCACACGAGGCGGGACTGAAGCCGCCGACGCTCATCATCGTGGGCGAAGTGGTTCGATTGCGCGAGCGGCTGGAATGGTTCGACACGAACCGTGCCGCCGACAACGCCCCGAAGCGGGGTTGAGCCCGGGAACGGGCGGCGCTCTCAGTGGGTCGAACCGGAGTACTTGCGGCCGACCGCGTAGACGGCAGCTTCCACGCGCGATGTCAGGTTGAGCTTCGACAGGATGTGGCGGACGTGGAGCTTCACGGTGTCGTGACTGATGTCGAGCGCCTTGGCAATGCCCTTGTTGCTCATGCCCTGCGCGATGTAGCCAAGGATCTCGAGTTCGCGCTCGGTGAGCGAACGCCCGGTCTCCTTGCCGGACGGCGCGCCCAGCAGGTGGGTGAGCTTGGTGGCCATCGCCGGGGCTACCACGAGTTCGCCGCGAAGCGCGCGGCGGATGGAATCGACGACATCGTCCGGGTCCATGTCCTTCAGCAGGTAGCCGCGAACGCCGGCGCGCAGGGCGTTGGCCAGATCCTCGTGGGAATCGCACATGGTGAGGATCACCGCGGGAGTCTCGAGGCCTTCGTCGCGGATGCGCTTGAGGAGCGCGAACCCGTGCATGGCCGGCATGCGCAGGTCCATGATCATGAGGTCCGGCTTGAGCTCGTGGAGCAACCGGAGCGCGGCATCGGGCTCGCCCGTCGCGCCCACCACGCGGATTCCCGCCCGATGCTCCAGGAGTTCGGCCAGCCCGCGGCGGCACAGGCCGTGGTCATCGATCAGTACGACGCGAATCGCGTTTTCGGTCATGGGTCAGTCCGTTGTGCCCGATTCCCGGGGGATGGAAAGGCACACCTGCGTGCCCTTGCCTGGCGCGCTCACGATACGCAGCCGGCCGCCGATGCGCCGGGCGCGTTCGCGCATGATCTCGAGCCCGTAGTGCTCGTCGGGTGCGGAACCCGGCCGGCGGCGCAGGATGCGGGTGCCGGAACCGTCGTCCTCGACGCTCACGCGAAAGGACTTGGCGGTGCGATCGAGAACCACTCGCGCATTGCTGGCGCCCGCGTGCTTGATCACGTTGGCGAGCGCCTCGCGCACGATCTGGTACACCTGCGCCTCCTGCTCGGCGGGCAGCCTCAGGTTGCGGGCGCGGTTCTCGATGCGAAGGGCGACGCCGGTACGGTCGTGGAACGTGAGCGCGGTGTTCTCGAGCGCATGCACGAGCCCCTGGCCGTCGATGGGCTGGCGGAAATGGGTGATGAGCTCGCGAAGCCCAGCGTGCGCCTCGCCGAGCGAATCCTGGATGTCGCGGAAGTACTTGAGCGACTGCGGGGCATTGCCGGCGCGGATGGCATCGTTCAGCAGGGCCATGCGCATGCGCATGAAGGCGAGCCCCTGCGCCAGCGAGTCGTGGATCTCGCTCGCGAACATCTGGCGCTCGGAGGACAGGGAAGTTTGCAGTCGCTCCTGTTCCAGCAGCGCATTGTCCAGGACCAGGTCGAGCATCTCGGACACCGGACCGAGCAGTCCCATCACATCCGCGGGCAGGCGCGCCGAGTCCCCGAAGAACAGGTTGAAGACCCCGATGGTCCGGTCCCGGCAATGCAGCGGCACGGCGAGCATCGGGCCGGTTTTCGCCCCGGCGGCAAACACGCCCATGCGCCGCGCGCAGGCAACGGGCCCGTCCTGAACCTGCACGTCGTTCGTCCTCAGGGCGGCGCCGCACATACCGCAGCCGGAATCGACGAGCAGCTCGTTCGCGAGAATTTCGGACGGCAGCCCGACCGAGCAGACGAGTTGCATGGAACCGCTCGCCGGAGGGACCAGACGGATTACCCCTCCGCGCGCGCCCGTGAGCGCGACGATCGCCTTCAGGCCGCGCTCGAGGAGGGCGTGCAGGGCGTCGCTCGACACGAGGTCCCCGACCTGGGCGGCCTTCGGACACGGGTCCGGGACCGGGGGCCTCGACGAGGCGCCCGATTCCAGGGGGAAGAGGGTCAGCTTGCGGGGCACGACGTTTTTGTCCTCCTCCGAAGGGGAATTGCCGCAGGGTCCCGGCCATCAGGGTCCCGTCACTGGGTAGAACACCAATTCTACGAGAAATCCCCCCCCTACGGTCCGGCCCCTGCGCCCGCAACTCCCCCAAGTGGGTAGGGGAACCTCCCCCTTTCGGGAATAGACAGCGCGAACGCCAAGCTGCCGTAATAGACGGTCCACTCAAAGGGTTTTCCCGGAAGGTCCATTTCCCATGGCTGCGCGCGCGAGCCGGATGTCATGACACAGCTCGCGCTGGTCATCGACCTGAACGTTTGCGTGGGTTGCCATGCGTGTGTCACCAGCTGCAAGGAGTGGAACACCTCGGGATCGGCCGGCCCCCTTCCGGACACGAAGGCCTACGGGGCCGACTATGCGGGAACGTTCTTCAATCGCGTCCAGACCTACGAGGTGGGCTGCTATCCGGACACGGAGACCATTCACTTCCCGAAGTCCTGCCTGCATTGCGAGGACCCCCCCTGTGTCCCGGTCTGCCCGACGGGCGCTTCGTACAAGCGGGCCGAGGATGGCATCGTCCTCGTGGACTACGACAAGTGCATCGGATGCAAGTACTGCTCGTGGGCCTGCCCGTATGGCGCGCGCGAGCTCGACGACAAGAACCGCGTGATGAAGAAATGCACGCTCTGCGTGGACCGGATCTACGACACTTCGCTTGCCCCGCAGGATCGCAAGCCCGCCTGCGTCATGGCCTGCCCGACCTCGGCGCGGCTCTTCGGCGACATCCACGACCCGCACAGCGAGGTTTCGCGCGCCATTCGGGAGGAGGGGGGCTATCCCCTGATGCCGGAGTGGGGCACGCATCCGGCCAACCATTACCTGCCGCGGCGCAGAACCCACGTGCATATCCATGCCGACGAGCTCGAGCGGGCGGACAACCCCCTCAAGGTCGATCGCCAGCAGCCCCGCCCCGCCAAGAGCGAGCCGACGCTCGACGACGCGGTCACCTGGTAACGCCGCCATGCGCCCGGCCCTCTCGGTGATCCTGCTCACCACCCTGCTCGGCGCAGGGCAGGGACTCTTCCTCGCGATCTTCACGCACCAGACCCATGCGCTGCTGGGCGTGCTTTCCCCCCAGGGAGCCAAGGACCTCTACGGGCCCGCGGCCGCCGTCGCGCTCGGTGTCCTGGTCGCGGGCCTGGTTGCGTCGTTCTTCCACCTCGGACGCCCGGAGCGCGCGTGGCGCTCGGCCGCCAAGTGGCGCACGTCGTGGCTGTCTCGGGAGGTAATCGTGCTGCCCGCGTTCATGGGCGCGGTCTTCCTGTACGGCGCAATTCACCTGACGGGCTTCAACCCCGTCCTTCTGCGCCTGTCCGGCGGGGCCGAGATCGATGCCAGCATCGCCGTGGGGGCGGGCGGATCCGTACTCGCCTTCGCGCTCTTCATCTGCACCGCGATGATCTACGCGTGCCTGAAGTTCCTTCGCGAGTGGCATAGCCCGCTCACTGTCGCCAACTACATCCTTCTGGGCATCGCATCGGGCTTCACGCTGGCGGCGGTGCTTTCGGCCCGGCTTTCTCCGCACGAAGCGCCGTACTTTGCCGGGTGGGCTCTCGTGTTCACCGCGCTTGGCGCCGTGTCGCGCGGGGCTTCCCTGTGGCGAAACGCCCGGCTTCGCCCGGTGAGCACCCTGCAGACCGCCATCGGCGTTCGCCACCCGGCGATCCGCCAGATCTCGCAGGGATTCACGGCCGGGTCCTTCAACACGAGGGAGTTCTTCCACGGGCAGGGGCAATCGCTGGTACGCTCGGTGAGGTGGCTTTTCCCGCTCTTCGCCTTCGCGATCCCGGCAGTCCTGTTCGCGATATACCTGGGCTCCGGCTCGGTCATGGCACTGGCCGCGGCTCTCGTCGCGCAGATGGCCGGCCTCATGGCCGAGCGGTGGTTCTTCTTCGCCGAGGCCAACCACCCGCAGAACCTCTACTACCAGGCGGTGGCTTAGGCCACGGCCCAGAACGAGAATGCTGACCCGATCACGATTCGAGGAGAAACCATGGCCCTTGTGAGACCGCATGGCGGCGGGGAACTGCGACCGCTCATCCTTGCCGGCGAGGCGCTCGCGGCAGAGTTGGCGCGTGCGAGAGATCTTCCCCGGCTCGTCGTGAGCTCGCGCGAGAAGGGCGATCTCATCATGCTCGGCATCGGCGGCTTCACGCCGCTCGACGGGTTCATGACGCATGCCGACTGGCAGGGGGTCTGCGACGGCATGCGCACGACGGCGGGCCTTTTCTGGCCGATTCCCATCACCCTTTCGGCCTCGAAGGCCGAAGCCGCGGCGATCGCGGTGGGGGGCGAAGTGGCGCTGCTCGATCCGGACGACGGCGACGTGCTCGCAACGATGCGCGTCACCGAGAAATACGGGATCGACAAGGCGCACGAATGCGCGAGCGTGTTCCGGACCACGGATACGGAGCACCCCGGCGTGCAGATGGTGATGGCGCAGGGCGAGGTGAACCTCGCCGGCCCGGTGCGTGTGCTCTCCGACGGCGGCTTCAAGGCGAAGTACGGCGCGCTCTTCATGACGCCGGCGCAAACGCGCGCGGAGTTCGAGCGGCTGGGCTGGTCGAAGGTGGCCGCGTTCCAGACCCGCAACCCCATGCACCGCTCGCACGAGTACCTCGCCAAGGTCGCGATCGAGGTGTGCGACGGGGTGCTCATCCATTCGCTGCTGGGCAATCTCAAGCCCGGCGACATCCCTGCCGACGTGCGCACGCGCGCGATCGCGGTGCTCACGGAAAAATACTTCCAGGGCAAGACGGTGGTGCAGGCCGGCTATCCGCTCGACATGCGCTATGCCGGCCCGCGGGAAGCGCTGCTGCACGCGCTCTTCCGGCAGAACTACGGCTGCTCCCACCAGATCGTCGGGCGCGATCACGCGGGCGTGGGAAGCTACTACGGGCCCTTCGATGCGCACCACATCTTCGACGAGGTTCCGCACGGGTCTCTCGAGACGCAGCCGCTGAAGATCGACTGGACCTTCTGGTGCTACGCGTGCGGGGGGATGGCTTCGGCGCGAACCTGCCCGCATGGCGACGGCGACCGGTTGCTGGTCTCGGGAACGAAGCTGCGCAAGTGGCTTTCGGAGGGCGCCGACGTGCCCGCCGAGTTCAGCCGCCCCGAGGTGCTGGAAATTCTGCGCGAGTACTACGCGGGGCTCACGGAAAAGGTTGAAGTGAAACTCACGGGCCATTCGGCCCGCTAGGCGCACTCGACAGGAAGAGCACCCTTCACCAGCGAACCTCGAGGAGATCACCGGTAACCCGGTGCTCCAGCCGGTTGAGCGGGCTCGTTCCCTTGGCGATGCAGTCCCCGGTGGCGAGATCGAAGGCCCACTCGTGCTTGGGACAGGTGAGGGTGCGGCCCTGGATCGCGAGCTCCGGGATGTTGGTGGCCTGGTGCGGGCAGAGGCTGTCGTAGACGCGGATCCCGGCGGGCGTTCGCAGGACGAACAGCCCCCGGTCACCCACCTCGAGCCGGCGAACGCCATCCGCGGGCAGGTCCGCCAGGGCCACGACGTCGTGCCATTCCGGCGCCGTCCCGGCCCCCATCCGGGCCGGATCGAAGCCGGGGATCTTCATCTCCAGAATGATGTCGATCGCCCAAATGATCTTCGCCAGCCCGAGCGCGGGGAAAGCCATCAGGAAGGCATCGAGGATCTCGTCGGGCGTGGCCCCCTCGCGCAAGGCCCGTCCGAGGTATTGCCGGAAGCCGTTTTGCGTCTGCGAGTGGACCTTTGTGATGACCGAGATGAGGTTGCGGGTCTTGGGGTCGAGATGGCGGCCGGCCTCCTTCAGGAAGGCGAGGTAGGGGCCGATCGCGTCGGGGCGGACCTTGACGAGGTAGTTGAGGGCGTCGCTCATGGTGGCGGGCAGTGCTCGAATTCGTGCGGGCCCCGGATGAGGCCCGTTGCTGGCATCATAATGGCTATCGAACGAAGCGTGAGCGCCGTTCCTGGCGGAGGTTCGCGTCAATGCTGGAACCGCTTGATGACAATGAAATCCTCGTCCTGACCGGGAGCGGGGAGAACGAGCTGCACGAGGCGGGAACGACGCTCACGCCGCTGCAGCTGGAGGCGCTCGTTCTCATCGATGGCCATGCAAGCGTCGCCCAGGTGCTCAAGCGCGCGCCGGAGGCGCCGCAGCAGGCCTTGCGGACGAGCCTGCAGGAGCTCCTGGAAGCGGGTTTCGTGAGGACACTTCCCCCTTCCGACTCCGATGTCCTGGAGCCTGGCGATTTCTTCACCTCGGCAAGGACGCAGTCCCACGCGGTCGTGCCTGGCCACGAGGCGGAAGCCGAGGCCGCCGCCAACATGGAGTTCCTCCGCCAGAACGGCTACTGCGTCAACGTGGTCCGCCGCCCGAAGGTCAAGCGCGAGCGGGTCAAGGGGAGCAAGCCGATGGTGCTCGTCATCGACGACGACCCGGACATCTGCAGCCTCTTGCAGATGTATCTCAAGCTCGAGGGATTCGAATCGCGAACCGCAGGCAATCGCGCCGAAATCATCGCTGAATTGCGCCGCGTTCCCAGGCCGGATGCGGTGCTGCTCGATATCCATCTGCCGGACGCCGACGGCTTCGACGTCCTCCACAGGATGCGCGAGCATCCGGCACTCAGGAGCCTGCCGATCATCATGCTCACCGGCGAGGCGAACCGCGAGGCGGTGCTCAAGGGAATACTGGGTGGAGCCGATGGCTATATCACGAAACCCTTCGACATCCATCATATGATGAGGGCGGTCAAGGCGGTGCTCGGCCTGAAGGACGGCCCCATCGGCCAGGACTGGGACTATTCGCTTTGATCACCCGCGTCCCGCGCCGCGGGGACCTGTTAGGGAGACAGCCCATGTTGACTGAAGCCAGGTTTGCCATTCTTGCCGCCGCCGCGTTACTCGCCGGGTGCACGGCTGTGGGCATCAACCGTCTCGAGCCAGGCAAGTCCACGGAGGCCGATGCTCGTCGCGCGCTGGGAGAGCCCGCGCGGTCGTACTCGGATCCGGACGGCTCGCGCCAACTCGTGTTTCCGCAAGGACCGGAAGGCGGCCAGACCTACATGGTCTTTCTCGCGCCCGACGGGAGCCTGCGCCGCGTGGAACAGGCGCTGACGAACGACTCCTTGCGGCGCATCCAGAGTGGCTCCACGACCAAAGAGCAGCTCGGGCGCCTGATCGGCCCGCCCTGGCGGATCGTCGCGTTTCCCAATCTCCGCCAGGATGCGTGGGACTACGTGATCCAGGACGACTGGGGATACACGGTCGATTTCTCCGTGATGATCGATGAGCGCGGGATCGTGGCCGGCACTGTCTATGCCCGCCGTGAACGGGGTGACGGGGGCTTCAGGTAGGTCAGGGCGCCAGCGCCACGCGGAATGCGCCCGGCCCCGGATCCTTCAGATGATGCGGGAGTAGGCGACGCGGTCCTTGTCGGCGCGAAGGTACCGGTCGAAGACTGCGCCGATGGCGCGCACGAAGAAGCGGCCCTTGGGCGTGACCGTGATCCAGCCCGGCTCGCGCACGATGAGGCCGAGTTCCTCGAACTCCTTCAGCGCCTCGAGCTCGCCGGCGAAGTAGGTCTCGAAGTCGATCAGGTGCGAGGCCTCGATCGACTGCGTCGAGACGCAGAACTGGCACATGAGCGCCACGATGATCGCGCGGCGCAGCAGGTCGTCGGCTGAAAGCTCGATGCCGCGGATGATGGGCAGCCGCCCCTGGTCCAGCGAATCGTAGTAGGCCGGCAGGTCGCGGGCGTTCTGGCAGTAGGTGGGTCCGACCTTGGCGATGGCGGAAACGCCGAACGAGAGCATGTCTCCGTCGGGGCCGACCGTGTAGCCCTGGAAGTTGCGCGTGAGCGTGCCGCTGCGTTGCGCGCGGGCAAGTTCGTCGTCTGGCAGGGCGAAGTGGTCCATCCCGATGTAGATGTATCCCGCGCGGTTGAACAGGTCGATCGCGCGCGCCATGATGGAGAGCTTCTCGGCGGCGCTGGGCAGGTCCACGTCGAGGATGCGCCGCTGCGGCTTGAATCTCTGGGGCAGGTGGGCGTAGCTGTACAGCGCGATGCGGTCGGGCCTGAGCTCAAGCACGCGCTCGACGGTATCGGCGAAGCTCGACACGCTCTGCTTGGGCAGGCCGTAGATCAGGTCGATGTTGAGCGATTTGAAGCCGCAGGCGCGGGACGCCTCGATCACGTCGCGTGTCATTTCATAGGGCTGGATGCGGTTCACCGCGCGCTGCACCGCCGGGTCGAAATCCTGGACGCCGAAGCTCGCGCGGTTGAACCCGAGTTCGGCCAGGAGCCGGATGGCATCCGGCGAGCAGGATCGCGGGTCGATCTCGATCGCATATTCGCCGTCGGGCGTGAACTCGAAGTTCGAGCGCAGAAGCTCCCATACCACGCGCAGTTCGTGGTCGGAAAGGAAAGTGGGCGTGCCCCCGCCCCAGTGCATCTGGCGCACGCGCCGGTCGTCGCCGGCGAGCGCGGCCTGCATCGCGATCTCGAGGCCGAGGTAGTGGATGTACCGGGCAGCCCGGGACTTGTCGCGCGTGACCACCTTGTTGCAGCCGCAATAGAAGCAGATCGTGTTGCAGAACGGCAGGTGGACATAGAGCGAGAGTGGCTGGCTCACGGCCCCGATGAGGCGCGTGCGCATCGCCTGCTCGAAGGAGCGCGCGTCGAACGCTTCCACGAAGCGGTCCGCCGTGGGGTAGCTGGTGTAGCGCGGACCCAGCTTGTCGAAGCGCTGCACGAGATCCAGGTCGATCTGGGCGGGCAGCGATTCGGGGCGAGGGGCGCGTGCGGAAAATTCGGGGGTCGCGTCCGTGAGCATGGATCGCATCTTGCGTCAACGGCATGCACTTGCCTTGACATGGATCAACCCTCGCCGGGCGCTTTGGCACCCTCTACAATGGTGCCCTATGACCGAGATATCCCCCGCCACGCTCACGCGCCTGCGCACGGCGTGCTCGCAATGCAGCCTGCGCGAGCTTTGCCTGCCGGTGGGACTGACCGCCGACGAATTGCAGACGCTCGACAGCCTGGTGTCCACGCGGCGCAAGATTCGCCGGGGCGACAGCCTGTTCTACGGCGGCGAACCGTTTTCGGCGCTGTACGCGGTTCGCTTCGGCTTCTTCAAGAGCACGCTCACCAGCGGCGACGGCCGCGAGCAGGTCACCGGCTTCTACATGGCGGGCGAGCTCCTCGGGATGGACGGTATCGGCGGCGACCGCCACACCTGCACGCTCACCGCGCTCGAGGACAGCGAGGTGTGCGTGATGCCTTTTGCCCGGGTCGAGGACCTGTCGCGCAATTTCGAGCCGCTGCAGCGCCATTTCCACAAGGTGCTCTCGCGGGAAATCGTCCGCGACCAGGGCGTGATGATGCTGCTCGGGTCGATGCGCGCGGAGGAACGCCTCGCGGCTTTCCTCGTGAACCTCTCTCAGCGGCTCACGGCGCGGGGCTTTTCCGCCTCGGAGTTCGTCCTGCGCATGACGCGCGACGAGATCGGCAGCTACCTCGGCATGAAGCTGGAGACGGTGAGCCGCCTCTTTTCGCGCTTCCAGGAGGACAGACTGGTGGAGGTTCACCAGAAGCACGTGCGCATCCTGGACATCGGGGGCCTCAAGCGGGTCATGGCCCAGGCGCAAAGCGCTCCCTGATACAGGAGATGGACGCCTCGGGGACAGACTCTCAGGCCACTCGTGGGCCGTCCCTCGAGCGTTCTTTTTCATGATCCCCGTCAAGCAAGGGCAGAGGCCCGGGGGTAGCATGGACTCACGAACCCCAATTCCACGAGAGGAGACCCGCCATGTTCCGACGCATCCTATGCGCTACCGACGGTTCGAAGCGCTCCGCCCATGCCGTGAAGACGGCTGCGGTGCTGGCAAAAGGGTCCGGTGCGCTGCTTACTCTCGTCCACGTGACGCCCGATTACCGCACGCCCTACTACCCTGACGGGGTGATGATCGATTGGCCGTCGGAAAAGGACTACAAGCGCGACTGCAAGGCCGCTGCCGACAAGGTGTTCGCCAAGGACAGCGCCATCGCCCTGAAGGAAGGCATCGAGGCCGAATCGCTTCAGCTTTTCGGTGATTCTCCCGCCGACGAGATCCTGGGGGCCGCGAAGAAGGTCAAGGCGGACCTCATCGTGATGGCATCCCATGGCCGCAAGGGGTTCGAGGCGCTTCTGCTCGGCAGCGAAACCCAGAAGGTCCTCGCGCGCACGAACGTGCCGGTGCTCGTGGTGAGGTGATGAGCGCCCCTCCCGGCATGAAGCGCCTGGATGCGAGCCAACTCGTGTGGCTTCGCGGCGAGTTGGAGCGCCTGAAGCGCGACGCGCTGGCGGGTGTGCGGCGCGCGAGCGGTGAACTCAGCGGGGAGGATGCGGAGCTGTTTCGCGACCTCGGCCTGACGGGCGATGGTGCCTTGGCCGAGGCCGAGTTCGAGCGCGACGTGGCCGGGGCCGGGCAGGTTCGCGCGGCGCTCCTGGCCATCGTGGCTGCCGAGCGTCGCCTGGAAAAGGGCGAGTACGGCCTTTGCGAGGATTGCGGCAGTGCCATCGGATTTGCGCGTCTGGAGGCCCAGCCCGCCGCCTCGCGATGCGTGCGGTGCCAGGAACTGGCAGAGAAACGAGGCGGGCCGACCCATTTCACCGGATGAGCCGCAATCATGAGCATCAAGTTGAGGAATCGCCTGGCCGCCAATCGCTTCCGGATTCCTGATGCGGGGGCCGTGCCCTCGGCGGCCGGCATCTCGAAGCTGATCCACCCGCTCCATCCCCTGCTGTCGCCCGCGTCGGTCGCTCTTGTCGGCGCGAGCGCGCGCCCGGGCTCCCTCGGACAGGTGGTTCTCGCCAACCTTCGCCAGGGAGGATTTCGCGGGCCGATCCATCTCGTGAACCCGCGGCACACGCAGCTCGACGGCGTTGCCTGCCATCCGACCCTCGAGGCCCTGCCTGAGGCGGTGGATCTCGCGATCGTGACGGCGCCGGCCGTGGCCATTCCGGAGATCATCGCGCAGGCCGGCCGCGCCGGTATTCCGGCCGCTATCGTGTTGTCCGCCGGCTTCGGCGAGACGGGCGAGGCCGGAAAGGCACTGGAAGCGCAGGTCCTTGCGGTGGCGCAGGCAGCGGACGTGCGCATCCTCGGCCCCAACTGCGTCGGAATGCTCCGGCCTTCCATCGGATTGAACGCCTCGTTCGCGCGCACCGCATGCGAACCGGGCAGCATTGCGCTCGTCTCGCAGTCCGGCGCGATCTGTACCGCACTCGTGGACTGGGCGGCGAGCACCAAGGTCGGGCTCTCGAGCGTCGTTTCGCTCGGCGCCGCCGTTGACGTGGACTTCGGGGACGTGCTCGATTACCTGCTTTTCGATCCCAAGACGGAAAGCGTCCTGCTCTACGTGGAGGGTGTCCACAACGGGCGCACCTTCATCAGCAGCCTTCGCGCCATCGCCCGCGCGAAACCGGTGATCGTGCTCAAGGTGGGACGCTATGCCTCCGGCTCCCAGGCGGCACGTTCGCACACCGGGGCGCTGGTCGGCAACGACGCGGTCTTCGACGCGGTGCTCACGCGTTGCGGCGTGGTCCGCGTCCACAGCGCCCAGGACCTCTTCGCGGCTGCACGCGCGCTGTCATCGCGACGCAAGCCCTACGGCGACCGGCTCGCCGTGGTCACCAACGGCGGCGGCCCGGGCGTGCTTGCCGCGGACGCATGCAGTTCCGAAAACGTCCAGCTCGCGAAGCTCGCGCCGGACACGCTCGAGAAGTTGAACGCGATACTGCCGAAGCACTGGTCGCACGGCAATCCCGTGGACGTGATCGGGGATGCGAACGGCGAGCGGTTCGGAGGCGCGGCGAAGATCGTGGCCGAGGATCCGAACGTGGACGCGGTGCTCACCGTGTTCTGTCCGACCGGCATCGCCAGCGCCGAATCCGTCGCCGACGGGCTCCTGCCCGTGGCGAAGGAATGCTCGAAGCCTTTCCTCACGGCGTGGCTGGGAGAGAGCGGCGTGGTGGCCACCCGGCATCGGGTCGAAGAGGCCGGCGTGCCTGCCTATCGGGCCGGAGAAGTCGCGGTGCAGGCCTTCGCGGCGCTCGCCACGCACGTGAAGAACCAGAAGCTGCTTCTCGAGTCGCCGCCGCCGCGATCGACGCAGATCGAGCACGACATTCCGCGGGCCGAGGAGATCTTCCGGGTCGCCGTGGACGAGGGCCGCACGCTCCTGAACGAGGTGGAGGCGAAGAGCCTGCTCGCCGCCTTCGGCGTCCCCGTGCCGCCCTTTGCGGTCGCCGCGACGCGCGAGGAAGCCTTGCAGGCCGCCGGCACGATCGGCTACCCGGTGGTGATGAAGATCCTTTCGCCCGACATCTCGCACAAATCCGACGTGAACGGCGTGCGCCTCGACATACGCGACGCCAACGACGTGGGGCAGCAGTTCGACGACATCATCGCGACCGTGAAGCGCATGCGTCCCGAGGCGAAGATTGCCGGCGTGCTGGTGCAGGCCATGGTCGTCCGGCGCGATGGGCGCGAGCTCATGATCGGGGTCATGACCGACCCGGCCTTCGGCCCCGCCATCAGCTTCGGTTCGGGCGGCGTGGCGGTCGAACTGCTGCGCGACAACGCCGTCGGGCTTCCCCCGCTCAACTTGAGACTCGCGGGCGATCTAGTCGACCGGACGCGCGCCGCGCGGCTGCTGGGAGCCTACCGAAACGTCCCGGCTGCGAACCGCGCGGCCCTGCTGGACGTGCTGCTGCGCGTTTCGGATCTCGTCTGCGCGCTGCCGTGGGTCGCGGAGATGGACATCAACCCGCTGCTCCTCGACCCGAGCGGGGCGATTGCGCTCGACGCCCGCGTCGTCATCGATCCGGAGCGCCGGCACCTCGACAGCCGCTATTCGCACCTGGCGATCCATCCCTATCCGGAGGCGCTGGAAGCGGTGGAGCGCCTTCGCGACGGGACGGAAGTGACGATCAGGCCGATCCGCCCCGAGGATGCGGAAATGGAGACCGCGTTCATCACCGAGTTGTCCGACGAGTCGCGCTACCTGCGCTTCCTCTCGCTGGTGCGCCACGTGACGCCCGAGATGGTGGCGCGCTTCACGCAGATCGACTACGACCGCGAGATGGCCCTGATCGCGGTTCGCCACGAGGGCGATCGCGAGTCGATCATCGGGGTGGCGCGTTACGTGCGCGACCCGAATCCGGCCAGCGCCGAGTTCGCCATCGTCATCGCCGACCGCGTCCAGAGGAAGGGGCTCGCCTCGAAACTCATGGGGCGGCTCATGACGCACGCGCGCTTCGCCGGCATCGAGCGGCTGCGCGGACTGGTGCTCGCCTCGAACGGTTCGATGCTCGACCTGATGGATCGACTGGGATTCGAGGCTTTCCAGATCCCCGACGACCCGAGCCTCGTTGACGTCATCAAGGTCCTGTAGCGGTCAGGTTTCATCGCCTGGAAAAAAGGGCGGTTCCTTGAACCGTCCCTTTTCCCGATGAAACCCCTTTCTTAGGGACAGCAGCCCGGCCCTTCGCGCTTCGGGCATCCCTCCGGCCGCTCCATGGCCGGCAGCGGGCAGCGGTTCACTTCCCACGGCGACCACTGCAGGAAGCAGGTGAGGAAGCTCGACGCCGCCGCCAGCGCCCAGAAGACGAAGAACCCGACCGAATAGATCGCCATGCGGCTCGCCTCGAGCGGCTCGCCGAAGAAGCTCATGTCCGACGGGTCGAAGAGCGTGAAGAAGAGGACCTCGGATGCGCAGGCGACGAGGAACGCCGGCCACAGGATCCAGGCGATGCGTTGCGTAAGCATGCGTTCATTCTCCCTTCACTGCGGTCCCGGCCCCGGGTTCAGCGGACGCCCGGCGAAAGTTCGGCCGCTTGCGCGGTCCTGGTGTCGATCTGCGCCGCGACTCGCCATTGCACCGTCTCGACGATGGCGCGCCATCGGCCGGCGGGCAGGTCGGGGAGCGGCGCCTCCCAGAGGTCCTCGGCCGTGCGCGCCAGGTGCACGACCCGGTCCTCCGAAGCTCGCGCGGGATGCACGAATTTGATGGTTATCCGGTCCGGGAGCGCGGCGGAGGAACGCAGCGTTACCCGGACGGCTCCGGGCAGCATCCGGAGCTCGCCGGTGATGCCGAGGCTGCTCGCCGCCTCGTCGCGGGCGATCTGGCGGTTGATGGTGAGCCCCTGCTTGTAATAGTCGTCGGCGACGAGTCCGTCGGCGCCCCGGAACGCGACGACGGCCGTCGTCACCCCGGCGACCACGACAAGGGCCGGCCCGGACATGAGGAGCCAGGGCCAGGGTTCGCGGTACCAGGGCTTGCGCGGGGGATGCTGATCGAGGGGAGTGGTCACGGCGTTCAATGTCCGTCCTTCCTGGGGGAGAGGAATACGGCCTTCTCCCGCACGTGGATGCCACTGCCGTCTTCGGCGGTGACGCTGATGTGGATCTTCTGCGAGCCCCCCGGAGCCTGCGCGCCGGGAACGCGAATGCGCACCGGGAATGCGCGGGTGGAAGCGGCGGCCATTTCGATCACGGAATCCGAGGCGATGCGCACGCCGGGCAGCCCATCCACGGCGATCCGGTAGCGCAGGGTCGACTCGGTGGCGTTCGTCACCTGCAGCCGGTACACGTTCTCGAGTTCACCATCCTCGACCTCGCGCACAATGGCGCCCCGGTCGCGGATCACGTCCACCTTGAGCGGTACGCGCATGAGGAGCGCGGCGACGGCCGCCACGATCACGGTCGCCAGGGTGGCCGTATACACGAGCGTGCGTGGCCGGACGATGCGCTTCAGGATGCCAGCCAACCCGCTCTGCTGCTGCAGCGCGTGCTCGGTCGAATAGCGGATGAGCCCCTTCGGGTAGCCCATCTTCTCCATCACCTGGTCGCATCCATCGATGCAGGCCGCGCATCCGATGCACTCGTACTGCAGGCCATTGCGGATATCGATGCCGGTCGGGCAGACCTGGACGCAGATTCCGCAGTCGACGCAGTCACCGAGCCCGAGGCCCTTCGGGTCGGCTTTCCTGCTCCTCGATCCGCGCGGCTCTCCCCGCCCGGGATCGTAGGCGATGATGAGCGTGTCCCGGTCGAACATCGCGCCCTGGAAGCGCGCATAGGGGCACATGTACATGCACACCTGCTCGCGCATCCAGCCGGCGTTGCCGTAGGTCGCGAACCCGTAGAAGAAGACCCAGAAGGTCTCCCACGGGCCGAATGCCAGGGAGAAGACCTCCCCGCCCAGTTCCTTGATGGGCGTGAAGTAGCCCACGAAGGTGAACCCGGTCCAGAGGGAGAGCGCAGCCCAGGTGCCATGCTTCGCGGCCTTGATGCCGACCTTGCGCGGGGTGAGCGGGCCGTTGTCCAGCTTCGTCCGCGCGTTCCGGTCGCCTTCGAAAAGGCGCTCGATCCAGAGGAATATCTCGGTGTAGACGGTCTGCGGGCACGCGAACCCGCACCAGAGCCTGCCCGCCACCGAGGTGAACAGGAAGAGGGATATGGCGGCTGCGACGAGGAGCAGCGTGAGGTAGATGAAGTCCTGCGGCCAGAAGACGAAGCCGAAGATGTAGAACTTGCGCGAGGCAAGGTCGAACAGGACCGCCTGGCGGTCGTTCCAGGCAATCCAGGGCAGCCCGTAGAAGATCACCTGCGTGAGCCAGACGGCCGCCCAGCGCAGGCTCGCGAACCACCCCGTCACGGCCCGCGGGTAGATCTTCTTGCGCACCTCGAACAGTGCGCCTTCGGACTCGTCCTGCGCCCCTGCTCGCGGCGTGACGTCCTTCAGGGGGATGACGGGGGCTCTCTGAGCCCCCGGAGTTGCTTCAGACACTGGCGGGGCTCACTTCGCGGCGGCAGACCCATTGGACAGGCCCCACACATAGGCGGCCAGGATTCGCGACCGCTCGGGGCCCAGGAAGTCCTTGTGGGCCGGCATGACATTCGTGCGGCCCTTCTCGATCTGCTCGGAGATCGCGGCCAGGGTTCCTCCGTGCAGCCAGATCTTGTCCGTGAGGTTGGGCGCGCCGAGGGCGGGGTTGCCCTTGGCTTCCGGTCCGTGACAGGCGGCGCAGGCCAGGAACTTCCCCTTGCCGGCTTCGGCGAGCTTGGCGTCGTGCGCGGCTCCCGAAAGGGAGAGGACGTAATTGGCGACTTCCTTGACGCCATCCGGCCCACCCACCGCGGCGCCCATGGGCGGCATCATGCCGGTGCGCCCCTCCATGATCGTCGTGAGGATCGCCTGTGGCTCGCCGCCCCACAGCCAGTCGTTGTCGGCGAGGTTGGGAAAGTGCCCCCCGCCGCGTGCGTCCGACCCGTGGCACTGCGAACAATAGGTGAGGAACATGCGCTCGCCCATGAGCCTTGCATGCGGGTCCCTGGCGATCGCCTCGATCTCCATCGCCGCGTACTTCTGGAACACCGGGCCGTACGTAGCCTCGGCACTAGCCTGCTCCGCCTTGTACTGGCCTGTCGACGACCACCCGAGCACTCCCTTGAAAGTGCCCATGCCCGGATAGAGGGCGAGGTACACCAGGCCGAAGATGATCGTGATCCAGAAAAGCCACATCCACCACTTGGGCAGGGGGTTGTTGTACTCCGCGAGGTCCTCGTCCCACTGGTGGCCGGTGGTGCCTACGGACTCGCCAGCGGGGCGCTTCTTGTGCTGCATCGTGAGCAGCAACGCGCAGGCCAGGATGGACACCAGCGTGATGCCGGCAACGTAAAGGCTCCAGAAGCCGTCGACGAAGTCGCTCATTTGCGCCTCTCCCCGGAAGGCACGATGTCATCCTCCTCGAGAGGCAGGCGGGCAGCCGCCTCGAAGTCGGCGCGGCGGCGCGAGGACCAGGCCCACGCGATGATCCCGAGAAAGGTGATCAGGGCTGCGACGGTGATTCCGGCGCGAATGGCATTGATGTCCATCGTCCTATCTCCGCGACTTGATGACGGTTCCGAGATCCTGGAGGTAGGCGATCAGCGCGTCCTCCTCGGTATTTCCGGCCACTTCCTTCGTCGACGAGGCGATTTCGGCGTCGGTGTAGGGTACGCCGACGATGCGCAGCGCCTTCATGTGCGCGGGCAGATCCTCGCCCGCCACCGGTGTCTTCGAAAGCCACGGGTAGCCGGGCATGTTCGACTCCGGCACCACGTCGCGCGGATTGCGCAAGTGGGTGCGGTGCCAGTCGTCGCTGTAACGGCCCCCGACGCGCGCGAGATCGGGCCCCGTGCGCTTGCTGCCCCACTGGAATGGATGGTCGTAGACGAACTCGCCGGCCACCGAATAATGGCCGTAGCGTTCGACCTCGGCGCGGAACGGCCTGATCATCTGCGAATGGCAGTTGTAGCAGCCTTCGCGCTGGTAGATGTCGCGCCCCGCCAGGCGCAGCGCGTTGTAGGGTTTCAGGCCCGAGACCGGCTCCGTCGTCGAGCGTTGGAAATAGAGCGGAACGATTTCGACCAGTCCGCCGACGCTCACGACGAGCACGACGAGGAGGGCGAGGAGGCCGGTTTTCTGTTCAATGATGTCATGGGTGATTTTCATGGTGTTTCTCGCTCAGGCGTGCGCGGGCGCGTCGAGACCCGAGCCGGCGGCCACGGGCGGGATGTCGCCTTCGACGGCCTTGCCCGCGGTGATCGTCTTGACCGTGTTCCACGCCATCACCAGCATGCCGCTGAACACCAGCAGGCCGCCGGTGAGCCGGATCACGTAGTAGGGGTAGGTCGCCTTCACGCTCTCCACGAATGTGTAGGTGAGCGTGCCATCCTCGTTCACCGCTCTCCACATGAGGCCCTGCATCACGCCCGCGATCCACATCGAGGCGATGTAGAGCACGATGCCGATCGTCGTGATCCAGAAGTGCAGCGTGATCGCCTTCACCGAGTGCATCTCGGTGCGGCCGAACAGCCGCGGAATGAGGTAGTAGAGACTGCCGATGGTGATCATCGCGACCCAGCCGAGCGCGCCGGAGTGCACATGGCCGATCGTCCAATCCGTGTAATGCGAGAGCGCATTCACGGTCTTGATCGACATCATCGGGCCCTCGAAGGTCGACATGCCGTAGAACGAGAGCGAGACGATGAGGAACTTGAGGATCGGGTCGGTGCGCAGTTTGTGCCATGCGCCGGAGAGCGTCATGATCCCGTTGATCATGCCGCCCCAGGAGGGCGCCAGCAGGATGAGGGAAAAGACCATCCCGATCGACTGCGCCCAGTCCGGCAGTGCCGTGTAGTGCAGGTGGTGGGGGCCCGCCCACATGTAGGTGAAGATGAGGGCCCAGAAGTGCACGATCGACAGGCGATAGGAGTAGACGGGCCGGCCCGCCTGCTTCGGGATGAAGTAGTACATCATCCCCAGGAAGCCGGCGGTGAGGAAGAATCCGACCGCGTTGTGACCGTACCACCACTGCACCATCGCATCCTGGACGCCGGCGTAGGCGGAGTAGGATTTCAGCAGCCCCGCCGGCACCTCGGCGCTGTTGATGATGTGCAATAGAGCGATCGTGAGAATGTAGGCGCCGAAGAACCAGTTGGCGACGTAGATGTGCTTCACCTTGCGCTTGGCAATGGTGCCGAAGAACACGATCGCGTAGGACACCCACACCACAGCAATGAGGATGTCGATGGGCCACTCGAGCTCCGCGTACTCCTTGCTGGTGTTGTAGCCGAGCGGAAGGGTGATGGCGGCGAGGAGGATGACGACCTGCCAGCCCCAGAAGGTGAACGCGGCGAGCGAGCCGCCAAACAGGCGCGCGTGGCTGGTGCGCTGCACCACATAGTAGGAGGTCGCGAAGAGCGCCGAGCCGCCGAAGGCGAAGATGACCGCGTTCGTGTGCAGCGGGCGCAGGCGCCCATAGGAGAACCACGGGATATCGAAGTTGAGCGCCGGCCACGCGAGTTGCGCGGCGATGATCACGCCGACCAGCATGCCGACGATCCCCCAGACCACGGTCATCACCGCGAACTGGCGGACGACCTTGTAGTTATATTGTGCTTCGTTCATGTCGAGCTCCCCGGAAATGGCTCAAAACACACACGGATCCGCGCATGCGCCTCCCGAGCCGAGTATATCGGCCCGCCTGTTCGCGGGCTTGATACCAGTCAATAAGGAGATGCTTATACTATAGCCGCGATTCCTCGTCGTCCACGACGGATCCGGCCTCGCGATCCAGCTCGTCGAACTGGCCGCTCGCGATGGCCCACCAGAACACGGCGCCGATCACGAAGACGATCACGACGCTGACCGGAATCAGGAGGTAGAGGATGTCCATGGACGCAAAGTGGGGGTCGGGTTACGCATTGGCCGGGGTTCCGGCAGTCCGGTCGCCGGATCGCTTCCCGCCGTATGCCCCGACCCCACGCAGCAGCCGAAGGGCATTGGCCACCACGAGCAGCGATGAGAGGGACATGCCGAGGCTCGCCAGCCAGGGAGTGAGGAATCCGCCCAGCGCCAGGGGCAGGGTGACAGCGTTGTAGGCGATCGCCCAGGCGATGTTCTGACGAATGATTCGGCGCGTGCGCCGCGAGAGCTCGATGGCCTCGCCGATGGCGAGGAGCGAGGGGTTGGCCACCACGAAATCCGCCTGCGACTGCGCAAGCGCCGCCCCGCTCGCCAGCGCAATCGAGACCTGTGCCCGGGCGAGGACCGGGGCGTCGTTAATGCCGTCCCCGATCATGGCGACGACGGCACCCTCGGCGGCCATGGTCTCGACGCGGCGCGCCTTTTCCTCGGGGCTTGCCTCCGCGATACGCAGCGTGATCCCGAGTTCGTCGGCGACCCGATCGACCACGGGTACCCGGTCGCCCGACAGCAGGACCACCTCGCACCCTGCTGCGCGGGCCCGGGAGACGAGTTCGCGCGATTCGGGCCTGAGCGCATCTTCGAAATGGAAGGCGGCGAGCCAGCGACCTTGCGAGGCCATCGCCGCGACCGGCTCCGAGGAGTCCGTGGGGCACGGAAAGGGCGAGCCTGCGATTCCGGCGCAAAACGCGGGCGATCCGACCCGGATGAGCCGGTCTCCCGCCATCGCCTCGACGCCGGCGCCGGCCACCGCCCGGATCGCCGTCATTTCGGGCATGGTGCTTCCGGCGGGGCGGGCCTTCACCAGGGCATGGGCGATCGGATGGGACAGGGCGGATTCGAGCGCAGAGGCCAGGACCAGGCAAGCTGTCCGGTCCAGGTCGCCCAGCACCTCGACGGCGCGCAGGTGCATGCGTCCCGTGGTGAGCGTTCCCGTCTTGTCGAAGACGAGGTGGGTGGCGGATGCGAGCGCCTCGATGGCCCGGCCGCTCGTCACCATCACGCCATGGCGCGACAGGGCATTCACGCAGGCGGTGAGGGCCACCGGGGTCGCGAGCGAAAGCGCGCAGGGGCAGGTGACGACCAGCGTCGATACGGCCACCCACAGGGCTCTGGAAGGATCGATCCACCACCACACCAGGGCGCCCAGCGCCGCGAGGACCACGACGACGATCACGAAGTAGCTCGCGACACGATCGGCCACGAGGGCCCAGCGGGGTTTTTGCGAGGCGGCCCTTTCCATCTGCCGGCGGATCACGTCGAGCATGGCTTCCCCCGGCGCCCTTTCCACGCGTGCCGTGACCGGGGACGCGAGGTTGATGCTGCCGGCGAGCACCTTGTCGCCGGGAGCCTTCGGGACCGGGTAGGTTTCGCCGGTGAGGAGCGCCTCGTCGAACTCCGTCGCACCGGAAACAACGCAGGCGTCGGCGGGCGCAGCTTCGCCCGCCGGGATCGAAACCAGTTCGCCCGGGTTCAGCAGGGAGGGATCAGTCTCGACGCGCTCGTCGCCGATGAGCTTCCATGCCCGCCGCGGCAGGAGCTGCGCGAGTGAATCCGCGGCATCGACGGTGCCCGCGAGCGCCCGGGCCTCGAAGTAGCGGCCGCACAGGATGAAGAACACGAACATCGTGATCGAGTCGTAGTACACCTCGCCGCCGGCCCAGGTGCCGTAGAGGCTCGCCAGGAAGCTCACCACGATGCCCAGCGCCACGGGCACGTCCATCCCGGGCTGGCGCGCCGCGATGCCGTGCCACGCGGCCCGGAAGACGGGCCCCGAGGAGAACAGCAGCACCGGCACGGTGATCACCAGGCTCGCGATGTTGAGGAGTTTCTCGAGGTCCCATGCCAGGGAGCCGTCGATATCCAGGTAGGCCGGGAAGGCCAGCATCATGATCTGCATCATCGCGAAGCCGGCCACCGACAATCGCCAAAGGGCCCTGCGCTCCTCCGCGCGGCGCATGCTCTTCGGGTCGCGTCCCGGCACGCGGGCGCGATAGCCTGCGCGGGCGATCACGGCGGCCAGCTGCTCGCGAGTGGCGGACGGCGAATGCCGGATGCGTACGCGCCGTGTCGCCAGGTTGAGACTCGATTCGGCCACCCCCGGCAGTCGTGCCAGGGCCGATTCGACCCGGGTGATGCAGGCCGCGCAGCTCACGCCTTCGACGTCGAAGACCGTTTCCATTTCCGTGGGCGCGGCGGGCGCCGGCGCCGGGGTAGTGGCACGGGCGAGGCCATCATCGATACCCGCGCAGCCGGCGCAGCAGAACACGAGCGCCGTGCCGTCCTCATCGGCCTTCACGAACGGTGCCGGGGCCGGCTTGCCGCACTGGGCGCACTTCAGGACGTTGGTGAAGCGGGTATCGGGCACTTGGGAAGTCTAGGTGTGCGGCGGTTCGCGCGCTTGCGTCGGGTCAACGGCCCGAGGGCACTCGCTGCCTCTCGAGAAGCAGGAAACGGAGCGCGAAACGATTCCTCTCGTCGGCCGGGTGCTCGCCCAGGACCGATTCGCGCCACTCGCCTGGCGCCAGGACGGGGAAGAAGGTGTCGCCCTCGATCTCGCCTGCGATATCCGTGAGGTACACGCGGTCGGCATCCGGAAGGGCATCGGCGTAGAGCTGCGCGCCGCCGATGACGAACGCTTCGTCCGCCCCGGCGACCGCCTGCCAGGCATCGTCGAGCGAGGCGAGAACGCGGGCGCCGGGCGCCGCGAATCCCGGCGTTCGGCTCACCACGATGTTGCTACGTCCCGGAAGCGCGCGGCCGATGGACTCCCACGTTCGCCGTCCCATGATGATCGGGTGGCCGAGCGTCGTCAGCTTGAAGTGCGCGAGGTCGGCCGGCAGGTGCCAGGGCATGCCGCTGTCCTTGCCGATCGTGCCGTTGCGTGCTCGGGCAACGATGAGGGATCTCAACATGTCATCTGCCGGATTGATAAGTGACGGAAGCGATCGACGGCTCGTTCCTGGACCACGCCTCGACGGTGTTCAGACCGCGATCGGCGCCCGGATCGGCGGATGCGGATCGTAGCCTTCGAGCGCGAAGCCCTCGTACCGGAACGCGAAGAGGTCGCACACGGCGGGGTCCAGCCGCATCACCGGCAAGGCGCGGGGCTCGCGCGACAGCTGCTCGCGGGCCTGGTCCAGGTGGTTGAGGTACAGGTGCGCGTCGCCGAAGGTGTGGACGAATTCTCCCGGCTTGAGGCCTGTCACCTGCGCGACCATCATCGTGAGGAGCGCATAGGAGGCGATGTTGAAGGGCACGCCCAGGAAGATGTCCGCGCTTCGCTGGTAGAGCTGGCACGACAGGCGCCCATCGCACACGTAGAACTGGAAGAAGGCGTGGCAAGGAGCCAGCGCCATGCGCGGGATGTCCGCCACGTTCCACGCCGACACGATAAGGCGGCGCGAGTCGGGATTGGCGCGGATCTGCGCGACGACCTCGGCGACCTGGTCGATGCTGCGCCCATCCGGCGCAGCCCACGAGCGCCACTGGTGGCCATAGACGGGGCCCAGCTCCCCGCGCTCGTCCGCCCATTCATCCCAGATCGAGACGCCGTTCTCCTTCAGGTAACTCACGTTGGTCGAACCCTGCAGGAACCAGAGCAACTCGTGGATCACGCTCTTCATGTGCACGCGTTTCGTCGTCACGAGCGGGAAGCGCTCCGCGAGGTCGAAGCGCATCTGGTGGCCGAACACGGAGAGCGTGCCCGTGCCGGTGCGGTCGGCTTTCTTCGCGCCGTGTTCGAGCACGTGGCGCATGAGATCGAGATAGGCCTTCATGGAGTCAGTCGCCTGCCGAGGATCACCAGGTCGCGTTCGATCCCGTCGAGTTCCGCTATCCGGGGTAGCGTACCCCAATCGGAGAACCCCGCCAGGCGAAAGAGCGCAAGGCTCGCCTCGTTATGGCCGAAGACGAACGCGAGGAGGGTGGCGATTCCGAGTGCAGGGGCGGCGTCGATCGCGTGTTGGAGGAGCGCCCTGGCCGTTCCACGCCGCTGGAATTCCGGCGCCACGTAGACAGCCGCCTCGACACAGCGGTGGTACGCGGGGCGCCCGTAGAAGGAGCGCAACCCGAGCCAGCCCGTCATCCGGCCATCGGACTCGGCCACCCAGAGAGGGCGGTTGGCCTGATTGAAGGACGCAAACCAGTCGCGGCGGTCATCGACGGTGACGGCAACCGTGTCCGCGGTCGCGAGCCGGCCGGGTATGGACGCATTGTAGATCGCGACGATGGCCGGCAGGTCGGCCTCGGTCGCGTGGCGGATAGCGGGCGCTACGAGCGCTGCCCGACGAGAAGCCACAGGCGCGCCAGGTCGGCGGGGCCATCGTTGCCATGGACGCCCTTGAGCGTCTGCATGCCCCGCGCGCGCGCGCCGCTGTGCAACTGCGCGACGCCGAGCAGGAGCTTGGAATCCTCGGGGCGCTTGAGTCCCCCCTTCTGGATTCCCTGTTCCATGAACGCGAGCCCCTTCTGCGGCGCACCCTCGGTCACGTAGTTGTAGCCCACGGCGACGAGGGCATTGCCGGCCTTGTCGGCCAGCGCGTCCTTCTCGGTCTGCGCGCGAGACTTGAGGGACTCGTCCACCGACTTTTGGGCGAGATCGCGCAGGCGCTTGTGCCGATCCGCATCCTTGCCGGTGCCCAGCGCGCCCGCGGCATAGCCTTTCTCGACGATCGTCTTGGCCTCCGACGGGAAGCCCGCCTGAAGAGCGAGTTGCGCCATTTCCAGGTAGTCGTTGGTGGTGGTCACGTTGCCGGTGACGAGCTTCAGCCTGAAGACGTCGAGCGAAAGCCGGTCGGAGAAGCCGTTCTTCCTCTGGACGCGGTTGAGGAGGTCGGTCCAGTATTCCTTCTTCGGGTAGTACATCACCAGCTTTTCTATCGCGTTGACGTAACCCGTATTGTCCTTCTGCTTGAGATAACAGTTGGCGAGGATCTGCAGTTCCGTTTCGGAAGGCCGGCGGCCGTTCCTGCCCTCGGCGTCGCCTTCGCCGGCCGCGCGCGAGGCGCTCGCGCAGTCATTGTTGAGCGAGTACGACTGGACGAGCAGCGTGCGCATGGCCGGATCGTTGCCGCCTTCCTTCTGGTAGCGCGCGGCCCACTGGGCTGCCTTGGGATAGTCCTTGGCCTGGTAATGGAGCCCGGCCACCGCTTGCACGATCTTGAGTTGCTCTGCTCCGGTGGTGCGCCCCGTCGCGATCACCGCCTCGAAAGCCCTGGCGGCTGCCTCGTGGTCGCCCGCGGCTGCGGCAATGCTGCCTCTCGTACGCTGGATGATGTAGGTCTCGTAGGCGGTCTTTCCCGCGACGGCGTCGGCCTCGACGACCTTGGCGAGGGCCTCGCGATACTTCTTCGCCTTGTAGAGGGCATCGGCCGCCTGGAGAGGCTTGCCCACTGCCGGGCGGACGGTGTTCCCGCCGGCTTCCTGGGCCAAGGCCGGCACGGCGCAAGCGAGGAGGAGGATGGCGGCGAGTGCGCCGGCGCGAAGGGTGTTGAGGCCGATCATCGGGCTTTTCTCCAGATTCCGGAAAAGGCCGGGGCCGCGCTTTTGGCGCGGCCCCGGGGATGCTTGAATCAATCGATGAATTGCTCGGCCCCGATGAGACCGATCTTGGTGATGCCGTGGCTCTGGGCCGAGGCCATCACGCCCGCGACGTACTTGTAACTCACGATCTTGTTGGGCCGCAGGTGGAATTCCGGCTGCACGGGCATCGCCGCCGCGTTGATGAACTTCGCGTCCAGGGTCGGGCGGTCGGCCACCGTGTCGCCATTCCAGATGACCGTGCCGTCGAAATCGACCTCGACCAGAATCACCTCGGGCGGAACCGCGGGCGGCGGGGGGTTGCCCACCGGCATGTTGAGCTTCACCGCGTGCGTCTGGATCGGGATGGTGATGATCAGCATGATGATGAGCACCAGCATCACGTCGATGAGCGGCGTGGTGTTGATGTCGATCATCACTTGGGGATCGCCGCTGCCGCCGGAGCCGACTTGCATGCCCATGCGTTTTTCCTTTCGTAATCGCCGCTCAGAGGACGCGGGCGGGAGGCTCGGTGATGAAGCCGATCTTGAGGATCGAGGCGCGCTGGCAGGTCGCGACGACGCGGCCCACGAACTCGTAACGGGTGTTCTCGTCGGCGCGGACGTGGATCTCCGGCTGCGGGTTCTGCACCGCGACGACCTTCAGTTTCTCGAAGAGCGCCTTGGTGCTGGGAACGTACTCCATGCCCCAGAAGACATCCCCGTCCTTGTTGAGGGAGATCGTGATGTTCTCCGGCTTGGTCAGGGTGGGGACGTTGCGCTCCTTCGGGAGCTCCATCGGGACCTGCTGGATGACGACCGGGATCGTGATCAGGAAGATGATGAGCAGCACCAGCATCACGTCCACGAGCGGCGTGGTGTTGATGGCCGACATCACCTCCTGCTCTTCCTCCTCGGCCTGGCCGACGGTCATGGCCATGGATCTATCCCTTGGTCTTCCGGGCGGCGCCGCCCACGATGACGAGGTGCAGGTCCGCGCCGAAGGCGCGCAGATGCTCCATCGCCACCTTGTTGCGGCGAACCAGCCAGTTGTACCCCAGCACCGCGGGAACCGCGACCGCGAGGCCGAAGGCCGTCATGATGAGCGCCTCGCCCACGGGGCCGGCGACCTTGTCGATCGACGCCTGGCCGGCAATCCCGATCGCGGTCAGCGCGTGATAGATGCCCCACACCGTGCCGAAGAGGCCGACGAACGGAGCGGTGGAGCCCACCGTCGCGAGGAACGCGAGCCCGTCCTGCAGGCGGCTGCCGACGTTCTCGACGCCGCGCTGGATGGCCATCGTCACCCACTCGTTGAGGTCGATCTGCCCGAGAAGCTTGCCTTCGTGGTGCTTGGTCGCCTCGAGGGCGGACTCGGTGATGAAACGGAAGGGGCTGCCTTCCTTCAAGGTGGCCACGCCTTCGGTCACCGAACCTGCGGACCAGAACGTGGACTTGGCGGCGGCCGCCTCGCGGTAGAGCTTGTGCTGCTCGTACACCTTCACGAACATGATGTACCACGAGCCCATCGACATGATGACCAGGATGATGAGCGTGCCCTTGGAAACGAAATCACCTTCCTTCCAGAGGGCCTCGAGGCCGTACGGGTTCTCGATCACCTCCTTGTTCTTGGCGGCGGCGGGCGGTGGCACCGGGGCGGGAGCCGCAGCCTCGGCGGGCTTGGCTGCGTCGGCGGCCGGCGCCTGGGCGTGGGCCGCGGTGGAGAGCACCAGCGGCGCTGCCGGCGCGAAGGCGAGGATGATGGCCGCGAGCAGCGCGGGCAGTCGGCGGATCAGGGGCATGTGAATTCCTCCAAATTTCCTGGTGACGTATTGCGGGTGAATAGGGGCCGGCGGAGCGTCAGTCCGTCAGCTTGAAATCGATGTCCACCTCGCCGATGAAGCCGACGGACTCGGGGGCGAATCGCCATTGCGAAAGCGCGCGGATGACCTCGCGGTCGAAGACGCGCGGTGGCTTCGACGAGACGATCCTTACCTCGGAAACCGTGCCGTCGGGACGGATGTGCAGGTGGGCGACCACGTTGCCGTTCTGGATGCCGTCGCGGATCGCCTGGCGCGGGAACACCGGCCGCACGATTTCGCCGACGGGCTTCACGTTCTTGCGCACGACCGGGCCGGTGGGCGCCGGAGGCGCGACCGGGGCGGCCTTCGGCGGCGGGCCGGGCGGCGGACGGTTCGTGGTGACGGTCGTGATCGTGGGCGCCTGCTGGGCCTGCATCGGCACCTGGATGTTCACTTCCGGCGGCGGGATGAACGGCGGCGGCGGGGCGAACTTGGGCGGCGGCGGGGGCGGTGTGTCGGGAGGCGGCTTCTTGATCTCCTCGATGATCTTGGTCTCGAGCGGTGCCTTTAGGACCTCGACGACCGTTCTCGCAAGACCGGTGACCAGCGCGTAGCCGACGAGCAGATGCAGGAGGCCGACCATGATCACGCTCGGCAGGTGTTTCGCCGGGTTTCTCTGGGTCTCCCTGTAGCTCTTCATGAAACCACCCTCCACCCCCTCGGCGCGCGTATGCGCCATTCGGTCACGACCGGCCCTGCGGCCGCCCGTTTTGCAGGCCGCGTGCCGACTCCGGACACACGGGATATCTAGTTCTCCTCCTTGCAGACCGATCAGGAGGAGACTGTTTCGGAAACCCGGAATTCTATTCGACTATCGGGGCAATTTCCAGCGCAATGATTTGTGGTTAACCTTGGACGGGGAACCCCTCACAGCCGTTCAAGAACCGATGCCGGGCAGCCCATTCATGCAAGCGCCATCCTCGATGAGGAGAAAGTGGGTTAAGCGCGATCCGGAAGGCGCTGGCCATCGATCCGGACGACCTGCTGGCGCTGATCATGCGCGCCAACCTGCACTAGCGTCGGGGTAGGGAACACGAGGCCGCCACGGCCTGCCGGGGGCAGTCGCCACCGTGTCACCGACCCCCGAGCGCCTTCCCCCCGGGAGGGGCGGACGGATTCGACCTGCAGCCGGCGGTGGCCTTCCCCCGAATCGCGTGGCGAGCCAGATTCTGCAATCGTAAAAAAAACGGCGAGCCGAAGCTCGCCGTTTTTCGGGTTGAAGCGGTCCCGCGGATCAGAACTTGTAAGTTGCGTTGACGAACCAGTGACGCCCGAAGGAGTCGTAGGTGCCCGGGAAAGTGTTGCCGTTCCCGAACACGGACGGGCCCTGCTGCGAGGTGAGGGGCGGATCGCGATCGAGCATGTTGTTGATGCCGCCGCGCAGCGTGAACTGCTTGGTCACGTTCCAGGAACCAGCGATATCGATGTAGTTCTGCGAGCTGAGCGTCTTCTCGATCTCGTTGTAGCCTCCGGCGAGCAGCGGGTTGGACGAGGTCTCCTGCACCTCAACCTCGCCAAGGTAGCGCCAGGTCAGCGCCAAGTCCCAGTTCCACGGGGTGGTCCACGTGCCGCGCATCTTGTGGCGCCATTCCGGGTTCGGGGAACCGCACTTGTTCGCCCCGTACAGGCCTACGCAGTCATACTTGCCCAGCCCCTTGATTTCCTCGGTCTCCAGCTTCTGCAGCCAGGTCCCGATCATGTTGAGGCCGAGGCTGCCGTAGCCGTTCGTCATGCGATAGCTGTAGTTGAATCCCACGTCGATGCCGGAGGTCTCCGTGCCACCGAGGTTCTGGTTGGTGGCGGTGATCCGGCCGTCGTTAAGGAGCCAAAGCGTGCCGAGCGTATCGCGGTGGATCAGGTCACAGAACGCGCCGTTCGAGAGGCACTGGCTGAGGGTCGTGGTCGGCGAGACGATCGAAATGGTCCTGTCGATCTTGATGTCGTAGTAGTCGACCGTTGCGCTGAAGTTGCGCATCGGCGTCCAGACGAACCCGATCGTGTAGGTCTTCGCTTCCTCGGGCTTGAGTTCCGGATTGCCGCCCTGCAGGAAGTTGTACTGACCCGCCGGGCTGTCCTGGATGGTGCCGTACTGCGCTGCTGTCACGCCGGTGCGCGCGCACTCAACCCGGGTTGCGGTCGGGGTGGGCCCGGCACACGGGTCGGAATCCATGTCGAACAGGTTGTTGCCCTGCGCCTGGTAGAGCTCGACCAGGTTCGGGGCGCGAACGGCACTCTGGTAGCTGCCGCGCAGGCGCGCGGTCTTGACGGGCGCCCAGTCGAGGCCCAGGCCCCAGGTGTTCGTGGAGTTGCCCGTGCTGTAGCTGGAGTGACGAATGCTGCCCGAGGCGCTGAGGGACTCGGCCCCCTTTACCCCGTCCAGGATCGGCAGGCGCATTTCCCCGAAATACTCGTTCACCGTGTACTTGCCGTCGAGCGGAGGCGTGGGTCCGCCGGATCCGGACAGGTTGCCGGTAGCCACGTTCCCGTCGGGCAGCAGATCCACCTTTTCCGTACGACGCTCGGCGCCAAGCGCCACGCCCACGCCGCTTTGGGCCTGCGGGAGCTTCCAGCCATAGTCGCCAAGGTCGGCGGTCAATGTTCCGCCATAGAAGGCCTGCTGCGTGCCACCGGTCTGGATCCCCGGCGCCTGCAGGTAGCTCAGCATGGCGGGCGTGACGGCGCCGTTCGACCATACGTTGTAGGGCACGCAATTCGGGTCGGTGCCGTTGGCGGCCGTCCGGCAGACGGCCTGGCCGTTGACGTTCACCACATCGAGGGCGCGGTTGATCCGGTCGTCCATGAAGTAGTTCTGCTGGGTCTGGGAGACGATGACCTTGGCCGCTTCCATATAGACGTCATAGCTCCACTTGCCGATGTCGCCCTTCACGCCCAGCACCTCGCGGTAGGAGGTGTGGCGGTAGTCCGACTGGCGCCCGCCGCCTTCCACGTTACGTCGCTGGACCACGACGTCTGTGCTGTCCGTGGCGCTGTTCAAACCGAGCGCGCTTCTCCAGCCGGCCGAGAGGAGGGGGTTGTCCCCGTAGATCGTGGCGATGTTGCCGAAGATGCCGCCGGGCGCGACCTGACCGATGCTTCTGTCGTCCATGAAGTTGAACTCGGCATAGATCTTTGCCTGGGGCGTGATGTCATAGTTCGCGTAGGCGGCGGCGGTGTAGCGCTCGTCGGGACGCTGGTAATAGTTGGTCGGGCCGAAGTTGTACTGGTCCAGGGAGTTGTTGTAACGGCGCGTCGCGTTCGTCGTGCGGTCGTTCGTCCAGACCCGGCCGTCGGCCAGGTTGGTGACGCGGCCCGTGGCGCTCGTGCCCGAGCCACCGCAGCTGAAGCTGCTGCCGCTCGCGGCGAGCGCGCAGGCGCTGAAGTCGCGTTCCGACTGCAGCAGCGCATCCGCGTTGTGATAGCCGAAGAAGACCGTGCCGTTGCCCTTGCCGTCGGCGAAGTTGCTGCCCATGGTGATGGCGAGGTCACCGATCCGGCCGTCCGAACTCTTGTTGCCCGGCACCTGGAACTCGGCCGGGTTGGTGGCCGCGCGCCCGTTGATGATGTCCGCCACGCCTTTGGGATTGTCCTGTTGGTGGCTGTTCCAGCTCTGGTTGGCGTCGATCTGAACGCCCTGGAACTTGTCGTTCATGATGAAGTTCACCACGCCGGCGACGGCATCCGAGCCGTAAACGGCGCCGGCGCCGCCGGTCAGGATCTCGACGCGCTTGATGAGGGCCGCGGGAATCTGGTTCAAGTCGGGAGCGACGGTCGTGGTGTCGCCCAAAGGCATGCGGCGGCCGTTCATGAGCACCAGGGTACGGTTCGTCCCGAGGCCGCGCAGGTTCACGGTTGCCGTGCCCGAAGCGCCGTTGGAGACCGTGCTGTTCTGGTCCGCGAAGACCTGCGGCATGCTGTTGAGCAGGTTCTCGACGTTCATCGTGCCGTCGATCTTGATGTCTTCCGCCGTGATGACGGACACCGGGCTGGGGCCCTCGAGGTTCGGCGCCGGCAAGCGAGTACCCGTGATTTCGATCTTCTCGACCTTCTCGGTTTTCGGCGCAGCCTGCTGCGCGAAAGCCAACGGTGCGGCCATCAGCGAGATCGCGATCTCGGTGGCGATGACGCACGTCTTCCTCCGGAAAGACTTGGCCGGTTGCTTGTAATTGCTCATCAAGGGCTCCTCAATTGACGTGGGTAAGCGAAACGTCCGATCCAATACGGTCGACCCTGACTCGGTGCCGTTACAGGCGCTGTTACGAAATCCGGCGTCGTTTCAGGAATCATCGCGTTCCCCGTGCTTGGGGAGTTTTTCTTTTATAGACAGCAACTTGGAATAAACAGCTGCTGGCCATATGGCGGTCCGGACGCGATTGATCGCCGGATAATAGCCACAGTCTTGTGAAAGTTCCAACATTTTCTCGATATTTGTCGCATTTCTGCAACGCGTCGGCCCGGCGCAGGGAGCAAGGCAAAAAAAAGACCCGCAGGCAGGTGCCTGCGGGTCCGTGTCCGGCAAGGATCATCCCCGGCCGCTTGGGCCGGCGGGGATGCCGATTACATCGTGTAGTTGAATCCCACGCGGACGGTGCGGCCGATCACGTTGTACATGCTGAAGTCGTACAGGTAGGTGCCGCTGAAGCCCGGGTCGTAGGGCGGCTTCTTGTTGTCGAGGTTGGTGACCGAGGCCGTCAGGCGCAGGTTCTTGTTGACCTGGTAGCGGCCGAAGAGGTCCCACGTGAAGTAATTGTCGATCCGCTCGTGGTAGGCGCCGGTCTGGTAGCTCGCATCCTGTCCTGTGAAATAGGAGCCCGGAAGCAGTTGCTGGTAATAGCCGCGGATGTAGTTGTACTGCAGCGTCGCAGCCAGGCCCGCGTAGTCCCAGTCCTGCGTCAGCGTCCCGCGGGTGCGCGGCATGGTGTTCGTGCCCCCGTTGGTGCCTACCGTCTCCACGCCGTCCTCCTTGAAGGAATCGATGTAGGAGAAATTGGCCCGGGACGTGAACTTGCCCACGGAGGTGCTGATCGCGTACCGGACATCGAGGTCGATGCCGTTCGTCTTGGTGACGGCGAGGTTGCGGTAGTTGTTGAGCACCGTGACGATCGCGTTGGTCAGCGGATCGCGGATCACGCGCGGGCCGCCGTCGTTCACGATCGACTGGAAGCTGTCGGAGCCGACGATGTTCTTCCACTCGATGTTGTAGTAGTTCAGGCCGATGTTGAAGTCGCGGGTCGGCTCCCACACGATGCCGGCGGTGGTGGTGGTGGACTTCTCGGCTTCCAGGCCCGGGTTGCCCGCGAAGACGCCCGAAATCTGCGTGTTCTGGCCCGTGAGCGGATCGATCACGGAGGTGAAGAAGGTCGCCGTGGACGGGGAGATTTCCGGCAGTGTCGGGGCACGGAATCCCTGGCCCCAGTTGGCGCGCAGGATCAGGTTCGACGTCGGGCGGAACTTCACGCCGACCTTCGGGGTCGTCGAACTGCCGTAGTCGCTGTAGTGGTCGTAGCGCAGCGCGATCTGGCCCTCGATCATCTGCGTGAAGGGCAGCGCCAGTTCGCCATAGATCGCGAAATTGTCGCGTTTCCCGTCGGTGGCCGTCGTGCCCTGGCCCAGGATGTCTCCCGACGAGGCGCGCGGGTCCGGCGTGTCCTTCAGCTTTTCCTCGCGGTATTCGGCGCCGATTGCCAGCCCGATGCCGCCGCCGGCCAGCTTGCCGATCTCGGTGGAGCTCTTGGTGTCGACGAAGAAAAGCTCCGAATCGGAATTGCGCGGGAAGTCGGCGCGGATGCTGTCACGGACGGCAGCCGAGTTGCCGTTGAAGTTGTTCAGGTTGTAGGTGGCGCTGCTGGAGATCGGAACCGGCGGCTGCGGCGTGCTGGGCACGCTGAACGCGGCGCTCGTCCCGGAAAGCGACAGGCGGTTGAAGTTCATCGCCTCGACCTCGTTCTTCGAGTAGCCCAGGGCGCTGTCGAAATCCCACTTGTTCCAGGTGTAGGTGGCGCCGGTGAGGAAGCGGAGCGTGTCGGACGTGACCTCGGTATCGCGCGTGCCCATGTCGCCCAGCACGCCGACGTAGCGCGCGTTGGTCGGGAACGGGTTGCCCGCGACGCCGGGAGCGAAGTTGATGTTGTAGGTGAACGGGCGAAGTCCGGCCGTCGTGGCGACTAGCCCCGTCGTTCCCGCGAAGAACGGGTCCTGGAACTTCTGGAAGGTCGAGATCCGGCTCAGGGCCAGTTCGACGTATCCGGTGGTCGCTGCCGAGAACTCGCGCGTGGCCCGGCCGAGGAAGCCCGTCCGCTCGGTATCCGGCAAGGCGGTGAACTCGTTGTTGAAGTCCTGCGCGCAGAACGTGTTGCCCGGGATGTTGAACGACGTGTTGCCGGCCGGGGCGCCGATGAGGCCCGCGTTGACAGCCGTCGGTCCGTCGATCACCGAGCCGCGGCAACTGGAGATCGACCGCTGGTTGGCCGTGAGCGCGTTCGCCGCGGTAAGCTGGCGCCACGTGCCGCCGCCCGTGAGCGACTGGAAGTTGCGCCCGCCGTCATAGCCGCGCATGTCGCGCGTGTGGCCGAACTCCGTGTCGGAGAGCATGAGCAGGTCGCGCTTGTAGTAGTCGAACACGCCGAAGACGTTGTAGCGGTCCGTGGCCAGGTCGCCGATGCCACCGGTGAGGTTCAGGCGGTAGTCGTTCTTGCCCTCGAACTGGCCGACGAAGCCGCCGATCTCCCCTCCCTTGTAGTCCTTGCGCAGGATCACGTTCACCACGCCGGCGATGGCGTCGGAGCCGTACACGGCGGAAGCGCCGTCCTTGAGGATCTCGATGCGCTCGACGGCGGCGCTGGGAATGGAGTTCAGGTCGACGAAGGTGTCCTGGAGGTTCTGCGCAAACCCGTAGCCGGCGGTGCGGCGGCCGTTGAGGAGGACGAGCGTCGTCTTCTGGCCCAGGCCGCGCAGGGAGATGCCGGCGGCACCCGGAGCGAAGCTGTTGGTGAAGCTCTCGCTGAAGCTGCCGCCGCTGTTGGCGGGAATGTTGCGCAGCACGTCGGCAACCGTCGGCTGGCCGGAGCGCTCGATCTGGTCGCGAGTGATGACCTCGACGGGGGCGACAGTCTCGGTATCCACGCGCTTGATGTTGGTGCCGGTGACCTCGATCTTCTCGACCTTCTGCGCCTGCTGGGCCAGGGCTCCGGCCGCGATCATCGACAGGGCGACCCCGGTGCCCAGGGCTTGCGCCACGACGCGTACGAGCTGCTTCTTCCTGATCTGTTTCATCATTTCTCCGGTTTGGCTGACGTAATGGTGACCATGGCATGTCCTCTAAAGGGCTTCGGCGCCAGGCTGGCGACAACAGGCCGGGAGATTCTCGGGCGCCAATGGCAAACCCGCGCAGCATATTGCAGAAGGCGGGCTCCCGCAATCGCCGGGGCGTCATTCCGCGAGGGAGCACGGTATCCCGGCGGGCCGGCTTTTCGGAGTCTGGAAGTGGCGCGCGCCCGGGGCGGTAAAGCCATGCCGGGATACCGGGCGGGGGCGATTGCTGCTACAATCTTGTGGTTTCGGAAACCAGATGGGCGGCAGCGCCCATTTTTTGTTTGTGAAACCGATTTCGGGCAACGAAGACTGGCTGGAGGCAACCCTGGGGTCCCTGGGCTACGAGCTCGTGGACCTCGAGAAGTCGCGAGGCGGAATGGTGCGCGTCTTCATCGACAAGCCGGGAGGGATCACCGTGGAGGATTGCGCCGCGGCAAGCCGCCACCTGATGCGGGTTTTCGCCGTCGAGGGATTCGACTACGAGCGCCTGGAAGTGTCGTCGCCGGGGCTGGACCGGCCGCTCAAGCGCCTGGAGGATTTCGCGCGCTTCGCGGGCAGGGATGCCTCGGTGCGCTTGAAGCTGCCTCGCGACGGCAGGCGCCGCCTGGAAGGACGCATCGCGGGGGTCGAGGACGGGAATGTCCTCATCGAAGTCGAGGGGAAGCGCTGGTCGGTCGCGATGACGGATATCGACCGGGCCCGGCTGGTGCCGGACGTTTGACGCTGGAGGTGTTGGAAATGACGCGGGAACTCTTGTTGCTGGTCGATGCGCTGTCGCGCGAGAAGAACGTGCCGAGGGACGTGGTGTTCCTCGCGCTCGAGATGGCGCTCGCCTCGGCCACGAAGAAGCGCTTCAAGGACGAAGTCGACGTCCGGGTCGAGGTCGACCGCGAGACGGGCGAATACAAGGCGTTTCGCCGCTGGACGGTGGTGCCCGACGAGGACCACGAGGAGCCCGCCCACCAGGTGGCCATCACGGACGCGCTGGCCGAGAACGCGGAGGCCAAGCTCGGGGACGTCTTCGAGGAACCCCTCGAGCCCGAGACCTTCGGGCGCATCGGCGCCCAGGCCGCCAAGCAGGTGATCCTGCAGAAGATCCGCGACGCCGAGCGCGAGCAGATCCTCAACGACTTTCTCGAGCGGGGCGAGTCGCTCGTGACCGGCACGGTGAAGCGCGCCGAGCGCGGCAACCTCATCGTGGAATCGGGGCGCGTCGAGGCGATGCTGCCCCGCGACCACCTGATCCCCAAGGAGAACCTGCGCGTGGGCGACCGCGTGCGGGCGTACATCGACAAGATCGACCGCCAGGCGCGCGGACCGCAGCTCATCCTCTCGCGCATCGCGCCCGACTTCCTCGCCAAGCTCTTCGAGCTGGAGGTGCCGGAGATCGAGGAAGGCCTGCTCGAGATCAAGGCGGCCGCGCGCGACCCCGGGCTGCGCGCCAAGATCGCGGTGAAGTCGAACGACCGGCGCATCGACCCGATGGGCACCTGCGTCGGCATGCGCGGCTCGCGCGTGCAGGCCGTGACGCAGGAACTGGCCGGCGAGCGCGTCGACATCATCCTCTGGTCTGCGGACCCGGCGCAGTTCGTGATCAACGCCCTGGCGCCGGCGGAGGTGAGCTCCATTGTCGTGGACGAGGAACGCCACGCGATGGACGTGGTCGTCGAGGAGGACCAGCAGGCGATCGCCATCGGCAAGCTTGGCCAGAACGTGAAGCTCGCCTCCCAGCTCACCGGCTGGGAACTGAACATCATGACGGTCGAGCAGCGCAAGGAAAAGGCCGGAGCCGAGACGGAGGGCCTGCGCGCCCTGTTCATGGAAAAGCTCGACGTGGACGAGGAAGTCGCCGACATCCTCGTGGCGGAGGGCTTCACGTCCATGGACGAGGTTGCCTACGTGCCGATCAACGAGATGCTCGAGATCGAGGCGTTCGACGAGGAGACGGTGAACGAATTGCGCCGTCGCGCGAGAAACGCGCTCCTCACCGAGGAGCTGCAGCACGAGGAGACGGTGGAAAGCGCCGCCGGCAGCCTCGAAAGCATGGAAGGCATGGACGGCCAGACCGCCCGGCTGCTTGCCTCGAAGGGCATCACCACGATGGATGCGCTCGCAGACCTTGCGACCGAGGAGCTCACCGAGCTCACCGGCATGGAGGATGAGCGGGCCAGCCAGCTGATCATGACGGCGCGCGCGCCGTGGTTCAAGGAGCCGGCGCAGGCCTGATCGCCGCCCGGGAAGGAACGTCAATGGCCAAATCCAACGTCGCCCAGTTCGCCGAGGAGCTCAAGCTCACGGTGCCGCGGCTCATCGAGCAGCTGCAGGCCGCCGGCGTGAGCAAGCAGGCCGGGGAAGACCCCGTGACCGAGCAGGACAAGACGCGCCTGCTCGACTACCTGCGTGAAGTTCACGGCCACAAGGAAGAGAAAAAGAAGATCACGCTCACGCGCAAGCAGACGACCGAGATCAAGCGGGCCGATTCGACCGGAAAGGCGCGCACCATCCAGGTGGAGGTTCGCAAGAAGCGCACCTTCGTGAAGGTCGACAAGCCGGAGACGCCGGTCGAGGTGGAGAAGCCCGCGGCGCCCGCGGCGCCGATCATCGACCAGGACGAGGTCCGCAAGCGCGAGGAGGAGGCCCGCCGCCAGGCCGAGCTGGCCTCGCGCCAGGCCGCGGATGCCCAGTCGAAGACCAAGAAGGCGAAGACCAAGAAGGAAGAGGCCGAGGCTGCCGCCGCGGCTGCCGCCGCGGCCGCTCCCACTGAGGCCGCCCCCGCGACTCCCGTCGAGGGCGAGGGCGTCAAGAAGAAACGCGTCATGCGCAAGAAGGGCGAGGAGCTCGCCACCGAGGCGCAGGCCCCCGTACTCGTGGAAGTGAAGGCCGAGGCCCCCGCCGAAGCCGGGGCGGTCCCGGATGCCAAGGCGCCGGCGAGCGAAGGCACGCTCCATCGCCCGGCCATCAGGGCCGACGAGAAAAAGGCCGTGAAGAAGCCGGCCCGGCCGACCACGTCGTGGGCCGACGAAATGGCCAAGCGCCGCGGGATGAAGACCCGCGGCGACGCAGGTGGCGGACGCGGCGGTGGCTGGCGCGCGGGTGCGCGCGGCTCGCGCCATCGTGACGAGGACCCCTTGTCCGCCCACAGCGTTCCGGTGGAGCCGAAAGTGATCGAAGTGCTCGTTCCCGAGACGATCAGCGTCGGGGACCTTGCGCGCAAGATGGCGGTGAAGGCGGCCGAGGTCATCAAGACCATGATGAAGATGGGCTCGATGGTCACCATCAACCAGGTCATCGACCAGGAAACGGCCATGATCGTGGTGCAGGAGATGGGCCACACGGCCAAGCTCGCGAAACTCGACGACCCCGAGGCCTTCCTCACCGAGGCCGATGCCGGAGAGTCCGCGCACTTGAGCGAGACCCGGCCACCTGTCGTCACCGTGATGGGCCACGTGGACCACGGCAAGACCTCCCTCCTCGACACGATCCGCAAGGCGCGGGTCGCGGCGGGCGAGGCGGGCGGGATCACGCAGCACATCGGCGCCTACCACGTGAAGACGGCGCGCGGCGTCATCACCTTCCTCGACACACCGGGCCACGAGGCCTTCACGGCGATGCGCGCACGCGGAAGCCAGATCACCGACCTCGTGATCCTGGTCGTGGCCGCCGACGACGGAGTCATGCCGCAGACCATCGAGGCCATCAACCACGCCAAGGCCGCGAACGTGCCGATGATCGTGGCGGTGAACAAGATCGACAAGCCCGAGGCCAACCCGCAGCGCGTGAAGCAGGACCTGCTCGCGCACGGCGTGGTTTCCGAGGAATTCGGCGGCGATGCGCAGTTCATCGAGGTTTCGGCCAAGACGGGGCAGGGCGTCGACCGGCTCATCGAGGCGATCCAGCTCCAGGCCGAGGTGCTCGAGTTGCGCGCGGTAGTGAACGCGCCGGCCAAGGGCATGGTCATCGAGGCGCGGCTCGACAAGGGCCGTGGACCGGTGGCGACCGTACTCGTGAAGTCCGGCACGCTCCGGAAGGGCGACAACGTCCTCGCCGGCGCCGTGTTTGGACGCGTTCGGGCCATGACCGACGAGGACGGCAAGCCGGTCAACGAGGCCGGCCCGGCCATTCCGGTCGAGATCCAGGGCCTGCAGGAAGTGCCGCGGGCAGGCGACGAGATGCTGGTGCTCAACGACGAGCGCAAGGCGCGCGAGATCGCGCTCTTCCGCCAGGGCAAGTTCCGCGACGTGAAGCTCGCCAAGCAGCACGCGACCAAGATCGAGAGCGCCATGGAGCAGATGGCCGAGACGGGCCCCGCCAAGTCGCTGGCCCTCATCATCAAGGCGGACGTGCAGGGCTCCTACGAGGGTCTCGCGCATGCGCTCGCTAAGCTTTCGACCGACGAGGTGAAAGTCAACATCATCCATACCGGAGTAGGCGGCATCACGGAGTCCGACGTGAACCTCGCGCTGGCTTCCAAGGCGGTGGTGATCGGCTTCAACGCCCGGGCCGATGCCACCGCGAGAAAGCTCGCCGAGCATTCCGGCGTGGACATCCGCTACTACAGCATCATCTACGACGCGGTCGACGACCTGAAGGTCGCCGTCACGGGCATGCTGCCCCCGGAACGCAAGGAATCCATCCTCGGCATGGTCGAGGTGCGAAACGTGTTCAGGATCTCGAAGGTGGGCACCGTGGCCGGGTGCATGGTGACCGAGGGGTTGGTGAAGCGCGGCTCGCAGGTCCGTCTCGTGCGCGCCGGCGTCGTCGTTCACACGGGCGAGCTCGACTCGCTCAAGCGATTCAAGGACGACGTGAAGGAAGTGAAGACCGGTTTCGAGTGCGGCCTGTCGCTCCGGGGTTTCAACGACGTCGAGGTCGGCGACATGATCGAGGCGTTCGAGGTCGTCGAAGTGGCGAGGACGCTCGCCTGAGCCCTTGCCGGGGCACGGCACCGCCATGAGCACTGCGCGTCTCGCCCGTATCGCGGACCAGATCCAGCGCGAGCTTTCGGAACTGATCCGCCTGGAGCTTCGCGACCCGCGCGTGAAGCTCGTCACGATCACCGGCGTCGAGCTTGCCGGCGACCAGGCGCACGCGAAGGTCTTCTTCACGACACTCGGCTCGCCCGAGGAGGCGCAAGCCTGCGGCGACGGGCTCACCCGCGCAGCCGGGTTCCTGAGGGCGGGTCTCGCGCACCGCCTCTCGACGCGGACCGTTCCCGACCTGCACTTCGCCTACGACCGGTCGATCGAGAACGGCGTGAGGCTTTCGCGCCTCATCGACGAGGCGGTCGCCCCGCTGCCGCCGGCCCCGCCGCACAGCACCGACTGAGGATTCCGAATGGCCGGCGGACCGGACGGGGTTCTCCTCGTCGACAAGCCCGCGGGCATCACTTCGACGCGGACCCTGGCCATGGCCAAGCGGGCCCTGGATGCCCGCAAGGCAGGCCACACGGGAACCCTCGACCCCTTTGCCACGGGGCTGCTTCCCCTGGTCTTCGGCGAGGCCACCAAGTTCTCGCGATTCCTGATCGATTCGGACAAGAGCTATATCGCCACGCTTCGCCTGGGGGCCACCTCCACGACGGGCGATACGGAAGGCGAGATCGTGCCCGGGACTCCGATTTGTATTTCAATTTCGGAGATCGAGGCCTGTTCGCGGGAGCTAATGGGTGTTTCGACGCAGATACCCCCCATGCACTCTGCCGTCAGGATCCAGGGGCAGCGCCTCTATGACCTGGCGCGGCAAGGGGTCGAGGTGGCTCGCGAACCCCGGGTCATTCGGATCGACCGGATGGAGATTGTGGAGTTCTCCGGCGAAAAGCTCGTAATTTCGGTTAAATGCTCTAAAGGAACCTATATCAGAACCTTGGCGGAAGCGCTGGGAGAGCGGTTGGGATGCGGGGCGTACCTCACCGGATTGCGCAGGACGGTGACCGGAGCCTTCGGCATCGAGGAAGCCGCGTCCCCTGACGCGCTGGCGGACATGGGGATCGAGGCGGCACGGGCGAGGCTGCTGCCGGTCGAGGTGCTCGTCCAGTCGCTTCCCCGGTCGGACCTGGGCGAGCAGGAGGCCTGGGCCATCCGAAACGGACAGGAACTCGTCGCCGACCCCGGCTGGCCGGCGGGGGAGCGGGCGGTCTTCGACCCGGCGGGCCGATTCATCGGCGTGGCACTGGTGGCGAACGGCGGCCTGGCTGCCGTACGCCTCATGACGACCGGCCCGATGGGGTAGGCCTCTGATTCTGCTTGAATTTGAGCCCTGAAACTTGCTAAAATGACCCTTTCCCCGAGATCATGACCATCATTACGGGCGAATCGCCCAGGAGAGTTCAGCAATGGCCGTAACCACCGCCAACAAGGCGCGCGTTGTTTCCGAATTCCAGCGTGGGGCGGGTGACACCGGGTCTCCCGAAGTGCAGATCGCCCTTCTTACCGCGAACATCAACAGCCTCACCGACCACTTCAAGGCGAACGTGAAGGATCACCATTCGCGCAGGGGACTCCTGCACATGGTGAGCCAGCGCCGCAGCCTGCTCGACTACCTCAAGCGCTGCGACGTCGACAAGTACCGCTCGACGATCGAACGCCTCGGCATCCGCAAGTAGGCAGCCCCCGGGAACAACGACCCCGCGACGATCCCTTTCCGGGCGTGCGCGGGGTTTTTTCGCCGGGAGCCCGGTCAGGATCCGCCGCCGGGCGAAGTTTTCCCCATTCCAAGAGGATTGATACCCGTGAAACCCATCAAGAAGACTTTTGCGCTCGGTCGGCACCAGGTGACCCTGGAGACCGGCGAAATCGCGCGCCAGGCCGACGGCGCCGTGCTCGTTACCATGGACGATACCGTTGTGCTGGTGGCCGTCACTGCGCGCAAGGACGTGAAAGCGGGGCAGGATTTCTTCCCCCTGACCGTCGATTACCAGGAGAAGACCTATGCCGCGGGACGCATCCCCGGGGGCTTCTTCAAGCGTGAAGGCCGACCCTCCGAGAAGGAGGTCCTCACCTGCCGTCTCATCGACCGGCCCCTGCGCCCGCTCTTCCCCCACGGGTTCTACAACGAGGTGCAGGTCGTCGCAACGGTCCTGTCGATCAACCCGGAAGTCGATTCCGACATCCCCGCGATGATCGGCGCCTCCGCCGCCGTGACGCTGGCCGGCATCCCGTTCGATGGCCCCATCGGCGCGGCCCGCGTGGGCTACCTCGATGGCGAATACATCCTCAACCCGACGAAGACGGAGCTGGAAAGCTCGAAGCTGAACCTCGTCGTGGCCGGGACGGCGCAGGCCGTGCTCATGGTCGAGTCCGAGGCGAGCGAACTGTCCGAGGAAGTGATGCTGGGCGCCGTGGTGTTTGGCCACGAGCAGATGCAGGCCGCGATCAAGGCGATCAACGAACTCGCGGAAGAGGGCGGCAAGGACGACTGGGACTGGGCACCTGCCCAGAACGACCCGGCGCTCGTGGAGAAGATCCGCACCATCGCCGAGAACGACCTTGGCGACGCCTATCGCGTGAAATCGAAGTCGATCCGCCAGGAGAAGCTCGAGGACGTGAAGAAGCGCGTGCTGGAAGCGTGTGTCGTGAACGCCGACCCGCCCGCCGACGGCAATGTCGTGCGCGGCATCCTGAAGGACATGGAGTCGAAGATCGTGCGCGGCCAGATCCTCAACGGCGAGCCGCGCATCGACGGCCGTGACACGCGCACGGTGCGCCCCATCTCCATCCGCCCCACGCTGCTGCCGCGCGTGCACGGCTCCGTTCTCTTCACCCGCGGCGAGACGCAGGCCATCGTGACGGCCACGCTTGGCACGGGGCAGGACGAGCAGAGGATCGACGCGCTGACGGGCGAGTACACCGAGCGCTTCATGCTGCACTACAACTTCCCGCCGTACTCCACCGGGGAGACGGGCCGCGTCGGTGTCCCGAAGCGCCGCGAGATCGGCCACGGGCGCCTGGCCAAGCGTGCCCTCCTGGGCGTCCTGCCGACCCGCGAGGAATTCGGCTACACGCTTCGCGTCGTCTCCGAGATCACGGAGTCGAACGGCTCCTCGTCGATGGCCTCGGTCTGCGGCGGCTGCCTTGCGCTCATGGACGCGGGCGTGCCGCTCCACGGCCACGTGGCGGGCATCGCCATGGGCCTCATCAAGGAAGGCGGCCGCTTCGCGGTGCTGACCGACATCCTGGGCGACGAGGATCACCTCGGCGACATGGACTTCAAGGTGGCCGGCACGGACAAGGGCATCACCGCCCTGCAGATGGACATCAAGATCAACGGCATCACCAAGGACATCATGAAGGTCGCGCTCGACCAGGCGCGCGAGGGCCGCATGCACATCCTCGGCCTCATGAAGACCGCGGTGCCGGGTCCGCGCGAGGAGCTCTCCACCTACGCGCCGCGCGTCATCAAGATCAAGATCAACCCGGACAAGATCCGCGACGTGATCGGCAAGGGCGGCAGCGTGATCCAGGCGCTCACGCGCGAGACCGGCACCACGATCGACATCGAGGACGACGGCACCATCTCCATCGCCTGCCTGTCGGTCGAGGCCGGCGAGGACGCGAAGAGAAGGATCGAGGCGATCACCGCGGACGTGGAAGTGGGCCGGGTGTACGAAGGCCCCGTCGTGCGCCTGCTCGACTTCGGCGCGATCGTGCAGCTGCTGCCGGGCAAGGACGGCCTGCTGCACATCTCGCAGATCGCGCACGAGCGCGTGAACGCGGTGTCGGACTACCTCAAGGAAGGCCAGATCGTGAAAGTGAAGGTGCTCGAGGCCGATGACAAAGGCCGCGTTCGGCTGTCCCGGAAGGTGCTGCTCGACCCGCCGGCCAGGCGTGAGGAGCCGGCGACCGCCCCCGCGGGCGACGGCGGCGCACCGGCGCAGTAAACGGTCCGGGCTGGAAGAGCCCGTGGTGTAGGGTCCGAGGCGAGGGCAGCGTATAATCCGCGCTCGCCTTGGATGTATCCGACGGGGTGTAGCGCAGCCTGGTAGCGCACTTGCTTTGGGAGCAAGTTGTCGGGGGTTCGAATCCCTCCACCCCGACCAGTTTTCCCGCCCTTGGATGGTTCGGTTTGCGCCCGTAGCTCATTTGGATAGAGCACCGGCCTTCTAAGCCGGGGGTAACAGGTTCGAGTCCTGTCGGGCGTGCCAGTTTTTTCCGGCCTCGCGAATCGAGGCCGGCAGTGGTGGCTGTAGCTCAGCGGTAGAGTCCTGGATTGTGATTCCAGTTGTCGTGGGTTCGAATCCCATCAGCCACCCCATCATTGCCAAGCCGGGCCGGGCGCCGAGGCAAGGAGGCACATCATGAAAATCCTCATTCGAGCCGCCATCGTGGTGCTCGCCTGCCTTGCGGGTAAGACCTGCCTTGCGCAGTCACCGGCGGCGTCCGACGCTGAAGGACTCGTCGCCATCAAGGCACGCAACGTGGACCGGGCCTGGCTGCTGCCGGGTGCGGACTTCCGGCCGTACACGAAGGTGCTGCTCAAGAACGCCGATGTAGCCTTCCAGAAGGACTGGCTGCGCGACATGAACAGCAATCGCGGGGCGCGCCCGAGCCAGGTGACCAAGTCGGACGCACGCAAGATCGTCGAGGCGGCGCGATCCGGATTCGACGAGATCTGGGCCCAGGCCTTCAGGTCCTCCGGCTACGCGGTCGTGACGAGCCCCGGCGGCGACGTGCTCGAGGTTTCGCCGCGCGTCGTGGACCTCTACGTGAACGCGCCCGATGTGCTGAACGCCGCCGGAACGCGCCTCTACACGGTGGAAGCCGGGGAGGCCACGCTGCGCATGGACATACGGGATTCCCTGACGGGAACCCTGCTCGGGCGGGTCGCCGACCACCGCGAGACGCTGAAGACTCCGCGGGCCCAGGCCACCGACTCCGTCACCAACCGCGAGCAGTTTGCCCAGATGTTTGCGGTCTGGGCGCTGGTCGCGGCCAAGGGGCTGCAGGAACTCAAGGCGAATTCGCCGTTGCCCGAAACACTCCAGCGGGAGCGCAAACCCCCGTCGCGCTAGGCTCTCCCCGGGATGGCTTCGCTTCCGGGGCCGCGAGCGTCAGTTCAACCCTTCCTGCGATTGCGCACCAGCCACGCATCGACCAGCGCCACCGTCTCGTCCACGCTGGCATTGCGCATCCCCTTCTGCGCGGCCACGGCCTGCACGAGCCGGTCGACGCGTTCGATGTACTGCGCCCCGCCTGCCAGGGCGCGGGCCGCAGACGACGGGCTTTCGAGCGAGAGCGCGGCGGCCGCGTACTTCTCGAACGGCACCAGGTCCGCCGCGTCGGCGCCCAGCGAGACGCACAGGCTCACGACCCACTGGTAGACGGCCCGCGAAGCGGCCAGGTCGCCATGAACCGCCTCCTTGATCGGGCGCACGGAATCCGCCTGCACGCAGCGATAGTTGCCGGCCAGGAGCATGGCCCACTTCGCCAGCGGCACGAACACCGACTCGTGCACCTTGAGCTTCACGGGCAACTCGATTCTCTGGCCATCGAGGTCGAACCGCGCCGCCTCAATGTCCGCCGCGAGTCCGCGCAGGAGGGCGGTGTGCGCATCCGATTCGAACCGCGCGGCCTTGAAGTTGCTCGGCAGGCGCACCTGGAGCACGTTGGCCTCATCCTCGGGCGGACGGAACGCCTGCGCGTCGGGGCTGCAGAGCGTCATGAATTGCGGCTCGAACGCATCCCACACGGAGGGATCCGTATAGCAGTCCACGCAACGCGCCACGTCGATCCCCGGGACGCGGCGCAGGTAGGGAACCGGCGGCATGTTCATGATCGACATGCAGGGAACGCGGGATGTGGCTACCGTGCGCAGCAACTCGCGCACGCCGGGCGAGCGGTACTGCGGTTCCTGCATCGCCAAGGCAACCAGGTCGTAGTCGGCGGGAGCGACCGCGCCGGGTCCGTCGGCGGTGAGGTTGCCCGCCAGGCTGCGCGAATTCACCTCGACAAGGCCGTCGCGCCCTTTCGCGGGCAGGCGCAGGATCGCGCCCCTGTCGTTGATGAGCGTTGCCTCGGCGGGAAGGCAGACAAGTTTCACGGTGTGCCCGGCAAGGGCCAGCTTCACGCCGAGCAGCGAACCGTACGAGGCACCCAGCACCAGGATCTTCCGAACAGTCATGCGTTCTCCTCCTTCGCTTGTGGCGGCGCGGACGGGGAACGACTTCTCGTGGATGCCGGAGCCCCGATCGCAGTCCGTTGTTGTGGGGCCATCGTAGGCCCGCTGCGCGGCGGCGGTGCCTGATTCCGGGAGGAAACGGTTGATACCTGTTTGGCGGGAGTCGGCGCCCGCGGGCGCCGGGCGGCGGGAACAGCCGGACGGCGTCAGGCCTTGTTGCGCATCAACCGCTGCTTCTCGCGCAGCCAGTCGCGGTCCTTCTGCGCCTCGCGCTTGTCATGCTGCTTCTTGCCCTTGGCCAGCCCGATGTCGGCCTTGATGCGGCCCTTGGCGTAGTGGAGATTGATCGGGACGAGCGTGTAGCCGCTGCGCTCGACCTTGCCGATGAGCCGGGCCAGCTCGTTCCCGTGCAGCAGGAGCTTGCGGGTGCGGGTGGGGTCGGGGTGGATATGCGTCGATGCCGTGGGAAGCGCGCTCACGTGCATGCCGATGATGAACGCCTCCGCGCCGCGCACGATCACATAGGCCTCCTTCAGCTGCACGCGTCCCGCGCGGATCGACTTCACCTCCCAGCCCTCGAGCACGAGCCCGGCCTCGAAGCGCTCTTCGATGAAGTAGTCGTGGAAGGCCTTGCGGTTGTCGACGATGCTCATGGGGGAGGACGCGGGGGCGGACGGGACAATTCCGCGCGAGGTTCGCATTCTACCGGGGGTGCGCCGTAAAATGCCGCTGGCATGCCTACCATCATCCGCAAGGTCATCGTCGATCGCTCCGCCGAGGCCATGTTCGCCCTCGTGGACGGGGTCGAGCACTACCCGCAGTTCCTCCCCTGGTGCAGCGGCATCGAGGTGTTCGGCCGCACTCCGACCGAAACGTGCGCGCGTATCGACATCGACTTCCACGGACTAAAGACCCACGTGGCCACGCGCAATCGCAACGAGCCACCCGAGTGGATCCACCTCGAGCTCGCCGACGGGCCCTTCGAGCGCCTGGCCGGGCACTGGCACATCCGCCCGCTGGGCCCGGAGGGTTGCGCGATCGAGTTCTCCATCGACTACGCGTTTTCCAGCCGGGCACTGGACACCGTGATGGGACCGGTGTTCGGCCAGATCATGGAGACGATCGTGGACCGATTCGTCGAGCGGGCTGCGGCCCTGCGCCGCTCGGAAGCGGCGGCGCAGCCCGCGGCAGGCTCCTGATGCGCGTTCTCGTCGTGGTGGCGCTTGCGGAGGCGCAGGACGTCGTCGCGATCGAGCTCGATGAGGGAGCGAACCTCGCCCAGGCGCTGGTCGCCGCCCGGGTGGCCGAGCGCTTTCCGGGTTTGACGCTGGATTGCGTGGGCGTCTGGGGAAGGCGCCGCAGTCCGGGCTTCGTGCTGCGCGATGCGGATCGGGTGGAAATCTACCGGGACGTGCGAGCCGACGCGAAGGCCATGCGACGTGCGCGGGCCGGGATCAGGTCTTCGCCTCGATCTCGAAGCGGGCCCTGATCCAGTCGGCGCCCTTCTTCGCGATGCGGTTGAGCCGGATGCGGTAGGTGGCGCCTCCTGCCTCCAGGCGGTACGGCGTCGTGGCTGAGAAGTCCGTGGCGCGGATCATGATCGAATCGAGCCGGCCGCTCGCCTCGGTTCCCGGCAGGTAGAGGGCCTCGATCGCGGCGCCCCCTTCCGCGGGTGAGAGCTCGATGAGCAGCGGCCGGAAGGAAAGGACCTCGACACCGGCAAGGATCTCGCCGCGCACGCGGTTGGCGAGCTTTCTCACCACGCTTCCCAGGATCCATCCGCCCGACAACTGGTTGCGAAGGCCGATGACGCCATTGAGCATGACCGTATCGGCGGAGGCCTTGTCCACGAGCAGTCCGTATCCCTTGGAGCTCAGGTCCTTCACGCGCCAGGTCTGGATGTCCGGGTCCACGGCGACTGCGGCTGCGGGCGCCGTCTCAATGGAAGTCAGTGACAGCCCCGATGGGGTGATCTCCACCATTTCGGAGGTCACGGTGACCCCCTGGGAAGCCGTCCCGGCCTGTGCCGGCTCGGGCCCCCGGCGGATCTTCGCCAGCACGCGCTCCATGCCTGCCACGACCTCGATCTCGCGATCCTCGAACCGCGTTCGCTCCTCGATGCGGTTCTCCGCGCTGGCGATCATCGACTGGTAGAGCTTTTCCATGACCGCGAGCAGCGCCACATGCTCCTCGACGGGGAACACGGCGCCGGCGCCATGCCCTGCGTAGAGCTTGCCGTGCCGCAGCCCAGCCTGCACTTCCTCAAGCTGGGCGTTCAGGCCGTCGGTGCGAACGTACCGCACGGTGTCGCCGTGGCTGTCGTTCCTCATGAGGTGCAGGCCCCGATCCGTCGCGAGATCCACGTAGAAAAGGTGCGAGCGTGACGAGTAGTCCGTGTCGAGCGAGTAGTCCCCGCACCACGACGAGAACCAGCCGTCGGCGATTTCGAGCTGCACGCGCGACAGGTTGCCGGCATTGACCAGGTCGAGAATGAGCGTGCGCAGGAAAAGCGATTGCACGGAAGGCCTGAAGCTCGGCTGCGAAGGATGGAGGACGAAGGGAACCTGCGAGTACCCCCCGGACTCCGCGAGGGCGTAGAGGGCGTGCAACTGCTTCCACGGCACGCTCCGGCCGGGCTCGCCCAGGAAGCAGCCCCACTTCACGAAACAGTGGATCGCGTTCATCGCAAGACCGGTCACCCGGAACTTCATCTCGGCGGATTCCGGCGTCGTGGCCCAATCGTCGCGGTGGCGCAGGAAGCGCTGGAACCCGTTGGCAATTTCCAGGCAGATGCGCTGCACGGTATGCGCGAAGTCGCGCTCGGCCTCGGCGACCGACGCGGGCCCGCGAAGGAACTCGAACTGGTCGTAGAGCAGCAGCGCCTCGAACTGCTCCTCGACCCGCGTCAGCCGATCGAGTCGATCGGCAGTGAAAGGCGGGGTGTCCTTGCCGAGCTCGCGCACAGCCGCGAGGAAGAGCGCACGCGAACCCGCGTCGCGAATCGACTTCGCGGCGAGCACCCGGTCGAGGTCCAGGGGATAGGCAGCGCTGGCGTCTTGCGTCACGGGCGATCCTCAGGCGACGTTGAACATCTCGACGTTCTTGAGTGCCGGCATCGGGTCGGCGGCAAGGTCCGAGTCATTGAGACCGGCGTCCGCGAGGAGGCCGGCGTGCAGGCTGGCCGCGTGCGCGTCGGTGGTGAAATCCATCGGCGCGTTCAGCCAGTTCTCGGCGAGCGGATCGAAGGTGACCGGCATGATCGCCTTCGAGGCGGAGTAACCGATGGTCTCGAGGTTGTTGACCGGGGCTTCGCGATAAAGGGCGTTGCCGGGATCGATCTCGCGCCCGATGAACTGCACCTTTCGCCAGTCCTGGCTCGAGCCATGGTGCTCCTGGAAGCGCGCCGCGAGTTCGGTGAAAGCCCCGGAGAGGTTTTCCAGCCGGAAGATCTCGAACAGGGCGAGCCACGGCTTGAGGGAGGCCGGGTTCTCTTCCGCCGCGAATTGCAGCAGCTCGATCGCACGCGCAATGGCCCCGTCCTCGTAGAAGAGCCGCGCGGCCTTCACGATCGATTCCGGCTGGTCGAGGTTGATCGTGCCGCCCGCGATTTCCGGAAAGCGTTCCTCGATGTAGCGCCGGCGAAGCGCCGTCGGGTCGGCACCCGGGATGCGCGTGGCGAGGCTCGCGTCGGAATCCGCCACGACGCGATGTTCCGCCTCGTCCGGCAGCGCGGTCTGGCCGGCGCTGCTCGCGCTGCTCCCTCGCATCAGGGCTTCCGCCTCATCCAGGTCGGATGCGGCGGATGCCGCCTTGGGGGGCGGTGCCACCTTCCGGCGACGGGACGACAGATGCCAGGCAAGTGCCGCGATGCCGGCAACAAGCAGGGCAAGCACACCCCACAGCCACGACGGTGCCCCGTTCGCCTGTGACACGCTTTGATCGGGAGAAGCAGAAGGAGCGGGGGGCGTGGGCTTCTTGTCGGATGCGCCAGTCCTTGGCTCGGGGAGCGGGGCCTTGTCCGGCACGGCGGGTCTTGAATCAGGCGCGGCGGGCTTCGCGGCGGGCACCGGTGGGGTCGGCTTTTCGATTGCCGGATTCGCGGGAACGGCGGGCACGGGAGCCGGTGCGACCGGCGCCGGCAGTGGCGCAGGCGCAAGCGCCGCGGCAGGCATCGCGGGCGCGGCGGGCGCGGCAGGCTTCGCAGGCGCGGCAGGCGACAGGGCGGAAAGCTTCAATTGCAGCTCCGCAACGCGGCCTTCGAGCTGCCTCAGGCTGTGGCGCATCGTGAGCAGCGCAGCGACCTGGTCGTCCGCGTCGAGAACCAGCAGGCGTTCGCGCAACTGGGAACGCGTGCGATCGTCGATGCCGCGACTTCGGCTCAGGTCGACCTCCGCGGATGAAAGTCGCAGCACGAACGGGCTGGCCCTGGGTGTAGCCTTCGTCGAAGCCGGTGGCTTCGGCGCCGGCGCCTCGCGAATTGCGGCGGGAGCCTTCGAGGCTGGGGGACGTTCGGGCTTCGGTGCGTCGGTCTTCGCCGCCACGGCCGTTTCGCGTTGCGGATCTGCGACCTTCGATGCCGCCGGAGGGCGCCCGGTATCGTCGGCGCTGCGGCGCGGTGTGGAGGATCCGGGCGGCGTCGTGGCCGGGCTTGTCGCGACCTCCTGCTTGCGCGCGGGCGCAACTTCCGGAGTCGTCGCGAGGCTCATCGAAAACCGGCGCAGGTCAGGCAGGGCGATCTCGGTGCCCGGGGGGAGCGGCTCGTCAGGCGCCAGGCTGGCCAGCGAGGTGTTGCCCGCTCGAAGCGCTTGCAGGTAGGCTTCGCGGGCCCTGCGGTTCTTCGGGTAGATCGCGGTGGCGATCGACGCCAGGGTATCGCCGGGCAGTGCGCGAAACCCTTGTCCGCCGGGCGGCGCGGACTCCCTGGTGGCGGTCCCGGTGGCATCGCCGGGGGCAGGGCCTGTCGTGGTGCCGGCGGCATCCCGGGCTGCCGCTTGCGGCAGCACTGCGCGAGCGCTGAAGAGGAGTTCGTAGTCCCGGGTCGTCGCGCGGCCCCCTGGGCAAGAGGCATTGAGCCGGATCTGCAGCACCGGCTCCTGGATGGCCGACACCGTTCGCAGGCGAAGCCGGGACGCCGCGGCCAGCGTCTCGATGGCGATCGTGGGCTGCGCGGCCACCAGGAGGTCGGTCGCGCGGGCGTTGCCCAGCCGGAAACATCCCGGCTCGACCGCCTCGCCGGGCAAGGTCTTGAGGGCGACGGTCGCGTCGAGCGGTTCGCCAAGGGACGAATGCACCTGCAGGTCGCCCATGCCGAGCGCGGCCGCGGGCAGCGCGAGCCCGGAAAGGAAGCAGGCCAAACCCCGCCGGATGATGGAGGATGCGTGCGCCTTCATGGGTTCCTGTGTCGCCTCTAGCGGGCGGTTACCCCTTGGTGGCTCATGAAGCCTTGCAGGCTTCGTCGACGGTCTTCTGTGCCTTGACGCGCTCCGCCTCGATCTGCTGGTCGTCCAGGAGGATGCGCTCGCCCTTGGCATCGGTGGTGGAAATGCGGCCGCCGTCGGTCACCGTGCGCAGGTAGGCTTTCGCACGGGCGCAGTTTTCCTGATCGATCTGCGCCTTCTGCGCGGCATTGTCGGAGACTTTCGCCTTTTCCTGAGCCGCTATCTTGGCCTTTTCGGCCTCCTTCTGGCGATCGACAGCCGACCGTTGCGGGGCCGCGGGCTGGCTCGTGTCCACGTTCAACTGCTTGGCCTGTGACGCGGGGGGCGCCTGGTCCGAGTAGGTGACGCGCCCGTCCTTGTCCACCCATTTGTAGAGCTGCGCGACGGCCGTGGTGGAGACCACGAGGGTACAAGCGAGTAAAAGGATCTGCTTCATGGCGAACTCCCTTATCGGCGGTCGGCTCGTTGCTCGACCTTGGATCACTTATTGCGCGACGGCCGGGTAGGCCAGTTGTTCGAGACCGAGCTGCGCGAGCTCGCTTGCCCGTCTGGCCTGCCGTATCGCGGCGGCGTTGTCGCTGGCCGTGAGCGAAGCGCGGGCGCCCACCAGGGCTTCCCACGCCTTTGCCCAAAGCGCACGGCGCGCGCGCGCGCGCTGGATGTCCGTTTCCGCCTGGGCCAGCAGCGCGCTGGCTTCTTCTGCGAGCGCTCCGGGATCCGCGGAGGGCTTCTCGACGGCCACCGGCGCCACCGTCGGTGCCACGGGCTGCGCGGGCGGCTCGGTCGCGGTCGTCGCACATCCGGCCAGCCCCAGCGCGGCAATCGCGAGGACCGTCGCGAGAGCCCGCAGCCGCATGCCCCAAATCCGTGATCTTTCAAGCATTTACGAAACCTTACCGAGAAACTACCGCAACGTCAATCAAGGGGCTCGTCAGTGGCCGAGATTGTTGGGATGGGGGCCACCCCGGTATAATTTCCTTTTGTATCGAGGCTAAAGCATGCGCGTCATCCAGAAAGCGCTCACATTTGACGACGTCCTCCTCGTTCCCGCCCATTCGATCGTCCTTCCCCGCGAAGTCAGCCTCACCACCCACCTCACGCGGTCGATCCAGCTGAACCTGCCGCTCCTTTCCGCCGCCATGGACACGGTGACGGAGTCACGGCTCGCCATCGCCCTCGCGCAGGAAGGCGGCATCGGCATCGTCCACAAGAACATGCCCCCCGCGGCCCAGGCGGGCGAAGTGGCGAAGGTGAAGCGCTTCGAGAGCGGCGTGGTGAAGGACCCGATCACCATCACGCCCACGATGTCGGTGCGGGAGGTCTTCGAGATCACGCGCAAGCACCGGATCTCGGGGCTGCCCGTGCTCGACGCCGGCCGCGTGGTCGGCATCGTCACCAACCGGGACCTGCGCTTCGAGACGAATCTTGACCAGCCGGTGAAGAACATCATGACGCCGCGCGACAAGCTCGTGACGGTGAAGGAGGGCGCGAGCCTGGAGGAAGCCAAGGCGCTCATGCACCGCCACCGCCTCGAGCGCGTGCTCGTGATCAACGGCGACTGGCAGCTTCGCGGCCTCATGACGGTGAAGGACATCCTCAAGTCCTCCGAGCACCCCAACGCCTGCAAGGACCAGCAGGGGCGGCTTCGCGTCGGCGCTGCGGTCGGCGTGGGCGAGGGCACCGAGGAGCGCGTGGAAAGGCTCGTGGAAGCGGGCGTGGACGTGCTCGTCGTAGATACGGCGCACGGCCACTCGCAGGGCGTGCTCGACCGCGTGAAGTGGGTGAAGAGGCAATTTCCCCAGTTGCAGGTCGTCGGCGGGAACATCGCGACCCGGGACGGCGCGAAGGCGCTGGTGGACCACGGGGCCGACGGCGTGAAGGTGGGCATCGGCCCGGGCTCGATCTGCACCACGCGGGTCGTGGCCGGCGTGGGCGTGCCCCAGATCACCGCCATCCAGAACGTGGCCGCGGCCCTCGAAGGCAGCGGCATTCCCTGCATCGCCGACGGCGGCATCCGCTTTTCCGGCGACGTGGCCAAGGCGATCGCGGCTGGCGCTTCCAACGTGATGCTGGGCAGCCTCTTCGCCGGCACGGAAGAGGCGCCCGGCGAGATCGAGCTCTACCAGGGGCGCTCCTACAAGTCGTACCGCGGCATGGGGTCGCTCGCAGCGATGCAGAAGGGGTCGAGCGACCGCTACTTCCAGGAAGGCGACATGAACGCCGACAAGCTGGTCCCCGAGGGCGTCGAAGGCCGCCTGCCGTACAAGGGGCCCGTGACCGCGATCGTCCACCAGCTCATGGGGGGATTGCGCGCCAGCATGGGCTACACCGGGTGCCGGTCCATCGAGGAGATGCGCGCGCGGGCCGAATTCGTCGAGATCACGTCGGCGGGCATGCGCGAGTCGCACGTCCACGACGTGCAGATCACGAAGGAAGCGCCGAATTACCAGATCGACTGAAGGCGGGATGTCATGGACCGGATCCTCATCCTCGACTTCGGCTCGCAGGTCACTCAGCTCATCGCGCGGCGCGTGCGCGAGGCCGGCGTCTACTGCGAACTGCACTCCCACGACGTGGACGAGCGGTTCATCCGCGAATTCGCGCCGAAGGGGATCATCCTTTCCGGCAGTCACGCATCGGTGACGCAGGAGGAACCTCCGGCGGCCGACCCCTACGTGTTCCACGCCGGCGTGCCGGTGCTCGGCATCTGCTACGGCATGCAGACCATGGCCTCCCAGCTGGGTGGCGAAGTCGAGGCCGGCAAGATGCGCGAGTTCGGCTACGCGCAGGTCCGCGCGCGCGGGCACTCGAAGCTCTTCGACGGCATCCAGGACCACGCGAATGCCGAAGGCCACGGCCTTCTCGACGTGTGGATGAGCCACGGCGACAAGGTGACGAAGCTCCCGCCGGGGTTTTCGGTCATGGCATCCAACGAGGCCTGTCCCATCGCCGGCATGTTCGACGACGCGCGGCGCTTCTATGCGGTGCAGTTCCATCCCGAAGTCACGCACACGAAACAGGGGCGCGCCATCTACTCGCGCTTCGTGCACGAGATCTGCGGCTGCGAGCGGCACTGGAACATGCCGGAGTTCGCGCCGCAGGCGATCGCGAGGATCCGCGAGCAGGTCGGCGGCGACGACGTGATCCTGGGCCTTTCGGGCGGCGTCGATTCCGCCGTGGCCGCGGCGCTCATCCACAAGGCGATCGGGGACCAGCTCACCTGCATCTTCGTGGACACGGGGCTGCTGCGCCTGAACGAGGGCGACCAGGTGATGGACACCTTCGCGCAGCACATGGGGGTCAAGGTGGACCGCGTGAATGCCGCGCCAGAGTTCTATCGCGAACTCGCCGGCGTGGCCGATCCCGAGCAGAAGCGGCGCATCATCGGGCGCCTCTTCGTCGAGGCGTTCCAGCACGAGGCGAAGGCTCTGCCGAAGGCGAAGTGGCTCGCACAGGGAACGATCTATCCCGACGTGATCGAATCGGCCGGCGCCAAGAACAAGAAGGCGGTGAACATCAAGTCGCACCACAACGTGGGCGGGCTGCCGGAATCGCTGCACCTGAAGCTCCTCGAGCCGCTGCGCGAACTCTTCAAGGACGAAGTGCGCGCGCTGGGCCTGGAACTGGGGCTGCCGCGCGACATGGTCTTCCGCCATCCCTTCCCGGGACCGGGGCTCGGCGTGCGGATCCTGGGGGAAGTGAAGGCGGAGTACGCGGCCCTGCTGCAGCGGGCGGATGCGATCTTCATCGAGGAGCTGCGCAGCACGAAGGCGCCGGACGGCTTGTCCTGGTACGACAAGGTGGCGCAGGCATTCGCGGTGTTTCTCCCCGTGCGCTCGGTGGGCGTGATGGGGGACGGACGCACGTACGACTACGTGGTCGCGCTGCGCGCCGTCGAGACGACCGACTTCATGACGGCGCACTGGGCGCAACTGCCTTACGACCTGCTCGGCCGCGTCTCCAACCGCATCATCAACGAGGTGCGCGGCATCAACCGTGTGGTCTACGACGTCTCGTCGAAGCCGCCGGCTACGATCGAGTGGGAATGACTGTCATGGTTGATGCTGTAGAAATGTCATACGAGTCATGCAATTGACTGTTTGCATCAACTATTGTCGTTCTGCAGCAAACAAGATGACTGCTCTGTCTTGAGTGATTGAACCCTAAAGTGCTTCCGGGTTTCCCTCCATCTGGGGTGCGCGCAGATATACACGTGAAGTTGACGGTAAATCGGACGCCAAAAAGCGGGGTTTTGGCCAGATCCCTTCGTAGAACCCCGCGGCTGACGGGTGTGTCTCGGACTTTCACTCAATGTCTCCCCGGTCGTGCCGGAGCCTCTCGATGGCGTCGGCTTCCGGCGGATTGGAGGTTTGCTGTTCAGGTCGAGTTCACGACGCCGGGGCCAGCCGGCTGCGCGGGTGGCGGTCTGATTTACGCAAATCCGGAGGCAGCGGGGAGACTTGCGGGCCCGTGGGTCGGCGCTGCGGGAAGAAGGCAGGCTCGCCAGCCGTGGCGGCCGGGATTCCGGGCTGGCAGACTCCGCTCACGTGGTGTTTGAAATGCCTTGTATGCAACTTCTTGCCCGCTCGTGACAAACTGGCGCCTGCTGCACCACGCGTAGCGCAATGAGAATGCCCCTATGCAAAAGAATTCGGTTTTGACGGATTCAGATGCCGAGATACTTCACAAAGCGGCCAGTCCGGGTGGCGTGGTCCCGGGCGGCTATAGCCGGGTTTCAGTGATTCTGGCAATGGTGCCATTGCTGGATCAATTTGGCGTCGGTCTCGATGGTGTCCTTCGCGAGTCCGGGCTGCCCGCGGATCAGTTTGATGATCCCGAGAACCTGATTCCGTTCCGTGAGGGCGGCCGATTGATCGGCTTATGCGCTGACCGTACTGGTTGTGCACACTTGGGGTTGATGTTAGGAAAAGGTGCAACACTGGAATCCTTTGGGATCGTCGCGGATCTGGTCAAATCGGCGGCCGATGTGCGCAGCGGGCTTCGACTGCTGGGGCGCTACCTGACTCTGAGCGATGGTGGCGGTCTGGCGACATTCTCTGAAGACGGCCAGATCGCGGAGTTGAGCTACGCGCTCTACGAGCCGGGCATTGAGCGCCCCGAATTCATCTACGATCTTTCTCTGTGCGGATTGATGAACATCATGCAATCGCTGTGTGGCCTGCACTGGCGCCCGGATGAAGTTCTATTTTCCCGGAGACGCCCGCACGACCTGAAGCCCTATAGGGATTTCTTCAGCGCGCCTCTGCGATTTGATGCCGAACACACAGCCCTTGTGTTCAAACGCGAGTGGCTGGATGCCCCACTGACAACAAGCGATCCCGCGGGTTTGCTGGCACTCGAGGCACAGGCCCGGGACATGGAAGCACGAAGTACAGGTGATCTTCTCGCCCAGATCAGGCGGATCGTGCGCCGCCAGCTCCTGAGCGGATCGACATCGAGCGCGAAAGTTGCCGATGAACTGGCCGTGCACCCGCGTACGATGGCGCGTCGGCTGGTGGCGCACCAGACCGCGTTCCGTTCGCTGGTCGATGAAGTACGCTACGACGTTTCGCAGCAGCTATTGACGACCCACTTGCCGATCCTGGCGATCGCGCAATGCCTGCAATACGCCAACCCCGCTGCCTTTACCCGTGCATTCCGACGCTGGTCAGGAGCGCCCCCGTTGCGTTGGCGCGCGCGCCTGGTCGTGCCCCGGGAAGTGGTGTAAGAGCTGATGTGTAGAGGGGCCCCTTTCGGGGGGTCATCGGGTTTTCCGCTACGGTTGCGTTTGCGAGAACGTCACCAACAACGGAGAGAACACCGATGACCGACATGAGGATGGCACTGGCGGAGCTTCTTGAGAAGGGGTCTGACGCCGACCTGCTGCGCGAGATGGTGGGTTTCGTGGCCCAGCGGATGATGGACCTGGACGTCGAGGGGATCTGCGGCGCCGAGCACGGCGAACGCAGCGCTGAGCGCAGCAACTGGAGGGCATTCATCCGGGACAGCGCGAACTGCAAACGCGAGTTACTTGACAGGCTCGATCTCGCTCGGCCGCCAGGTCTTGTCGAACCACGGTTCGAGTGCGCCGTAGAGGCGCAAGGCCACGAAATAGCCAGTGCCCGACGTGGTCTGAACCCAGTTGGACTCCTTTCCTGCCGGGGCTTTGGGACCGAAATACACGTCGACCGAGCCATCCGCGTTTTCCTGCAGCCCCTTGGTCTGGCTGCTGACACTCGGGAAGCGCTGATCCGTCTGGATCATTGAGCGCGTCTGGTTGCCGTAGAGAATCAGCGACCAGAAGTCCTTCGCCGGCGCATTTGGCGGCAGGTGCACCTTGTAGTTCTTGCCTCCGTCCAGCGGTTGGCCCCCGGCGTCGCGGCCGGTCAAGGCGTATTGGGAACCCTTGCCCACGATCTTTGCCTCCATGGCAGGCGTGACAAGGATTGCCTGGGCGAAATAGAAGGTCGCCGCGTCCAGGTTCAAGACGCCGGGCACGGTCTGGAACTGGTAGCCGCCGATGAACGGCCGCTGCCAGTTGCTGTCGGGATAGTAATAGACGGCCTTTTCCCGGGACTGAAAGGCGATGGCCCGGGAGGTGGCATCTCCCACGGTGGCCGCTTCGGTCAGAATTTTCTTCATGCGCGCGTCGGGCGCGAAGGGCTTGCCCTTCTCGATGCCGATGGACTGGAAGAAGCCGAGCTGGACCGGGTCGAGAGAGTCAGTCGGCTCCTCCTGCACGACCTCGTTGAGCAGTTCCCAGAAACGGTAGTCCGCCGGATACACGCTGTTGAACGGCTTGCCCGACATGTCCACAAACTTGAGCGGCGGATGCGCCTTGCCGGCATCGGCCAGCAGATAAATCTTCGTGACTTTCTTAACGCCTTCCACGGTCGGTTTCGGGTCGTCGTTCACCATGAAGCTGCGCCAGGGGGTCCACAGACCGTAGGTCGGTGAATGCACCACAAAATAGCCCTTTGGCACATTGCCCTTGTAGCCGGGCGGTAGATACAGATACTTGCCACCCTTGCCCTTGTCCGGACCGGTAATGCCGATATCTGCGACCCAGCGGCCCCACATGTCGTTGGCAGTGCCGAGGGATTTCGGGGGCAATTCCAGGACGAGCGGCCCCTTGCTGAGGTCAATCCATAACCAGTTGTAGATGGTGTTGTTGTTGGCCGTGAGGATGATGCTGCGCGCGTCCTGCAGCTGCTCGAAGATCGGCAGGATCGTATTCAGTGGACCGAGCGTGCGGTAGGCATCGCGGTTGGCCGCTTGGCTCACGACCGGGATGGCTAGCAGATACGCCTGCACCGCTCGCTGGAAGTCGAGGTTGTCATAGAGTTTTTCGGTCGAGGCCTTGTCGGGGAAACCGTCAAAGAAGTGTAGCGTGCCGATTTTGGTGTCGACGCTATCGGGTACCTTCACGCCGGTCGGCGTTTGCGTCGAGTATTTGAACTGCGGATTTGCCGGCGGGCCGTTGAGCGCTTGCGCATAGACACGGGAAGTCGCCGCCATGGTAATGGCGGCGACCGCGAGTGTTGTGACAAACAGATGATGTTTCATTGTTGCGATCCCCTTGTTTTTCAGAATTTGCCGGTCAGTCATGAGTGAGGTGCGTGTCTATTTCGCCAGCTCCACATCTCCCGGCCGCCAGGTCTGGTTGAACCATGGCTCCAGCGGACCATAGAGTCGCAGGCCGAGGGTGTAGCCCTTGCCGGGCATGGTCTGCACCCAGTTGCTTTGATGATCGGCCGGTGCCGCGGGCCCGAGCCAGATGGTGACGCCACCATCCGCGTTCATCTTGATGCCCGGAACCGTGCTGTCGGTGCCCGCCAGCTTCTGGTCGGTCGGGAGCATCGAACGAGTCTGGTTGTCATACACGCTGAAGGACCAGAAGTTTTTTGCGGGTATCGGACCGGGTAGCGTCACCGTGTAGGTGTGATCACCATCCAGGTAGTTTCCGTTCACATCGCGCGCGGCAATTGCGTAGGCGGAACCGGTGCCCGGCTTGGCATAGCTCATTGCTGGTGTGATGCCCGTCGCGTAGAAGAAGAACATCGTCCGCGCGTCGAGCAGACGCTCAGCACCGTTGAGAAACAGGTAGCTGTTGCCTACGAACGGTGAGAACCATTTCCGGTTGGAGAAGAGTGGGGCTTTCGGATCTCGCGAGGCAAAAAAATCCGAGCGGGCGATGGCATTCCCCACCGCCACCGAGTCCGTCAGTATCTTTTTCATCCGTGCATCAGGTGCGAATGGTTGTCCCTTACGTATGCCAATCGCCGCGTACAAGCCCACGGTATCCGCATCGACCCAGTCCGCAGGCTCGTTCTGGACCACAGCGTTCAACTCCTCGTAGAAGCTGAAGTCGTTGGCGCTGATGGTGTTGAACTTCTTGCCCGAGGTGTTCACGAAGGTGGTTGCTGGAGAATTGGCCGCCTGGGAAAGGGGATAGATCGCCGCCTTGGCTTTCACGCCCGCCACCGCCGCCGCGATGTCGCCCTTTTCAACAAATGCGCGATAGAACACCAGCGACCGGTTGGTGCGTGGCTTGACGACGCGGTAGCCCTTCGCGGGCACAGTGCCCTTGTAGCCGGGTGGGACGAACAGGTATTTGCTGCCCGCCCCTTTGTCCGGACCGGTCAGCCCGATGTCGGTCACCCAGCGGAAATCGGCGTCGTCCACCGTACCCAGAACCCGCGGCGGCACGTCTACGACGATCGGTCCATCCTTCAGGTCGACGCACATAAAGGCGTAGACGGTCGTGCTGTTGCCTGTCAGAAACAGCGAGCGGGCATCCATCAGGTCTTCGGTAATGCCGATGCCGTGGTTGGCCTTGAAGCCCGCCGACTCAAAGCCCGCGCAAAAGGATTGGATCGAGGTCGCCGACATGCCCTTGAGAAACGCATCGGTGCCGCGGCTGAAGTCCAACTGGTCATAGGCCAGTTGGACCGTTGCGGGATCGGGGGCGCCGTCCTTGAAGCGCAGCTTGCCGATCCGGGTCTCCACCGTATCGGGTGTCGTGATCTTTGCTGGCACGTTGGGTGCGTATTTCGGTGCAGATGTCTGTGCGATGCTCAAGCCGGGCAGCATGATCACTGCCGTCATCATTGCCATGCCGAACCAGGTCTTGCAGGTCGATTTCATTGCTTCATTCCTCAAGATTTAACGCCGTTCAAGTAAGTAGGGTCACGGTAATTTCGCCCCAGACCTAATTGTTGCTGCTGACCGCCTGACGTTATTCGATACCGGCAGCGGATTTCTTCATGCCTCACGGTTTGCTGTTCTTGCCGGAAGATTCGCGTGCCGGGCTGGTAGTCCGTCCGGCGCGGATCAGGCCGCGCGGTTCACGATTCCCGACGACCACGAACAGGCTGCGCCAACCGGTCCCTGTCGATAAATCACTCATGATCGTCAGCAGCACAGGGCACTGCGTGTGTCACGACCGGCACGGTGTCCCGTGGTGCTGCAGCGTCGCGATGCTCCTCCGTTGTTCCTGACCGTTCTTACCATTTCTCGACTATCTGACGCGCGTTGGTCCCGAGCGGCCGGATTGATCAGATCACGAGCCGCACGGCAATCGCACATCGCCGCACTGGATCTGGCGCAATCCAGAGGGCGTGTCTTGTCGGCGCCATGGCCAAGCCAGGGACAGCTTTGCACCGTGAGGTTGGAGGGCTAGGGGCCGGTGAGGGGCGCTGGAGGACCTGGCTGCGCCGGTCGCGGTCCGCGAAGCACAAATCGGGGGAATCGCGACGATTCGCCGGGCCGTGCCGGGGGAGAGTCGGCACGACGGCCGTGGTGGCAGGGATCCTGGGCTGGCTGAGCCGGGACGCGGAAAGCAGCCACCTGAGGTTCGACCGGGAGGACACTGCCCTCGACGGCCTGCTCAGCCATCCGATCACCTAACCCATGGCGCTGTGACGGTAAAAAAAGACGAAAAATGTGTTAAGAAACAAAAGATTAACTCACCGGATGCCGGCACTTGTTACGCACCATTTCGCCCAATAGAAGGGATTGCTGACGCTGCCAGGAATCGTGGCGAGAACCGATAGATGGATGTCGATACATCTCGAAGGGTGACCCGCGTCGAGTGCAAACCGGCGTGGAAATATGACCAGGTGGGGGTGCGGATTGCGAGCCGGTTGACAACACTGGAGGTCCATCGGGATCCATCGGCCTGTGTCAGTCGACCAGGAGCCGATATCCGACCCCCGTCTCGGTCATGATGTGCTTCGGCTGGGCCGAGTCGTCTTCCAGCTTCTGACGCAGCGTGCCCATGTACACGCGCAGGTAGTGCGTGCTCTCGGCGTGCGAAGGGCCCCAGACCTCGCGCAGCAGATGGCGATGGGTGAGCACGCGGCCCGCATTGGCTATCAGCACGCCGAGAAGACGGTATTCGATCGGCGTCAGATGCACTTCGCTCCCGCGCTTTCTGACCACGCGGGCAGCGAGATCGACCTCGACGCCGCCGAAGCGAACCACCACATCCGTCGCGACAGGCCCGACCCGCATGCGTCGCAAGCTGGCTCGCGTGCGGGCGAGGAGCTCGTTGATCCCGAACGGCTTCGTGATGAAGTCGTCGGCGCCCGCATCCAGCGCGGCCACCTTCTCGCTCTCGTGGGTTCGCGCCGAGAGCACGATGATGGGAACGGCCGACCAGGTGCGAACCTCGCGGATGAAATCCACGCCGTCCCGATCGGGCAGACCCAGGTCCGCTATCACGAGATCGGGCCGCCGCGTCCCGGTTTCGATCAGGCATTGCTTCACGGTGTCTGCCTCGAATACCTGCCAGCCTTCCTTTTCCAGGGACGTGCGCACGAAGTGGCGGATTTCGCGTTCGTCCTCGAGCACCAGCGCGATCGGAGAACGCGACTTCATGCCCGCGCCCGCGCGCTGTCGGCACCTTCATCCGGAGCTCGGACGTCCTCGTCCAAGTCGATCAAGGGGGGCGTCCCCAGCGGAAGAGTGAATGTGAAAGTAGCACCGTGCAGGTGGGTGGGCTCAACGCGAATGCGCCCGCGGTGCGCCTCGACGATCGCCCTGCAGATCGCGAGTCCGAGGCCGACCCCCGGTGTGGCTGACTCCGTGTTGCCGCGCGTGAACTTCTCGAAGATCTGCGCTTCGCGACCGCGCGGCACACCGGGTCCGTGGTCACGGACACTCACGTGCACTTCCTGATCGACCAGGCGGGCGAGGATTTCCACAGGTGAGCCGACCGGTGTGTACTTGCCGACATTCTCCAGCAAATTGACCAATACGCGCTCGATCAACACCGCATCGCATTCAACCAGTGGAACGCTCGGGTCGATGCGTACTTCCACCGTTCGCTCGCCGAGACAATCGTGAGCCGCATTCAGGGCGCCTCCGATGATCTCCTCGATCGACTGCCATTCAACGCTCAATCGGACTTCGCCGCTCTGGATGCGCGCCATATCAAGCAGGTTCGTGACCATGGCCGCCATGCGCAGGGTCCTTTCCCGAATGCCCTCAGCCAGACTCTTCTGGCTCTCGCTCAGCACTGGTTGGCTGGACGTCAGGGTATCCGCCATGGCGACCAGGGCCGTGAGCGGTGTTCGCAGATCGTGCGACAGGGCGGACAGCAGAGAATTGCGAAGTCGCTCCGATTCGATCTGAACGGTGGCCGTGCGCGCGACGTCCACATAGTGAATCCGCTCCAGGGCCATGGCGGTCAATGCCGCAAAGGTCTCCAATTGCCGCCGCTGCTCGGGAACCAGCAGGAAGCGCGGTTGATCGGGCTGTATCGCCAGCACTCCGCGCGAACGCACGGCCGTTCTCAATGGAAGGTAGAGCCAAGCACTGCCCGACAGCGTGTCTGTTCCCAGCCCGGCAGGCTGGTCGTGATCCAGCGTCCATTGCGCCGTGCCAAGGTCAAGGCCCTTGACGGTGTCGGCGTCGGCACGCGGCTGCAGGCGGTCCTCCGAATCCAGCGCGTAGACCCGTACCTGGGCACGAAATTCCCGGGCGATCACCGTCTGCGCGACTTCCACCGCCTGTTCGACGGTCACCATGTTCGACAGATCCCGCGCGGCCTCGAAAAGGGCCCGCGAACGCTCTTCACGATGAGTCGACACGCGCGCCTGGAAACGCAGCCCCGCGGTGAGCTGTCCGGTGACGAGGCCGACGGACAGCATGATGGCGAAGGTCAGCAGGTACTGCACGTCGGACACCGCAAACGACAGTCTTGGCGGCACGAAGAAGTAGTCGAATGCGGCTACGCTGACGATGGCCGCCAGCACCGCCGGTCCGCGGCCCAGCCACACCGCCACGCCGACCACCGCGAGCAGAAAGACCATCACCACGTTGGGCAGATCGAAATACGGCACGAGCAGATGGGTCAGGGCCGTCGTGGTTGCGCAGGCCGCGGCCGCCAGGAGATACGGCCGAAGCGGCGCCGCGCCGGCCCCATCGCTGCCGGCGACGCCATCGCGGGGCCGGGCCGCGGTGCGTGACTTCTGCGCCTGGCCGACCTCGATGCGATCAATGTCGGGCGCCACTGCCGCAAGGGCCTGGCCCAGCGTCCGGCGCGGCCACCAGGCAGACAAGCCGCGGCTGCCCAACACGACCTTTGACAGGTTGTGGGCGCGCGCATGTGCGACGAGCGCCTGCGCTACGCTCTGCGCCGAGAGGACGGCCGTGCGGGCCCCGAGCCGCTCAGCCAGCCTGATCGTTTGCAGTATCCGTTCGCGCCGCGCCTTCTCCAGGCGTTGCAGCGTCGGCGTCTCGACGTACACCGCGTGCCAGGTGACGGCCAACTGTTGCGCCAGCAATGCAGCGCTGCGCACGACATGCTCGGCGAACTCGTCCGGGCCGACGCAACACAGCAGCGCGCCCTCGGTCTTCCAGACCTGCCCGACCTTGCGGTCGATGCGATAAGCCTGCACATCGTCTTCAACACGGTCCGCAGCCCGGCGCAGCGCCAGCTCGCGCAAGGCCATCAGGTTGCCTTTGCGGAAGAAGTGCCTCGACGCCCGCTCGGCCTGGGCAGGCAGGTACACCTTGCCCGCGGCGAGCCGTTCGATCAGCTCGTCGGCCGTCGTGTCGACGAGCACGACCTCGTCGGCACGATCGAAGAATGTGTCAGGCAGCGTCTCACGAACGACGACCCCGGTGATGCCCCCCACCACGTCGTTCAGGCTCTCCAGATGCTGGACGTTGAGCGTGCTGTAGACGTCGATGCCGGCGGCAAGCAGTTCCTCCACATCCTGCCAGCGCTTGGGATGGCGTGAACCCGCGACATTCGAATGTGCCAGCTCGTCGACGAGGATCAGGCCCGGCCTGCTGACCAGCGCGCCGTCGAGGTCGAACTCGGCCAGTTGCTTGCCCCGGTACTCGATCTGCGCCAGTGGCATCACCGGCAGCCCGTCAAGCAGCGCCGCGGTCTCGCCGCGACCATGGGTCTCGACGACCCCGACCACCACGTCCACCCCATCGGCGCGCAACTTGCGGGCCGCCAGCAACATCGCGAAGGTCTTGCCGACGCCGGCCGAAGAGCCGAAGTAGATGCGCAATCGGCCGCGCTTCGCGCGCTGCTCATCCTGCCGGATCCGGGCCAGCAATGCGTCAGGGTCGGGGCGTTGGATTTCGGGCAGCGCCGGCATGGTTCATCATGGCCCGCGTGCGGCGTCGAGCGCAAGATTGAGCTGCAGGACGTTCACCCGGGGTTCGCCAAGGAACCCGAACATGCGCCCTTCGGTGTGCGTACCGATGAGTTGCTGCACTTGTGCGGGCGGCAGGCTGCGAGCCAAGGCGATCCGGGCGGCCTGGAATCTTGCGCCTGCAACACTGATGTGCGGATCCAGACCGCTGCCCGAGGCCGTGACCAGGTCCACCGGCACCGGTGCAGTGTTGCCGGGGTCCGCAGCGCGCAGTGACTCGATGCGGATCTTGACGGCATCGGCCAGCGCCGGGCTCAGCGGCCCCTGGTTCGAGCCGCTGGAGTTGCTGGCGTTGTAGGGCATCGGGCCCGTGGCCGAGGGTCTCCCCCAGAAGTGCGTCGGGTCGCTGAAGCTCTGCCCGATCAGCGCCGATCCCACGGCCTGGCCATCGCGCACGATCAGGCTGCCTGCGGCCTGGTCGGGAAACGCCACCTGGCCGATGCCGGTGACGACGAGGGGATAGACGACACCGGTCAGCGCGGCGAGCACCGCGAACAGGACCAAAGCCGGACGAATGACGCAGGTCATGACAGTTCCTTCAGGCAAGGTGCAGGGCCACCAGCAACAGGTCGATGAGCTTGATGCCGATGAAAGGTGCGATCAACCCGCCCACACCGTAGATGAAGACGTTGCGGCGCAGCAGCGCAGCGGCGCCGATGGCGCGGTACTTCACGCCCTTGAGCGCCAGCGGAATCAGCAGGACGATGACGATGGCGTTGAAGATCACCGCGGACAGGATGGCCGACGACGGGGTGGCCAGTCCCATCACGTTCAGCGCGCCGAGCTGCGGATAGGTGGTCACGAACATCGCGGGGATGATCGCGAAGTACTTGGACACGTCGTTGGCAATGCTGAAGGTGGTCAGGGAGCCGCGCGTCATCAACAGCTGCTTGCCGGTCTCGACGATCTCCAGAAGCTTGGTCGGATTGCTGTCCAGGTCGACCATGTTGCCGGCCTCCTTGGCGGCCTGCGTGCCCGTGTTCATCGCCACCGCCACGTCGGCCTGGGCCAGCGCCGGGGCGTCGTTGGTGCCGTCGCCCGTCATTGCCACCAGGCGCCCCTCGGCCTGGTAGTCCCGGATCATCTTCAGCTTCGCCTCGGGCGTGGCCTCGGCCAGGAAGTCGTCCACGCCGGCCTCGGCAGCGATGGCCGCCGCGGTGAGGCGGTTGTCGCCGGTGATCATCACGGTCTTGATGCCCATGCGGCGCAATTCGGCGAAGCGCTCCTTGATGCCCCCCTTGACGATGTCCTTCAGCTCGACGACGCCGAGGACCCGGACCCCGTCGGATACGACGAGCGGCGTGCTGCCCCTGCGGGCGATGTCGTCGGCTGCAGTCTGGACGTCGGCCGGAAAGCTGCCACCCAGCACTTCGACGTGCCTGCGGATGGCATCACCGGCACCCTTGCGAAGCTTGCGCACGGTGCCGCCGTCGCCTTCGATGTCGACACCGCTCATGCGCGTCTGCGCCGTGAACGGCACGAAGATCGTCTTGTGCGACGACAGGTCGCGTTCGCGCAGATTGAACTTCTGCTTGGCCAGCACGGTGATGCTGCGTCCTTCGGGCGTCTCGTCGGCCATCGAGGCGAACTGCGCCGCGTCGGCCAGTGTCTGCTCGCTCACACCCCTGGCGGGCACGAAGGCAGAGGCCTGGCGGTTGCCGAGCGTGATGGTGCCCGTCTTGTCGAGCAGCAGCACGTCCACGTCGCCCGCGGCCTCGACCGCGCGGCCCGAGGTCGCGATGACGTTGGCGCCCATCATCCGGCTCATGCCGGCCACGCCGATGGCCGACAGCAGCGCGCCGATGGTGGTGGGAATCAGGCACACCAGGAGTGCGATCAGCGCAGTGATCGTCACCGGCGCACCCGCCCTGTTGGCTTCGACACTGAAGATCGAATACGGCAGCAGAGTCATCGTCACGACCAGGAATACGATCGTCAGCGCCACCAGCAGGATGGTGAGCGCAATCTCGTTGGGCGTCTTCTGGCGCCTGGCGCCCTCGACCATTGCGATCATGCGGTCGAGGAAGGATTCGCCCGGGTTCACGCCGACACGGACCACCAGCCAGTCCGAGAGCACACGTGTGCCGCCGGTGACCGACGCGAAGTCACCGCCGGATTCGCGGATCACGGGCGCCGATTCACCGGTGATGGCGCTCTCATCCACCGAGGCCACGCCTTCGATCACATCGCCGTCCAGTGGGATCACGTCCCCGGCCTCGACCAGCACGACGGCACCCTTGCGCAGCTCATCGGCTTCCTGCGGATGCCATGACGAACCGTGCACCGGCTTCTCCAGCTTCTTGGCGATGACCTTTCGCTTCATGCTGCGCAAGGATGAGGCCTGCGCCTTGCTGCGACCCTCGGCAAGCGCTTCGGCGAAGTTGGCGAAGAGCACGGTGAACCAGAGCCACAGCGCTATTGCCAGAATGAAGCCCTGCGGCGCCTCGCCCTGGCCACCGAGAGCCTGCACCCAGAGGATCGTGGTGAGGAAGCTGCCAATGTAGACGACGAACATCACCGGGTTGCGCCATTGCACGCGCGGGTCCAGCTTGCCGAAGGCCGAGGCGATGGCCGGCTTGACGAGCGCGGGGTCGAACAGGGGCAAAGCTCTTGCGGTTGTCATGATCGTGTCCTGTCCTGGCTCACTTCGGGTACCACAACATGAGGTGCTCGACCACCGGCCCCAGCGCCAGCGCCGGCACGTAATTGAGCAGGCCGACGAGCAGCACGGTGCCGATGAGCAGGGTCACGAACAGCGGCCCATGCGTGGGCAACGTCCCTGAGGTGACCGCCATCCGCTTCTTGGCAGCCAGCGAACCCGCAATGGCGAGCACCGGCACGATCACACCGAAGCGGCCGAACCACATCGCAATGGCCAGCATCGTATTGTAGAAAGGGGTGTTGGCCGACAGTCCGGCGAAGGCGCTGCCGTTGTTGTTTCCCGCCGAGGTGAAGGCGTAGAGGATCTCGGAGAAGCCGTGCGCGCCCGGGTTGGCTATGCCGGCCTTGCCGGCATCGGCCAGAACGGCCACGGCAGCACCCGTCAGCACGAGGATCGGCGTGACGAGGATCGCGATCGACGTCATCTTCATCTCGTAGGTCTCGATCTTCTTGCCGAGGTACTCGGGCGTGCGGCCGATCATCAGCCCGGCGATGAACACCGCCAGGATGGCGAAGATCAGCATGCCATACAGCCCGGTGCCCACGCCGCCGAAGACGACTTCACCAAGCTGCATCAACACCAGCGGCACCGCGCCACCGAGCGGCGTGAACGAGTCGTGCATGCCGTTGACGGCGCCGCACGACGCGGCCGTGGTGATTGCGGCGAACAGGCCGCTTGCAGCAATGCCGAAGCGCGCCTCCTTGCCCTCCATGTTGCCTCCTGGCTGGGCGGCGCTGACGGACTGGTCGGCACCGAGTGCCTCGAGCTGCGGACTGCCCTGCTGCTCCTGCGCCGTCACGACAATGACCGAGACGACGAAGAGCGCCGTCATCGCAGCCAGCACGGCCCAGCCCTGGCGCGGGTCGCCAACCATGCGCCCGAACATGAACACGAGCGCGGCGGGGATCAGGAAGATCGACAGCATCTCGAAGAAGTTCGACAGTGCCGTCGGGTTCTCGTACGGGTGCGCCGAGTTCGCGTTGAAGAACCCGCCGCCATTGGTGCCGAGCAACTTGATCGCTTCCTGCGAGGCGACCGGGCCCATCGCGAGCGTCTGCCTGTCGGTCTTGACGTCCTCCATCACCGGGTTGCCCTTGGCGTCCTTCAGCGACTGGCCGTCAGGACCGCTCCCGGGTTGCTGATAGGCGTTGACCTCGAGCGTCGTGACGTCCTTGTAGGGCGAGACGTTCTGGATCACCCCCTGGCTGACCAGGAAGACCGAGAACACCAGCGACAGCGGCAACAGCACGTAAGCCGTCACGCGGGTGATGTCGACCCAGAAGTTGCCGATCGACGGCGAGGACCTGGCGACGAAGCCGCGGACCAGGGCGATGACCACGACGATGCCGGTCGCGGCGGAGAAGAAATTCTGCACGGCCAGCGCCAGCGTCTGCGTGAGGTAGCTCATCGTGGTTTCGCCGCCGTAGCCCTGCCAGTTGGTGTTCGTGACGAAGCTGACTGCGGTGTTGAATGACGAGTCGGCCGCGACTGCGGCCATGCCCTGCGGATTGAGCGGCAGCACACCCTGCAGGCGTTGCAATGCGTAGGCGGCCATCACGCCCAGGAAGTTGAAGGCGACCAGGGCGACGGCGTACTGGCGCCAGCCCATGCCGGCTTCAGACGCCACGCCGGCCAGCCGGTACAGGCCGCGCTCGATGGCCTGGAGCGGCGCCATCCAGCGCGGAAAGCGACCGTCGGCGACCGCAACCAGCCACTTGCCCAGCGGCCACGACAGAGCAAGCAGGACGGCCAAATAGGCGACCAGCTGGACCCAGGCTTGCGTGTTCATCAGAAGTCCTCGGCACGCAACAAGGCGTAGGCCAGGTAGACGACCAGGCCCAGCGAAGCCGAGCCGGCGAGCCAATAGAGCCAGGTCACTTGCGCACCCCCAGCTTGTCGCAGCCGATGACCATGCCCACGATCGCAAGGAACATCAGCACGCTCGCGCCGATAAACAGGACATCCATACATGCCTCCCAATGGCAGCAATAGAAGTCGAAAGTCTAGGGAGCGGCGCATCAAGGCCGCATAGAGATTGCGCGATGGGGCATCAAGATCGCGTAAAGAACAGGGTTCGCGGCAGTCCGATGCCGCCCCTCGGCCGGCACGCGATTGCTTCACGGTACCGGAGCCGATGGTTCGCAAGCGTGCAAGCCGCGCCCCACTTTCCGGGGGGTGGCGCGGCATACTGTCCGGGGTAGCCTTCTTCGTCGTCCAGCGATCCTCGGAAGGGAAGCAACCCATGGGCAAGACGATTGTCATCACCGGCGCGTCGGCCGGCATCGGCCGCGCACTGGCCTTCGCCTTCGCCGAGCGCGGGTACCACCTGGGTCTTACCGGCCGTCGGCGCGACGCGCTGGAGGAGGTGCGCGCCGAGATCGGCAGGCGCAACGTCAGGTTGCGTGTCGAACTGCTCGTGGTGGACGTCACCGACGTTGCCGCCGTCGGTCCGGCCCTCGGTGGCCTCTTCAAGGCACTGGGCGGCGCGGACATCGTGGTTGTCAATGCGGGCGCGAACGACCTGACCCGGATCGGGCGTGGCGAGATGGCCAGGGAACTTGCGTTGATCAGCACCAACCTCGCCGGCGCAATCGCGACGACCAATGCCGCCGTCGAGCATTTTCTCGAGCGAGGCAGCGGCCAGATCGTCGGCATCTCGTCGCTCGCCTCGCTGCAGAAGCTGCCGCAACAGGCTGCCTACTGTGCGAGCAAGGCCGGCTTCTCGATGTATCTCGATGTCGCGCGCGACGAGCTGGCGCGCAATGCGATCACCGTCACCAGGATCATGCCCGGCTTCGTCAAGACCGACATTGTCGAGAGCCTCGACATCGGCAAGATTCCGTTCGCGATCACTGTCGACCAGGCAGCGCGCGAAATGGTGCCGCTGATCGAAAGGCGCGTGGCTTCCGGCATCGTGCCGGCGTTCCCGTGGAAGGTGCTGCGGCCGTTCCTGGGCCACCTGTCGGCCCGCCTCGTGGGCAGAATCAGCGGGATCCCGTGGGCACCGGCCGAGGACGACAGTGCGCCGGCGCGTTCCCCGCGGGCACCGGGCTAGGCCGCGCCCCGTCTCTTTACGCTTCGCCTTGCGGTCGACGTCTGCCCGCGAAGGCCCAGGTCAGGACTGCCGTCAGGACCGCGTGCAGGGCAACCGCTGGCCACAAGAGAACGCCGGTCGATCCCCCTTCGAAACCGAGGCAGGAAAGGTACAGCGTGACGGCCAGGCTGTAGGTGAGCATGCCCAGCAGCGCCGGGCCCGGCCAGCAGGCAAGCGCCAGCGCGATCAGCGCGATGCCCGCCACGCGTGCCACCGGCAATGCGGCGCCAGTCAGTTCCTCGCCCAGCAGCAACCGCCCGACGACCGTTGGCACGACCAGCAACGCAAATCCGGTCGCGGCTTCGCCGACAGCGGCGAAAAGCAGAGCCTTGTTCATCGCCCCGATTGCGCTTGGTCCTTCGGGCCCGGACACGGCCGGCAACGGTCGGCAGCCATCAGTGCACCGCTTTCGCGTTCTTCTCCGGCTCGAGCCTGAAGGTCAGCTTGTTGATCTTGCCCGTGAACTTGAACGGCGCATCGTAGCGATACTCGAGCAACGCCACCCCGGTGCGGGTGTCCTGGCCGATGTCGAAGGTCTCGTCTTCCGGGAACGTGATCGGGGTGCCGTGTTCCATCGAGTTCCTGGCCACTTCCTTGCCATCCACGGAGAGCACGCCCTTGCCGCTCTTGCCCAGTCCCGGTTCATCGACCTTGTAGTCGAAGACGATGGTGTGCTTGCCGGCGCCGAGCTCGGGCCCCTCCCAGGCCGTGCGCTTGAGGTCGAGCAGGTTGTACAGGAACACCACCTTGCCCCGGCCCACGCCGAACTCGCCGCGGCTCAGGAACAGGCCGTAGCCGCCGAAGCGCCCGTCTTCGGTGACGATCATGCCCTCCGCGCCACCGGCGGGAATTTCCACCTCGGCCGTGATCGTGTAGGACTTGTTCAGGATATTCGGTGCCGTGCTGCCCGGCACGCCGGTCAGCACGCCCGAATAGGTGCCGCCGAGCGGACCAGCCTGCGCCAACTCGTCAGTCAACCGCGCTTCGAACTTGCGAAGCAGCTGCTGCAAAACACGCAACTTTCGTTGTCGGAAGTCGCTGCTGCAATACGCTATGCGGATCCGGCGGTCTTCTCGCGGGCGTTCCGGAGCTGGGCAAGGATGAGTCCGAAGCAGTGGCGCGCCCGCTGAGCAGGCCTACCTGGCCGGCACCCCGCGCAGCTCGGCAAAGCGCCTGGCAGTGAGTTCCGACCACTTGTCGAACGCGTTGCGCGCGTAGGCCCAGCTCTCGAACGAGTTCAGGTAGCCGCTCGCCCACGTTTGGGCCGCGCCCGCCGCGGAGGAGTCGACGTCGGCAGCGTACTTTCTCCCGATCTGCGTATCGCGGCACTCGGCAAGGATGTCCCCCGAGGCGCCGTCGCGGATCTGCATCTCCATGCCGGTCTCGCCCAGGTACGGGGTCGAACCCGCCGGCTTGCCCTCCGCCGCGCCTGATCCCGCTTCCGCCACGAATCCGTAGGGCACGAGCGTGCCCATCGCGCTGCGCGAAACCTCGGTCGGCACCAGGTCGGTAAGTGCAATCCGCATGACGGCCACGCCGGTGCCCGGCTTGTCGACGACCTGCATTTGCCGCTTGAGCGCCTTCGTCATCGAGCCATGGAAATAGTCCACGAGCGTCTTGAGGTCGGTGGGATCGATCTGGTTGTTGTCGCCGGGCTTGAGGGTCACGACCATCCTCGAGATCATGACCTTGTCGTACTTCTTCGGATCGAGGCCAGGCGAGCGCCAGCACTCGATGCCTTCGCCGGCAATCGTGGGCTTGAGCCGTGCGTAGTCGGACAGGAAGCCGCTTCGGGTCAGGCGGGTGGTATCGGTGGCGGTCACCTGGGCGCCGTCGCCCAGCACCGAACCCGTCGATCCGCAGCCCGCGAGCATCGCGCCCGCCACGAAGATCGCGAGCATGGATTTCAATGACGTATTGGCGCGGATCGCGCTATGGGGCGACATCATTTCACTCTCCAGTAAGGGTAAGGTCGACCTGATTGCCGGTGGGCAAATCGCGTTCCCGGATATTTCGAGACGGGGGGAGGTTCCGTCGGAACGAAGGCGGTTGCGTGCGGCGAAGTCTAGCATGTCGCTTCGTGCGTCCTCCGCTTTCGCGGCGGGCACCCCCCCCGGATCGGCGCAGCTAGTCGATCGAAGCTTGCCCGGGATCAAACCGGGGCGAAGTCCCCGCACTAGGCTGGCGGCATGAATACGCCAAACTTCGTTCTTTCCTGTGCGCGGGTGGGCTTGACCGCGATTTTCGCCGCCGCTGCAGGACTTGCGCTTGCCTCGCCACCCGCGGAACTGGTCAAGGGCGCGCCACCCTCGAAGAAGGAGGTGGTCAAGGGGGGCATCGATGATCCGAAGGGCGCGGGCGCCGTCTCCAGCGGCGTGACGCTTCCCGCCATCCCGCCGGTCACCGGCAACCGCAAGGCGCCGGTTGCTTCCTGGGGCAAGCCGCTGCCATTTCCCATCCTCATCGCGGACCGCCGCAACAACCGCCTGCTCGAAGTGACGCCCGACAAGCGCATCGTCTGGGAATTCACTTCCCCCAACCTCACGATCTACAGCGGCAACGAGGACGTGAATTTCTCCGGGGACGGCAAGCTGCTCGCAGTGAGCGAGGAGGACAACTACGACGTACACATCGTCGATTACGAGAAGCGTGAGATCACCTGGACTTACGGCGTGCCGGAGCAGAAGGGCTCGAAGCCGGGCTTCCTTCACTACCCCGACGACGCGCACCTGCTCGCCGACGGAAAGTTCCTCACGGCCGACATCCGCAACTGCCGCGTGCTCATCATCGACCCGACGCTGAATGCCATCTCGACGCAGTGGGGCAAGACGGGCGACTGCCGCCATGACCCGCCGGCGCGCCTCGCCTACCCGAACGGCGCCACGCCGCTGGAAAACGGCGACATCCTCGTTTCCGAGATCCGGGACGCGTGGATCACGCGGATCACCCGCGAAGGCAAGGTCGTCTGGAGCGTGAAGGCCCCCAACATCCGCTATCCCTCCGATGCGTTCCCGACGGCCGATGGCAAGAACGTCATCGTCGCGGATTTCTGGAAGCCGGGCCGCGTGGTGATCTTCGATCCCGCGACGCGCAAGGTCCTGTGGCAGTACGACCCGAAGTCGGGAGACGGGATGCTCGATCACCCGTCGCTCGCCAGGGAACTTCCGGGAACCGGCGACATTCTCGTCTCCGACGACTTGCGCCATCGCGTGATCGTGATCGACCGGATCACCAAGAAGATCATCTGGCAGTACGGCGTCACCGATACCCCGGGGCACAAACCCGGCTACCTCTTCTATCCGGACGGGTTCGACCTCGATGTCTTCCGCGACTGGAAGGCGGTGAAGGCGGGCACTCCCTAGAGGTTTTCCGCGCAGCTCCGGCCGCTTTCCGCCGAGGTCGGGGGAGAGAGGAGGGCGGTGTAGGATGGCGCTCGACGCCACCGTCACCCTGCTGGAGATTTCCGCCTTGTCCGCACCGCGATCCCCCGTTATCCCGGCGCTTGCCGAGAGTGACGTCAATCGCACGCCGCTGCGCGCCGAATGGCAGGCAAGATCGATCGACCCGGCCGCGCGCGCGCTGCTCGATCGGGACTCGGCCGTTTTCCTCAGGCAATCCGTATCGACCCCCTGCCTCAATGCGATCGCCAGGGCCGAGGGCATCTGGATCGAGGACACGGCCGGCCGGCGCTACATGGACTTCCACGGCAACAATGTCCACCACGTGGGGTATGCCCATCCGCGCGTGATCGCCGCGATCAAGCGCCAGCTGGACGAACTCTCCTTCGCCCCGCGCCGCTTCACGTGCGAACCCTCCGTCCGGCTCGCCGAGGCACTCGTGGCGCGCATGCCGTTCCCCGGTGCGCGGGTGCTGTTCACGACGGGCGGGTCGGATGCCATCGAGGTTGCGCTGAAAGTGGCGCGCGCGGCGACCGGGCGCTTCAAGACGATCTCGTTCTGGGATTCGTTTCATGGCGCCGGCTTCGGCGCGTCGAGCGTGGGCGGTGAGTCGCTCTTCCGCTCCGGGCCCATCGGGCCGCTGCTTCCCGGGGCGGAGCACGTGGCCCCCTACGCGTGCTATCGATGCGCCTATGGCTACCGGACGGGACCCGACGGCAAGCCGCCCCTTGCAACCTGTGGCCTCGCGTGCGCGAAAATGGTCCGCTATGTGCTCGAGCGCGAACGCGACGTGGCGGCCGTCATCGCCGAGCCGGCCCGGGCCGTTCCCTACGTGCCCCCGCCGGGATTCTGGCAGGCGGTCCGCGAGGCCTGCGACGCGCACGGGACGCTACTCATCTTCGACGAGATCCCCACGGGGCTGGGCAAGACAGGGCGCTTCCTGGCCTGTGACCACGACGGCGTGAGGCCCGACATCGTCGTCCTGGGCAAGGCGCTTGGCGGGGGCGTGCTGCCGATCGCAGCCGCGGCCTGCCGCGAGGGGCTCGACGTCGGCGAGGACCATGCCTTCGGGCACTACACGCACGAGAAGAATCCGGTGACCGCGGCCGCGGCGCTCGAGACCCTGGCGGTGATCGACGAGGAAGGCCTGGTGGAGAACGCCGCGCGGGTCGGCGCGCGCGCGCTGGAGCGCATGGCGCAGTGGCGAGATCGCTTTTCCCTGGTCGGGGACGTGCGCGGCCGCGGTCTGCTGCTGGGCGTCGAGCTCGTCGAAGACCGCGACAGCCGCGAACCCGCCAACGCCGCCGCCGAGCGAATACTCTATCGCGCCCTCGACCGCGGGCTTTCCTTCAAGACCTCGATGGGCAACGTCCTCACGCTGACGCCGCCGCTCGTGACCACGCAGGCGGACATGGACCGGGCGCTCGCGATCCTCGAGGAATGCCTTTTGCAGGAGGGCCGGTGAGCGGGGAGGACGCGACCGCGGGTGACGCAGTCTTCATGCGCGAGGCGCTCGTCCTCGCCGCTGGCGCGGGCGCGCTTGGCGAAGTGCCCGTCGGGGCCGTGGTGGTGAAGGACGGGGAAATCATTGGCCGCGGGTCCAACCGCCCCATCGGCACGAACGACCCGAGCGCCCACGCCGAGATCGTGGCGCTGCGCGCGGCCGCTGCCCGGCTGGGCAATTACCGGCTCACGGGTTGCAGTCTTTACGTGACGCTTGAGCCCTGCGCGATGTGCGTGGGCGCGATGTTGCACGCCCGCCTGGCGCGCGTCGTCTTCGGCGCGCAGGATCCCAAGACGGGTGCCTGCGGTGGGGCGGTGGCTCTTGCGTCCGACGCGAAACTGAACCACCAGACGGCATTCACGGGCGGCGTCCTCGCCGACGAGTGCGGAGCGATCCTCAGGCGATTCTTCGCCGAGCGTCGCTAGCGGGAGCGGGCGCTGCGCCGGGTGTAGAATTTGCCGGCAATCCCCACGCGTTCCGCCTCGATGCCCGCTCCCCGTTTCGTCCACCTTCGCCTGCACACGGAGTATTCGATCGTGGACGGGATCGTGCGCGTGGACGACGCCGTCACCGCTGCCGCGGCCGATGGCATGCCGGCGCTTGCGATCACGGATGCCGCGAGCCTGTTCGGGGCGGTCAAGTTCTACCTCGCCGCCCGTGCGAGCGGCGTGCAGCCGGTGATCGGCTGTGATCTGGCGATCACCAACGAGAGGAACCGCGACCAGCCTTCGCGCATCGTCGTGCTTTGCCGCGACCATGCCGGCTACCTCGCGCTGTGCGAAATTCTCACGCGCGCATACGCCGAGAACCAGTGGCGCGGCCGGGCCGAAGTGCGGCGCGAATGGCTGAAGGGCGTCCACGGGCTCATCGTCCTGTCGGGGGCGGAGGCGGGAGACGTCGGCGCGGCGCTTCTCGCGGGCGCCACGGAGCAGGCGGAATCGCTCGCGCGGGAGTGGGTGCAGGATTTCCCTGGCGCTTTCTATCTGGAACTGCAGCGCGCGGAGCCGGGGCGCAATGCTCCTTACGTACACGCGGCCGCGGCGCTGGCCGGACGGCTCGACCTGCCGGTCGTGGCGACGCACCCGGTGCAGTTCGTGCGCGAGGAGGAGTTCGCCGCCCACGAGGCCCGGGTGTGCATCGCGCAGGGCTGGGTGCTGGGCGACGCGCGCCGTCCGCGCGAGTTCCGGCCGTCGCAGTACTTCAAGACGCAGGCGGAAATGGCCGAACTCTTCGCCGACCTGCCCGAGGCGCTCGAGAACTCGGTGGAGATCGCGCGCCGCTGCGCGTTCGAGTTCGTGCTCGGCAAGACCCGGCTGCCGGAGTTTCCGATACCTGCGGGTCAGTCGGAGGGCGACTACCTGCGCGCGCTGGCGATGCAGGGCCTCGAAAGCCATCTCGCGCAAGCCTGCCCGGATGCCGCGCAGCGTGATTGCGCTCGGCCGGCCTATGTCGAGCGGCTGGATTACGAAGTGGCCACGATCGTGCAGATGGGCTTTCCCGGCTACTTCCTCATTGTCGCGGACTTCATCAACTGGGCGAAGAAGAACGGCGTTCCCGTGGGTCCCGGCCGCGGTTCGGGAGCCGGGTCGGTGGTCGCCTGGTCGCTCGGCATCACGGGCCTCGATCCGCTTCGCTACGAGCTCCTCTTCGAGCGCTTCCTCAATCCCGAGCGCGTATCGATGCCCGACTTCGACATCGACTTCTGCCAGGAGGGGCGCGACCGGGTGATCGAGTACGTCCGCGCCAAGTACGGCGCGCACAGCGTGTCGCAGATCGCCACTTTCGGCACCATGGCGGCCAAGGCGGTCGTTCGCGACGTCGGGCGCGTGCTCGGCATGGGCTATGGCGAGGTGGACCGCATCGCCAAGCTGATCCCTTTCGAACTGGGCATGACCCTCGACAAGGCGATCGAGGTGGAGCCGCAGCTCAGGCAGCTGATCGAGGAGCAGGAGGAGGTCCGCGGCCTCATGCGCCTGGCCCGGGCGCTGGAGGGGCTCACGCGCAACGTGGGCATGCACGCTGGGGGCGTGCTCATCGCCCCCGGCAAGCTCACGGACTTCACCGCCCTTTATTGCGCCGACGGATCGGCGGCCACGGTGAGCCAGTTCGACAAGGACGACGTGGAGAAGGCCGGGCTCGTGAAGTTCGACTTCCTGGGCCTCACCACACTCACGATCATCGCCGATAGCGAGCGCCACATCCGCCGGATGGGGCATCCGGACTTCGACATCCAGTCGATCCCGCTCGACGACCCCGCCGCCTACAAGGTGTTCTCCTCGGGCAACACGGTCGCCATCTTCCAGTTCGAATCCCGCGGCATGCGCGACCTCATCATGAAGGCGAGGCCCGACCGCCTGGAGGACCTCATCGCGTTGAATGCGCTCTACCGTCCCGGACCGATGGACCTCATCCCCGAGTTCATCGAGAGGAAGCATGGCCGGCAGCGCTGGGAGTACCTCGATCCCCGGCTGAAGGAGATCCTGGAGCCCACCTACGGGGTCATGACCTACCAGGAGCACGTGATGACCATCGCGCAGGTCATCGGCGGCTATACGCTCGGTGGGGCGGACCTGCTGCGGCGCGCCATGGGCAAGAAGAAGCCCGAGGAAATGGCCCAGCAGCGCAAGGTCTTCCTCAAGGGGGCCACGGAGCGCGGGCTCGAGGAAAGGAAGGCCACGGTCCTCTTCGACCAGATGGAGAAGTTCGCCGGGTACGGCTTCAACAAGTCGCACTCGGCGGCCTATGCGCTGATCGCGTACCAGACGGCCTACCTCAAGACGCACTACCCGGCGGCATTTTGCGCCGCGAACCTCTCGGCGGTGATGAACGACACCGACAAGGTGCAGGTCATCTTCGACGACTCGCGCGCCAACGGCCTCGAGGTCTTGCCGCCGGACGTGAACGAGGGCGGTTACCGGTTCGCACCGCTGGACGGCAAGCGCGTCCGTTACGGGCTCGGGGCCGTGAAGGGAACGGGCGAGCAGGCCATCGACAACCTCGTCAAGGCGCGCCAGGCGGGCGGCCCGTTCCGCGACCTGGGCGATTTCTGCCGGCGCGTGGATCGCCGCGTCGTGAACCGCCGCGCGATGGAGGCGCTGGTGAAGGCCGGCGCGTTCGATTCCATCGAGGCCAACCGCGCAGGCCTCCTCGCCTCGCTCGGCGCGGCGCTGGAGCTTGCGGAGAAGGCGGAGCGGTTCGCGCAGCAGACCAGCCTCTTCGGCGGCGCGGAGGAGGCGACGGCCGAGGCCTTCGAACTCATGCGGGTGCCGGACTGGCCGGAGCGCGAGAGGCTCGTGGCGGAGAAGCAGAGCCTGGGGTTCTACCTGAGCGGCCACCCGTTCAGCGTCTGGAGGGACGAAATCCGCCGTGTGGCCAGGACGCCGCTGGCGAACCTGCAGCCTGCCCACGAGCCGCAGATGGCGGCGGGCGTCATCTACGGGGTGGCCATGCGCAATTCGCGGCGGGGCCGCATGGCGGTGCTCACGCTCGACGATGGCAGCGCCCGCATCGAGGTCGTGGTGTTCGGCGAGTTGTTCCACGAGAAGCGCGCCGTGATCCAGGAAGACCAGGTCGTGGTCGTGCAGGGACGCGTATCGCAGGACGAGTTTTCCGGCGGCTTGCGCTTCACGGCCGACAAGCTCATGGACCTGGCCGAGATCCGCAGCGTCTATGCCCGGGCCCTGCGGCTTTCCATCAACGGGCAGGCGGACTCCGCCAAGCTGCGCGCGCTCCTTGCGCCCTACGCGGGCGGCAAGTGCGCGGTGGCCATCCGCTACCGCAACGCCCAGGGCGAGTGCGATATCCGGCTGCCGGACGAATTCCGGGTGAAGGTGTCCGCGCCGCTCCTCGCCTCGCTCTCCGAGTGGCTCACGGAGCGCAACGTCGAGGTCATGTACTAGCGGGGTCGAGGAACGAGCCGGATTCCGCCGAGAGGCTGGTCTATCGCGGGACTGACGAATCGCCGCTCAGGCGATCGCGTTCCAGATCCGGCAAAAACCAGACGATCAGGCCGATCGCCGGCAGATAGGAGCAGAGCTGGTAGACGAACGCAATGCCGCTGGCATCGGCGATGCGACCCAACACCGCTGCACCCAGGCCACCCAGGCCGAAGGAGAAGCCGAAGAACATGCCCGATACCAGGCCGATGCGCCCGGGCATCAGCTCGTGCGCGTAGACCAGGATGGCCGGGAGAGTGGAAGCCATCAGCAGGCCGATGACGATTGTCAGCACGTCGGTCCAGAACAGGTTGGCGTAGGGCAGCAACAGCGTGAACGGCAGCGCACCGAGGACCGAGATCCAGATCATCGGCCGCCGGCCGATCCGGTCCGAGACGGGACCGCCGACCAGGGTTCCCACCGCGATTGCGGCCATGAAGATGAAAAGCTGCACCTGCGCGTCCTGCACGGACAGGTGGAACCGCTCGATCAGGTAGAAGGTGAAGAACGACGTCAGGCTGGAGGTGTAAACGCTCTTCGAGAACACCAGGATCATCAGCAGGAAGACGAAAAAGATCACGCGAGCCCGCGGGATCTCCGCCACACCGGCGGCTGCGCGCGTGACCTTGCGGGTATGGCGCTGGTGGGCCGCGTACCACATGCCTACGCGCGTCAGCAGCATCATGGCAAGCAGCGCGGCAAGCGAGAACCAGGCAATCGCACCCTGGCCCCGCGGCAGGACGATGAAGGCAGCCAGCAGCGGGCCGATGGCGCTGCCGAGATTGCCGCCGACCTGGAACAGCGACTGGGCGACGCCGTAGCGCCCGCCGGAGGCCATCCGCGCGACACGCGAGGCCTCGGGGTGAAACACCGCCGAACCCATGCCGACAAGGGCGGCGGCGAGCAGCACCGACGCGTAGGCATTCGCCATCGAAAGCAGGACGAGCCCGATCAACGTCGCACCCATTCCGATAACCAGTGAATACGGCTGCGGCCGCCGGTCCGTATAAATCCCGATCGTCGGCTGCAGCAGTGACGCGGTGAGCTGGAACGCCAGGGTGATCATGCCAATCTGCGTGAAGTCCAGATGGAACTGCTGTTTCAGCATCGGATACAGAGCCGGGATCAGCGACGACATGAGGTCGTTGAGCAAATGGCATACGCCGAGCGAAATCAGGATCGGAAACACCGCCTCCTGCCCCGTCATCCGCGTCGGGGCGATGACGTCCGTGGGTTCGGCGACGACTGCTTTCTGCATTGGGGGAATTCCTGCTTTGCGCTCTGGTGAACCGGCATTATCCGGCATCGCGGCGTTGCGCTGGTCTTGCGCACAATCCGGCGTGGAAACACGGCCAGGGCCAGCCGCTGCGCCTGCCCGTGCATGGCGTAACCCAAGCCCACTGCCTGCAGGAGTGCGTGGACCCGCAAGCGCAGGCAGGCCACCTCACTCGTCGCCCACCTTCCCGCGCCCGCGCTTGGTCACGCCCCGCAGCTTCTTTTCCCCGATGCGCCGTTCCTTCGAGGCCCGGGTGGGCCTCGTTGCCACGCGCTTCCTGGGCACGTGATTGAGGCGGACCAGCCTCTCGATGAGCCTGTCGAACGCGGTCTCGCGATTGCGGTGCTGGGAGGGCGAGTCCTGGGCGATCACCACCACCCCGGAAGGCGGGTGCGTCAGGCGCAGCGCCGATTCGGTGCGATTCACGTGCTGCCCGCCCGGCCCGCTGGCCCGGAAAACGTCCACCTGCACTTCGCGCTCGAGTTGCGCGCGGTCGGTGGCATAGGGCGGGGGTGCGAGGGGGGAGCGGCGGGCCATGCCCGGATTCTGGGGGATTTCCGGGGAGAAGCGCACCCCCGTCCGGCAGTGACATGGGTGCAATGCGCGCCGGAAAACCGGCGGACCCTTCCTACTTGATGCGCATGCCGGGGGTCGCGCCCGCGTCCGGCGCGAGGAGGTAGATGGAGCTGCCGTCGCCCGCCGCGAGCACCATGCCCTGGGATTCGCCGAAACGCATCTTGCGGGGCGCCAGGTTCGCGACCATCACGGTGAGCCGGCCGATGAGATCCTTGGGCGTGTAGGCCGAGCGGATGCCGGCGAAGACGGTTCGCGTCTCGGCGCCGAACCCGATGTCGAGAGTGAGCTTGAGGAGCTTGTCGGCGTCCGCGACCAGCTCCGCATCCACGATGCGCGCCACGCGCAGGTCGATCTTCCCGAAATCGTCGATCGAGATCGTCTCGCCCACCGGCAGGATGGGGGCGGGCCGCGGCGGCTCCACGGGCTCCAGCCGGAACTCCGGCGCTTCCGCCGCCGCGGGCTTGGCGCTCCCCTCCGGCTTCCCTTCGGCGGGGGGCTCCAGCAATTGCTCGATCTGCTTCGGATCGATGCGCGACAGCAGGTGCCTGTAGGGCTGCACGGTGTGTCCCGGCTTGAGGGCGTTCGGTACGTCCTCCCAGGCCAGGGGCTTTGCCAGGGCGAGGAAGGCCTCGACATCCTCGGCGACCCTGGGCAGCACGGGCTTGAGGTAGATGGTGAGGATGCGGAAGAGTTCGAGGTAGAGCGTGCAGAACCACTGCAGCGCCGCCTCCTGCCCCGATTCCTTGGCGATCTCCCAGGGTTTCTGCTCGTCGACGTACTGGTTCACCCGGTCGGCCAGGAACATCACCTGGCGGATGGCCTTGCTGAACTCGCGCGCGTCGTAATCGGCGGCGATCTGGTCCGCGAAGCTGCGCACCTCGAAGAGGATGGAAGGGACCTGTTCCTCGTTGTCGGGGACGGGCGCGGCCACGTTGCCGCGCAGCTTGTGCTTGAGTTCGCGGCCGGCCGAGAGCGGCTCCTCGGAGAGCTTGCCGTTGAATCGCTTCGAAATGAACCCCGCTGCCCGGCTTGCGATGTTCACGTACTTGCCGACGAGGTCAGAATTCACCCGGGCGAGGAAATCCTCCGGGTTGAAGTCCATGTCCTCAACGCGGGCGTTGAGCTTTGCGCCCAGGTAGTAGCGCAGCCACTCGGGGTTCAGGCCCAGCTCGGCATATTTCTGCGGGCTGATCGACACGCCCCGCGACTTGGACATCTTCTCGCCCGAAAGCGTGATGAAGCCGTGCACGAAGACATGGTCCGGGACCTTGCGTCCGGCGAACTTGAGCATGGCCGGCCAGAAGAGGGTGTGGAAGTAGATGATGTCCTTGCCGATGAAGTGGATCTGCTCCACCTTCGGGTCCGCCACGTACTTCGCGAAATCCTGCCCCTTCTTCTCCAGGTGGCTCTTGAGCGCGGCGAGGTAGCCGATGGGTGCGTCCAGCCACACGTAGAAGTACTTGCCCTTGGCGCCGGGGATCTCGATCCCGAAGTAGGGGGCATCGCGCGTGATGTCCCAGTCGTTGAGACCGCTGTCGAGCCACTCGCGGACCTTGTTGGCCACTTCGGTCTGCAGCTTGCCGTCCTGGGTCCATTCCTTCAGGAACTCCACGCAGCGCGGATCCGAGAGGCGGAAGAAGAAATGGTCCGACTTCTTCATCACCGGCGTGGCGCCGGTCAGCGCCGAGACCGGGTTCTTCAGGTCCGTGGGGGCGTACACGGCGCCGCAGGCCTCGCAGGAGTCGCCGTACTGGTCCTTCGCGCCGCACTTGGGGCATTCGCCCTTGATGTAGCGGTCGGGCAGGAACATCCCCTTCACCGGGTCGAAGAACTGCTCGATCGTCTTCGTGGCGATGAAGCCCGCCTCGCGCAGGGAAGCGAAGATCTCCCCCGCCAGGACGCGGTTCTCCTCGGAATGCGTCGTGTGGAAATGGTCGAAGCTCACCCCGAAACGCGCCAGGTCGCGCCGGTGCGATTCGGCCACGCGCGCGATGAGTTCCTCGGGCGTGATGCCTTCGGCCTCGGCCTTGAGCATGATCGGCGCACCATGGGTGTCGTCGGCGCACACGAAGTGAACCCTGTGCCCCTGCAGCCTCTGGAAACGCACCCAGATGTCGGCCTGGGTGTACTCCATGATGTGGCCGATGTGGAACGGGCCGTTGGCGTAGGGAAGCGCCGTGGTGACGAAAAGCTTGCGGGGCATCGAAGCCGGAGTGGCGAGCCTAAATTGGTTGGCGGACGGCTCGGGTCGTCGCGCGAAGCGGCGGCGAGTGCATGAATTTCAATGCGATACAGTCACCGCGATTGTAGCAAATTGCTTTAAAATTGCATGCTTACTTCCTGCCCGCGCTCTCGCCCCGCGAACGCCACCCCGCCATGCCACTTGCCGACAAGGATGTCCTCGCAGCCCTTTCCGAACTGATCGACCCGGTCACGGGACGCAACTACGTGGAGGGCCGCAGCGCGAAGAACGTGAAGGTGGAGGGTGACCGCGTCTCGCTCGATATCGTGCTGGGCTACCCCGCCCGCGGCGTGATCGAGAAGGTGCGCTCGCAGGTGACGGACCGGCTCAGGCAGCTTCCCGGCGTGGCGAGCGTGAGCGCGAATGTCGTCTCGAAGATCGTGTCGCACGCCGTGCAGCGGGGCGTGAAGCTGGTTCCCGGCATCAAGAACATCATCGCGGTGGCCTCGGGCAAGGGCGGCGTGGGGAAGAGCACGACCGCCGTGAACCTGGCGCTGGCGCTGGCCGCCGAGGGCGCGACCGTCGGCATGCTCGACGCCGACATCTACGGACCGTCGCAGCCCACGATGCTCGGCATCACCGGACGGCCCACCTCGGCGGACGGAAAATCCATGGAGCCGATGGAAGGGCATGGCATCCAGGCGATGAGCGTGGGCTTCCTCATCGAGGCCGATACCCCCATGGTGTGGCGCGGCCCGATGGTCACGCAGGCCCTGGAGCAACTGCTCACCGAGACGCGCTGGCGCGACCTCGACTACCTGGTGGTGGACCTGCCGCCGGGCACCGGTGACATCCAGCTCACGCTCGCGCAGAAGGTGCCGGTGACGGGTGCCGTGATCGTCACCACGCCGCAGGACATCGCCCTCATCGACGCGAGGAAGGGCCTGAAGATGTTCGAGAAGGTGGGGGTGCCCATCCTCGGTATCGTCGAGAACATGGCGATCCACGTCTGCTCGAAGTGCGGCCATGCCGAGCACATCTTCGGGCACGGCGGCGGCGAGCGCATGTGCAACGACTTCGAGGTGGAGTTCCTCGGGGGTCTACCGCTCGACATCACCATCCGCGAGCAGACCGACAGCGGCAAGCCCACCGTGGTTGCCGACCCGGACGGCCCGATCGCCTCGATCTACCGAGACATCGCCCGCAAGGTGGCCGCGCGCATCGCGAGGCAGGCGGAGGACCGCACCGCGATCTTCCCCAAGATCGTCATCCAGAACACCTGATCCGGCAGGCGGCGCTTCCCGATGAGCATCAAGAGCGACAAGTGGATCCGCCGCATGGCGGCGAGCCACGGCATGATCGATCCCTTCGAGCCCGGCCAGGTACGCGAGGTGGACGGGAAGCGGATCGTGTCCTACGGCACGTCGAGCTACGGCTACGACATCCGCTGCTCGCGGGAATTCAAGATCTTCACCAACATCAACGCGACCATCGTCGACCCCAAGAACTTCGACGAGAAGTCCTTCGTGAACTTCGAGAGCGACGTCTGCATCATTCCGCCCAACTCGTTCGCGCTGGCGCGCACCGTCGAGTACTTCCGCATCCCGCGCAACGTCCTGACCGTGTGCCTCGGGAAGTCCACCTACGCCCGCTGCGGCATCATCGTCAACGTGACGCCCTTCGAGCCCGAGTGGGAGGGGTTCGTGACGCTGGAATTCTCCAACACGACGCCGCTTCCGGCCAAGATCTACGCCGGCGAGGGCTGCGCGCAGGTGATCTTCTTCGAGTCCGACGAGGTCTGCGAGACTTCCTACCGCGACCGCGGCGGCAAGTACCAGGGGCAACAGGGCGTCACGCTTCCCAAGATGTGATGGTCCCGGCCGCGTCCATGGCCCCTCGGGCCCATGTCCCTTCCGCCGGCAGAAAACTTGCGGTTCAGGTCCCGATTTGCCCTATACTTCGCGCGTTTTTCGCCCTCGGGCCGAGGCCCGGAGCGGGGAACCGTATCGCCTCGACGACCCGTCCCGAAAGACATCGATGCCCCGTGCCGTAGTCAAGAAGCTCCGCCCCATTCCGGAGTTCCCTCTCGATACCCATCCCGAAGTCAGCCTGGACTTCGGCGCCGTCAAGCAGTATCTCGCCCGGCACCCCTACAAGAAGCCTGTCCTCCTTGTCGACCTGGACATCGTCCGCGTCAAGACGAGGCGTTTCCGCGCGGCACTTCCTCGCGTGCGCCCGCACTTCGCGGTCAAGGCCAACCCCGACCCGCGCGTGCTGAAGGTGCTGATCCAGGAGGGGGCCGGGTTCGAGATCGCCTCGATTGCCGAGCTGGACCTGCTCATCACGCTGGGCGTTCCCGTGACGGAGATCTTCTACTCCAACCCGATGAAGTCGCGCGCCTATCTCGAGTACGCCAGCGCGAAGGGCGTCGAGTGGTTCGTGGTGGATTCCGAGGAGGAGATCCGCAAGGTGCAGTCGGTCAAGGCCGACGCCAAGCTCTACCTGCGCATCGATGCGCCCAACATCGGCAGCGACTGGCCGCTCGCGGGCAAGTTCGGCGCGCACATGACCGACGTTCCGGGGCTCATCGCGACCGCGGTGGACTGCAAGGCCGACCTGGCCGGCATTACCTTCCACGTGGGCTCGCAGTGCCTCAATCCGGAAAACTGGCGCGTGGGCATGGAGCGGGCGCGCAAGGTCTTCGCGAGCATGCGGCAGGCCGGGCTCAACCCGCGCCTGCTGAACCTGGGCGGCGGCTATCCGGTGCGGCACGTGAAGCCCATCCCGTCCATCGAGACGATCGCCGACCTGATCAACCGGGAACTCAAGCACTTCGGCCCGGAGATCCAGGTGATCGCGGAGCCGGGGCGCTACCTCGTGTCCGACGCCGGCTATTTCATCTGCCGCGTGGTGGGGACCGCCACCCGCAACGGACAGCGCTGGATGTACTGGGACGCGGGCGTCTTCGGTGGCGTGATCGAGACCACGGAAGGCCTGCGCTACAACCTGTACACCGACCGCGATGGCGAGCCGGTGGCCTGGAACGTGGCCGGCCCCACCTGCGACTCGGTGGACGTGGTGATGCGCGACGAACTCCTGCCGGCGGACCTCCAGGAGGACGATTTCATCTTCATCAAGAACGCCGGCGCCTACACCACCGCGTACGCGTCGAACTTCAACGGCTTCCCCCTGCCCGAGGTGGCTGTCCTCGGCACGGTTTGAGACCGGGAAGCCGGTGGCGCAGGATTTCTGGGCGTCGAGCGGCTTCCGGCTGCTGAAGCGTGGGCCGCAGGGGTGGCTCGAGCCCGGCGACGACTACCTGCGGCATTTCCTTTCGCGCATGGAGTTGGCTCCGCCTCCCGAGGCGGGCCCCGGCGAGCGTCACCTGCATGCGAGGCTGCTCGACAAGCCGCGCCTGGCGATCGGGGCAGCGGACCTGGCGGCGGTCGAGGACGCGGATGCCCGCGAGAACTGGGAGGAATTCCTCAAGTTCCGCGACCGGCTGCTCGCCGCGGGCTCCCTGGAGGCGTGCTATGTCGACCAGTTCCGGCGAGGGGAAGTGGAGATCGCACCGCCTTTCATCGACGCGCTCGCGCAGGCCATCGTGCGCGGCCTCCTCGAGGGCACGGCGGATCCGTGGCTGGCCCGCGCCGGGGAGTTCTTCTTCCGCCGGCAGCGCGTGAGCGTGGAAGGCGGGCGGGTGCTGGCGGCCGACGCCTCCACGATCGAGGCTTATGCGGAAACGGGCGGCTTCGGCAATCTTGGCCGGCTCCTCAGGCAGCAGCAGACGCCGGTGGCCGCGGTGAAGGTGGACGTGCTGAACGCCGAGAACGCCCCGTTCTACTTTCTTCGCGATGAGCTTTTCTCCTTTCTCCTGGACCTCACGCCGGGAGGCGAGGGAGCGAAGGCGCTGGCGAGTGTCCTGGAGCGCTGGGTCGCGCACTTCACGGGCGTTCGGGTCGCGATCGAGCCCGTCGAACGCGTGGAGGACGAGCGCTGGCGCTGGCATGCGGGGCTCGACGTGGAATCGACCTCGATCCTCAATGCGCTCTACCGTGGCGAGGCGGTCGCGGACGAGGCGCGCGAACGCCTCGCAACACTCTTTCGCCTGACGTTCATCGACGCGTCCGACTCGTTGCCGGAAGCCGTGGGGCGCCCCGTGTACCTCGGCCTCGCGTTCCGCGAGGACCACACGCTGCGGATGAAACCGCAGAACCTCCTCATGAACCTTCCGTTCGCGCGGGTGAGCTGAAGGCCGCTTCGCGGTAAGATGATCCATTCGAAAGGCGTTCGAGGCGAAGCGATGGCGATGGCAGGCGAGAGCACCGGCACATTCATGCTGAGCAAGGAGCTGGACATCCTGATGGCCGAGCGCAAGCGCCTGCTCGCGGTGGCAGGAGCCGCGGCGCAGTTCGTCGCCCTCATGGAGAGCCGCGCGCTTCCCGAGTCCGTGGCGACGGAAGCTGAATTCCTCGCCGAGAGCGTCAACGCACTTCCCGAGGACACGCTGCGGGACGCCCTCGCGGCCATCACCCGTACCCGCCAGGAGACCGAGACGTGAATCCAGAGACTTTCAACATGAGCATCCGCAAATTCCTGAAGAGCGTGGGCGTGCAGTCCCAGCGCGAGATCGAGGAGGCGGTGGACAAGGCGATCGCCTCCGGCCAGCTCAAGGGGAGCGAGTCGCTGCCCGCGAAGATGACGCTGACCGTCGAAGGCCTTGCGCTCAGCGTGACCATCGACGGCCGCATCGCGCTCGAATAGCGGTTGCCATGGACGACCAAGCCGGCGTTCAGCCGGTCACCTGGGCCGACGTCGAGTCGGCGGCCGCAAGCCTGGAAGGGGTTGCGCACCGCACGCCGGTGATGACGTCGCGCACGTTTGACGGGAAGACCGGCACCACGGCGTTCTTCAAATGCGAGAACTTCCAGCGCATGGGCGCATTCAAGTTCCGCGGCGCGTACAACGCCCTTTCTCGCCTGGCGCCCGAGGCGAGGAGCCGCGGCGTCGTCGCCTTTTCGTCGGGCAACCACGCCCAGGCCGTGGCGCTCGCGGGAAAACTGCTGGGCATCCCGGCGGCGATCGTCATGCCGGCGGACGCGCCCGCGGTGAAAGTGGCGGCAACGAAGGGCTATGGCGCCGAGGTCATCCTGTACGACCGCGCCGCGGGGCAGGACCGCGAGCAGTTCGCGGCGGGCATCGCCGCCGAGCGCGGGGCCACCGTCATCCCTCCGTTCGACCACGCGCACGTCATCGCGGGGCAAGGGACGGCCGCGAAGGAGCTGCTCGAGGAGACGGGGCCGCTCGACTGGCTCTTCGTGTGCTGTGGCGGTGGAGGGCTCCTGTCGGGATGCGCCATCGCCGCGCACCACCTGTCGCCGGGCATCAAGGTGATCGGCGTGGAGCCGGCGGCGGGAGACGACGCGGCCCGCTCGTTCCGCACGAAGCAGCTGCAGCGCGTGGAGAATCCCCAGACCATCGCGGACGGCGCGCGCACCCAGTCGATGGGAAAGCTCACCTTCCCGCTCGTGCTGGCGAACGTCCACGACTTCCTCACCGTCACCGACGAGGAACTGGTGGAGGCGATGCGCTTCCTGTGGGAACGCATGAAGCTCGTGGTGGAGCCCACCGGAGCGCTCGCGACGGCAGGCGTCCTCTCGGGCCGGCTCGATGCCCGTGGCGCCCGCGTCGGCGTTATCCTGTCCGGCGGCAACGTCGACTTGCGCGTGGCAGCCAAGTTCTTCGGGTGAGCACGCAGGCGCTGGAGTTGCCTCCCGCCATTCCGCGGCGGCACTCCGCGTTGTGGCGCTGGATCGGCCGATCGGTCATGCGCATCACGGGCTGGCGGTTCGAGGGGGTCTTTCCCGACATCGGCCGGTTCGTGATCGCCGTGGCGCCGCACACCTCCAACTGGGATTTCCTGCACGGGGCGGCGGCCATGTTCGCTCTCGACCTGAAGGTCACGTTCATCGGCAAGCACACGCTCTTCGTGTGGCCGGCCTCCTCGTTCCTGCGGTGGATGGGCGGAATACCCGTCGACCGCTCGGCCGCCCACGGGCTGGTGGGGGAAGCGGTGGACTCGTTTCGCGCCGGGACGCCCCGGGTCCTGGTGATCGCGCCGGAAGGCACGCGCAGGAAGGTGGAGCGCTTCAAGACCGGGTTCCTGCATATCGCGCGGGGGGCGAGCGTGCCGGTCGTGATGGTCGGGCTCGACTATGCGATGCGCACCGTTCGCATCGGACCGGTGATCGAGGTCGGCGAGGATATCGAGGTGGAGCGGCGCCGGGTGGAGGCACACTTTGCGAAGATCCCGGGCCGGCATTCGCGGTGATCGCCGGTCGCCCGAACGCCGATTTCTGAATCAGTCGGCGTACACGCCAGTTTTCCGGATGATCGGTGCCCACTTGTCGATCTCCGCCTTGAGGTGCGCTCCAAGGGCAGCAGGGGTCGCCTGGCTCTGCGCGACGGGTTCGGCCCCGAGTTCCTCCAGTTTCGCGATCACGGCGGGATCCTTGATGGCCGCCTGAAGCGCGGCGGCGAGCTTGCCGATGACCGGCTTCGGCGTGCCCTTCGGTGCCCACAGGCCGTTCCAGACGACGACCTCGAAGTCCTTGATGCCGGATTCCTGCACCGTGGGCAGATCGGCGAGCGACTTCACGCGCTGGGCGGATGTCACCGCATAGGCCTTGACCTTGCCGCCCTTGATCTGGGGCGTGGTGTTGGTCGCCTGGTCGCACGAGAAGTCGACCTGGCCACCCATGAGGTCCGTCAGCGAGGGCCCGGTTCCCTTGTACGGAATGGTCGTCGCGTCGGCCTGGATGGCGCTCATGAACAGCAGGCCGCACAGGAACGAAGCCGAGCCCACGCCGGCGTTGGCATAGGTCACCTTCTCCCGGTTCGCCTTCAGGTAGGCGATGAGTTCCTTCATGTCCTTCGGCGGGAAGTCCTTGCGCGAGATGAAGGTCATCGGGACGTCCGCGATCAGTCCGATGGGCTCGAGGTCGGTGACCGGGTTGTAGCCGAGGTTGCGGTAGAGCGACACGCTGGTGGCCATGCCGATGTGCATGAGCACGAGCTGGTAGCCGTCCGGTTTCGCGCCGGCGACCCGCTTCGGCCCGATGGTGCCTCCCGCGCCGGCCACGTTCTCCACGATCACGGACTGGGCCAGTGACTTCGACATCGACTGCCCGACGAGGCGCGCCACGGTGTCGGTCGGGCCGCCGGCCGCGAACGGCACGACGATGGTGATCGTCCTGCTCGGGTAGTCCTGGGCGAAGGCCACCGCGGACACCATGAAGGCTGCCAGGGCAGCCAGAAGGATTCTGGGCATCGTGTTCTCCTCGGATTTAGGTCTTGTTCAACGGCCGCGTCATGCGGCTACGGTCGCTGTGGCGGCGATTATCGCCCGCTTTGACTCGCGGCGCGGCGCTCCAGCCACCTATAATCGGGGCTCACGCCGGAGCCGTTCTTGAACCTCGCCGCCCTTATCGCCGCGCTCATCGCCCAGTACGCCTATCCCCCTCCGGAGAGGCCGCCGCTGGCCGCCCTGTACGGACGCTTGTGCCTTTCGACCGCCAAGCGGTTCAATGCCGGCGACCGCAATTCGGGCATGCTGGCCTATGCCGGGCTGGTCTTCGTCGTCCTCGTGCCGCTGGCGCTCGTTGCGGCGCTGGCCGCCTCGATCCACGGGGTGGTGCTTCTGGCGCTCAACGCGTTCGTGCTCTACGGCAGCCTCAAGTTCGTCCAGACCACCTCGAACCTCGCCGCCATCGAGCGAAGCCTTCGTGAAGGCGATTGCGCGGCGGCGTCGCGACGCCTCGGGCAGTGGCAGGGCGAGGCGCCGCCATCCGACGACCCGGGGGCGACTGCGCGGCTGGCGGCCGAACACGGTCTTCGGGAGGCGCACCAGGGAACCTACGCGATCCTCTTCTGGTTCCTCGTGCTGCCGGGGCCCCTGGGCGCGGTGATGTATCCGCTCACGCAGCGCGCCGCGCGCCTGTGGAATGCGGGGGTGGAGCCCGACGAGCGGGAATTCGGCTGGTTTGCCGGGCGCGCGTTCGAGATCCTCGACTGGGTTCCGCAGCGCGTGACCGCTTTCGTGTTCGCGATCGTCGGCGATTTCGAGGACGCGCTCTTCTGCTGGCGCTCGCAGGCGGCGCAGTGGATGCGCCCGGAGGAGGGCATCGTGCTCGCGAGCGGAGCGGGAGCGCTGGGCGTGCGGCTGGGCGAGCCGATCGCGCGCGGTGAGGGGCTCATCGACCGGCCGGCGCTGGGTACCGGGGAAGCGGCGGGCGAGGACGCGCTGGCGAACCTGGAGGGCATGCTGTGGCGCTCTCTCGTGCTCTGGCTCGTGGCCTACCTCCTCTTCGCGGCCCTGCACGGCCGGCTCGACTGAACCCGGAGGGACACGTGCAACCGGCCTTCGACCGTTTCCACCGCTACGAGGAGCTCAAGTCGATCCTGCTCGCCTTCGAGGCGCGCCGCCCCGACCTGTTCCGCGTGGAGAACATCGGCCGCAGCCATGAGGGTCGCGACATCCCGCTCGTCGTGGTCACGAATCGCGACACGGGGCCGGATGCGGACAAGCCCGGCGTCTGGGTCGACGGCAATATCCACGCCGGCGAACTCACGGCGTCCACCGCCTGCCTGTACTTCCTGAAGACCCTCGAGGAGGGGTACGGCAAGCGCGAGGACATCACGCGGCTCCTCGATACGCGCGCACTCTACGTCTGTCCGCGCGTCAATCCCGACGGCGCGGAATGGGCGCTTGCCGACCGGCCGAAGCACATTCGCTCCTCGACACGGCCCTATCCCTATGACGAGGAGGCGATCGACGGCCTCGACGTCGAGGATGTGGACGGCGACGGGCGCATCCTCATGATGCGCATCCCCGACTCCAACGGAGGCTACAAGGCGCATCCGGCGGACCCGCGCCTCATGACGCCCCGCGATCCCGCGGAATCGGGCGGCCAGTACTGGCGCCTGATGCCCGAGGGCAGGCTGCGCAATTTCGACGGGGTCGAGATCCGGCTGAACCGCAACAAGGAAGGCCTGGACCTCAACCGCAACTTCCCTTCCGGCTGGCGCCAGGAATACCAGCAGCTCGGCGCGGGGCCGTATCCCGTGTCGGAGCCTGAGACGCGGGCCGTCGTGGACTTCATCGTGAAGCACCCGAACCTGTGCATCGGCGTGAGCTTCCATACCCACAGCGGCGTGATCCTCAGGCCCTTCTCCAGCGAACCCGACGAGAACATGCCCGCCGAGGACCTGTGGCTCTACAAGCTCTTCGGAAAGCGCGCGACGGAACTCACCGGCTACCCGAACATCTCGATCTTCCACGACTTCAAGTACCACCCGAAGCAGATCATCACGGGCGGATTCGACTGGATCTACGAGCAGCTCGGGCAGTTCTTCTGGACGGTGGAGATCTGGGCGCCGGTCAAGGAGGCGGGCATCGAGGACTACCACATGATCGACTGGTACCGCGAGCATCCGCCCGAGGACGATCTCAAGTTGATCGCGTGGAGCGACAGGGAGCTGGGCGGGGAAGGATACGTCTCGTGGTATCCCTTCGATCACCCGGAGCTCGGGCCCGTGGAGCTGGGCGGCTGGAACAAGATCGCCACCTTCCGCAACCCGCCGGCGAAATACATCGAGCGAGAGGTCAAGCGCTTCCCCGACTGGCTCGTGTGGCAGTCGCTCACGACGCCGAAGATCGAGATTCTCGATGCGGTGGCCGAGCCGCTGGGCGACGGGGCGTGGCGGGTGCGGCTCGTGGTCCAGAACACGGGCTACCTGCCGAGCTACGCAACGAAGCGCGCACTCGAGCGCAAGGTGGTGCGCGGCGTGGTTTACGAGATCTCGCTCCCGGAAGCGGCTTCGCTCGTCACGGGCAAGCGCCGTGTCGAAGGCGGCCAGCTGGAAGGCCGCGCCAGCAAGGTGACGCTGCAGGCGTTCCTGCCGGACCTCCATGTCACGGCCGATCGGGGGCAATGCGAGTGGACCGTGCGTGCGCCGCGCGGGACCACGATTTCCCTTTCCGCGCGGCACGAGCGGGCCGGCCGGGCAGCGACCACGCTGAAGCTGGACTGACCCTCTTGTCGAAGCGCCAACCTGACCGCATCTGCCTTGCAGACGGAGGTGCAGGATGGTCATGATTCGTCCCGCCGCAGTGGCGGGGGCCTTTTATCCGGGGGACGCCTCGACGCTGGCGGTCGAGGTGGAGGGTTGCCTGCGCGAAGCGGGCCAGCCCCGCGAGGGTGAGCGGCCTCCCAAGGCGATCATCGCCCCGCACGCCGGCTACCTGTACTCCGGGCCGGTCGCCGCAAGCGCCTATGCACGCATCGCGCCGCTGCGCGGGAAGGTCTCGCGGGTGGTCCTCGCCGGGCCTGCCCACCGCGTCTTCGTGACGGGCGCCGCGGTGCCGCAGGCGGACGCCTTCGAGACGCCACTCGGGCGTGTCGGGCTGGACGAGGTAGCGCTGGCGCGACTACGCCGGCTGCCGTTCGTCGAGGCCAGCGACCGCGCACACGCCCTCGAGCATTCCCTCGAAGTGCACCTGCCTTTCCTCCAGGCCGTCCTGGGCGAGTTCAAGCTCGTCCCCGTGGTGGTGGGCGGCGCGTCGCCCGGCCAGATGGCCAGCCTCTTCGACGAGGTCTGGGGCGGCGAGGAAACGCTGGTCGTGGTGAGTTCGGACCTCTCCCATTTCCTGTCCTATCGCGCGGCCTGCGAGCGGGACCGCGAGACGGCCGATGCGATCCTGCGGCTTTCGCCACGGCTCGACGGGGAGGATGCCTGCGGGGCTGCGCCAGTCAACGGGCTGCTGGAGGTGGCTCGCCGGCGCGCCCTGGAGGTGGAACTCGTGGACCTGCGCAACTCCGGGGACACCGCGGGCGGCCGCAGCCAGGTGGTCGGCTATGGATCCTTCGTGTTCCGCGAGCCGGAGAGCCGTCATGGTTGAGGAATCGGACCGTGGCCTCGTGCTGGTCAGCATCGCTCGCGAGGCGATCGGCGAGCGGTTGGGACTCGCGCTTCCTCGCCATCGCGACGAACCCTGGCTCGCGCAGCCGGCCGCGACGTTCGTGACGCTGCAGTTGGAAGAGGAACTGCGCGGCTGCATCGGCTCCATCGACCCGCGGCGGGCGCTCGGCGAGGACGTGGTCCACAACGCGCGCGCCGCGGCCTTCTCGGACCCGCGCTTCGTGCCCCTCACGGCCGTGGAGTTCGAGTCGGTCTCGGTCGAGGTATCGGTGCTTTCTCCGCGCATGCCGCTCGTCGCGGCGAGCGAGGCGGAGGCGGCCGCCGCGCTTCGCCCGGGCGTGGACGGTGTGTACCTGGAATACGAAGGACTGGCGGCGACGTTCCTGCCGCAGGTGTGGGACGACCTCCCGGAGCCGGTCGAGTTTCTCGCGGCCCTGCGCCACAAGGCCCGGCTGCCGGCGCGCTTCTGGGACGCGAGGATCCGGCTCACGCGATACACGGTGGAGAAATACGGCGATGGATACCCGGCACGCTGAGCCCGTCGAGGGCTCGCATCACCCGGCGCGGTGGTGGCACCGACTGGAAGACGGACGCATCCAGTGCGACCTGTGCCCGCGCGACTGTCGACTGCACGAGGGGCAGCGCGGCGCGTGCTTCGTGCGCGCGCGATCCGGCGACGCGATGGTGCTCACCACCTACGGGCGTTCGTCGGGGTTCTGCCTCGACCCCATCGAGAAGAAGCCGCTCAACCACTTCTACCCCGGGACTTCCGTGCTCTCCTTCGGCACGGCCGGCTGCAACCTCGCGTGCAAGTTCTGCCAGAACTGGGACCTCACCAAGTCGCGCGACATGGATTCGATGATGGATCAGGCCTCCCCGGGGAGCATCGCGGGGGCGGCGCGCGATGCCGGCGCGAGGAGCGTTGCGTTCACCTACAACGACCCGGTGATCTTCGCGGAGTACGCGATGGATGTCGCGGATGCCTGCCGCGGGATCGGCATCGCCACCGTGGCGGTGACGAACGGATACATGCACGCGGAGCCGCGCCGCGAGTTCTACGCGCGGATGGACGCGGCCAACGTCGATCTCAAGGCCTTCACCGACGAGTTCTATGTGAAGCTCACGGGCGCGAAGCTGGCGCCGGTGCTGGATACCCTCGCTTACCTGGTTCACGAGACGAAGGTGTGGCTCGAAATCACGACCCTGCTGATTCCCGGGAAAAACGATTCGGTCGCGGAACTCGAGGCGGAAAGCCGCTGGATCCGGAAGGAACTGGGCCCGGACGTTCCCGTGCACTTCACCGCCTTCCACCCCGACTACAAGATGGACGACCTGCCGGCCACCCCCGCGGCTACCCTCGAGCGGGCTCGCCGCATCGCGCTGGACGAAGGGCTTCGCTACGTCTACACGGGCAACGTCCACGACCACGAGGGCGGGACGACCTTCTGTCCGGGCTGCCGGGCCGCGCTGGTCGAGCGCGACTGGCATCGCATCGACGCCTACCGCCTCACGTCCGATGGGCATTGCCCCGATTGCGGCACGGCCATCGCCGGCCGCTTCGAGGCATTCGAACCGAAGCATCAGTTCGGGCGCCGCCGCATTCCCCTGGCGATCGGGCGCGCTTCATGAACGGGGAGGCGGGCGCGCCCGCGTGCGCGGCGCCCGATTACGCCCCGCGCAAGCCCCGGCTCGAGTTTCCGCCTCGCTCGTGCGATTGCCATGCGCATATCCTCGGGCCGGCCTCGCGCCACGCGTATTCGTCCGATCGCATCTACACGCCGCCCGATTGCCTCGTTCCCGATTACCGCGCGATGCTCGCAACCCTTGGCGTTGAGCGCGCGGTGCTCGTGCAGCCCAGCGTCTATGGCATCGACAACACGGTGATGCGCCAGGCGCTGCGCGAGGCCGGGCCGGTGTTTCGCGGCGTGGCCGTTGTCGACTGGGCTGTCGGCGAGCCGGAGCTCGCCGCCCTGCACGCGGACGGCGTTCGAGGCGTGAGAATCAACGTGGTCGACGTAAAGGAGGGCGGGGGCGCGCTGCCGGTGGAGCGCCTGCGCGACCTCGCGCGACGGATCGCGCCGCGCGGATGGCACCTGGAACTGCTGGCCCATGTCGACGAATATGCGAGCCTGGATCGCGATCTCGCGGACTTTCCCGTCGAAGTGGTGTTCGGCCACCTGGGGTACATGCGAACCGACAAGGGCCTCGAGGCGCCGGGTTTCCAGGCGCTCGTTCGCCTGCTTGAGGCCGGCCGCGCCTGGGTGAAGCTCACCGGGCCGTACCGCATCTCGACGGGGGGCATGCCCCACGGGGACGTCGCGCCCTTCGCCCATGCGCTGCTTCGTGCCGCGCCCGGACGCGTGGTGTGGGGCAGCGATTGGCCCCATGTCATGGTCAAGGGCGCGATGCCCAACGACGGCGACATCGCGGACCTCGTCCTCGACTGGATCCCCGACGAGGGCCTGCGCAGGAAGGTGCTGGTCGACAATCCCGCGCGCCTGTACGGCTTCGGGGATGGCCTATAGAGGCTGGATGTCGGCCTGCTTCACGATCTTCCGGTAGGTCTCGATCTGCTCGCGCACGAAACGCGCGAACTCGTCTGGCTTCATCGGCGCGGGCGTGATGCCGAGCTTCGCGAACTGGTCGCGCACCTCGGCCCCCTGCAGGATCGCGGCGATCTGCGCATTGAGCTTCTGGACGATAGCGGCCGGGGTGCCGGCGGGCGCCCAGACGCCGAACCAGAGGGAGATGTCGAAATCCTTGAGCCCCTGCTCGGCGAGCGTGGGCACGTCGGGCATCACCTCGGCGCGGCGAATCGTGGAAACACCCAGCGCGGCGAGCTTGCCGTCCTTCATCTGCCCGATCACGGTGTTGATCGGCGCCATGTAGAAGGCCGAGCGCCCCGTCATCGCGTCCTGGATCGCCTCGGGCGACCCCTTGTACGGGATGTGCAGCATCTTCACGCCGGCGACCTGCGCGAAATACTCCGCGGCCAGGTGAGTCGAGCTGCCGACGCCGGCCGACGCGAAGGGAATGGCGCCCGGTTTCGCCTTGGCGGCATCGATGAGGGCCTTGACCGTCGGATATTCGCCGCCCTTGGCCGTCACCATGACGTAGGGCGTGATGCCGAGGATCGCCACGTCCACGAGGTCCTTCAGCGGGTCGTAGGGCAGGGTCTTGTAGATCGCGGAATTCGCCGCGTGCGAGGCGGACTGCACCAGCAGCGTGTAGCCGTCGTGGTCGGCCTTCACCACGGCCTGCGTGCCGATCTGGCCGCCGGCGCCGGGCCGGTTCTCGACGATGACGGGCTGCTTCCACGCCTCGCTCAGGTGCCGGGCGACGATGCGCCCTGCGATGTCCGCGCCCGAGCCGGGCGTGAGCGGAACGATGATGCGGATCGGCTTCGCGGGGTAGTCCTGGGCGGCGGCGAGCGTCGCGGCGGCCGTTACGGCCGCAGTGGCGGCCAGCTTGGTCAGCAGGTTCATGTCTTTCTCCTCGTCGGTGTCTTCCGGATGGGGTCTCGACCGGATTCGGTTCAGGGTACGGCAGGCAGTCCCGCATCGACGCGATCGATGAATTCGCGAATCGCGCGATTGAACGCTTCCGGCTGCTCGATGTTCGACAGGTGCGCCGCATCCTCGAGAATCTGCAGCTTCGATCCGGCGATCACGCGGTGCAGGACCATGGACTGGTCGACGGTGCACGCGGGATCCTGCCGCCCAGTCATGACGAGGGTCGGCGCCGTGATCTTGAGCAGGAGAGTTGTCTGCGCCATGTCGCGCACGGCGCTCGCGCACGCGATGTAGCCCTCCACCCCGGTGCCCAGGATCATGCGCCGGACCTTGTCGACGTCCCCGGGAGCGCGCCGGATGAACGGCTCCGTGAACCAGCGCTTGATCGTGCCGTCCGCGAGCCCGGCGATGCCTTGCCCGCGGGCGATCGCGAGGCGCTCCTCCCACATTTCCCGCGGCGGCATCTCGCTGGCGGTGTCGCACAGCGAGAGTGAAAGGATTCTTTCCGGGTACCGGGCGCCCAGTTGCTGGCCGATCATTCCACCCATCGACAGGCCGACGAAATGGGCGGAGGCGATGCCGAGCTGGTCGAGCAGCCCCGCCGCGTCGTCGGCCAGCCCCGCGATCGAGTAGGGGCCGGGAGTCGTGGAGGAACGGCCGTGGCCGCGCATGTCGTAGCGCAGGACGCGGTAGCGATCGGAGAGGGCGCCCACCGTCCAGTCCCACATGCCGTAGTTCGACATGAGGCTGTTGCTCAACAGCACCACGCGGCCCTTTTCAGGGCCGTCGAAGCGATAGGCGGTGTCGGCGCCGTTCACGCGAACCGAGGCAGTCATGGAGTCTCCTGGCGACGCGGGGGCCGAGGTGCAGGGGTCAGCGCAGGATGCCCGCTTCGCGCAGGTAGCGCTGCACGCCGGGATGGATGAGGTCGACCCGCGGCGCCGCGGCCACGGTGTTCGCGGCGGTGGTTTCACGGGCCTGGGGCAGGCGTTTCGCGATCGCGGACTCTCCCCGGTGGAGGGCGCGCGCCAGGCGATACGCCGTGTCCTCGGGAAGCGTCGGGCGGGCGATCACGAACGCCCACGACCCCACGGATGCGATCGGGGCATCCTGGCCCGGATAGCTGCCCGCGGGAATCGTCAGTGGCTTCAGCAGCGAGTGCTTCTCGAGGATGCGCTTCACCTGCGCCGCATCGGGGACGATGAAGCGTGCGCCCGTGGGACTCTTTGCCACGGCGGCAAAACCCGGCCATCCGAGGCCGCCGCCCCAGAGCGCCGCCACGCGCCCGTCCTGGACCATCTCCGGGCCGTCGCCAGCGCGCTCGAGGTAGACCGCCTGGAAATCCTTGTTCATGTCGTAGCCCAGGCCGTCGAGGACATAGCGCGCGAGGATCACGAGGCCGGAGCCCTTGGCGCCGAAGGCGACCGGCTTGCCCAGAAGGTCGGCGATCGCGCGATGCGCGCTGTCGCCGCGCGTGACGAACATTCCCGGCGAGGAATACATCGCGGCGATGATCTTCAGGTCCGCGGGTGCGCGGCCGATGCCGTTTACCGCCTCGTAAAGCGGCTCGCCGGTCACCAGGGCTATGTCGAGCTGTCCGGCTTCGATCAGGGGGATGTTCTCCGTGCTGCCCTTGGTGTTGCGGGGCTGCACGAGCAGCGTGGGATCGGTTTCGTTGACCGTTTCGGCGAACGCGGCCCCGTAGACGGGGAACCCGCCGCCGGGAGTGGCCGTGCCGAGGATAACGGTTGTCTGGGCCTGGGCCCGCGCCAGACGGGGCGCGATCATGGCGAGGAGTCCGGCGGCGAGGAGGGCGCGGCGTTCATTCATGGGCATCCTTTTTCAGCGGCCCCAGTCGGGGTGCTTCTCGTGAAGCTCGCGATGCTGCTCGAGCAGCACCTGGTAGAACGTCAGTCTCTCGGCGGAGATCTTCCCGGCGCCCACCGCGCCGACGACGGCGCAGCCCGGCTCGGTGAGGTGCACGCAATCGTTGAACTTGCAGGCACCCAGGAAGGGGCGGAAGTCCGGCATCGCCTCGGCGATCTGCGCCTCGGTGAGGTGGAACAGGCCGAAGGACTGGAATCCCGGCGTGTCGACGATGGCGGCGTCGCGGTCCAGCCGGAACATGCGCGAGAAGGTCGTCGTGTGCGTGCCGATGCCCAGGGACGCGGAGATCTCGCCCACGCGCGCGACCTCGTTCATCACCAGCGCGTTCACCGTCTTCGACTTGCCCATGCCGCTCTGGCCGACCAGCAGCGTGATCCTGCCTTCCAGCAGCGGCAGCAGCGCTGCCGTGTCGAACTTGGCCGACATCGAGATGACCGTGTAGCCGATGCGCTCCCAGGGCGCGAGCGATTCCCGGGCGGCCTTGTGCTCCTCCAGATCCGACTTGTTGAGCGCGATGATCGCCGGAATGCCCGCGGCCTCGCAGGCCACCAGGCTCAGGTTCAGGAACGCCTCGCTGAAGACGGGCCGGGGCGCCAGGAGGATTACTGCCTGGTCCACATTGGCCGCGAGCGTCTTTTCCTTCCACTGGTCGGAGCGGAAGAGGATGTTGCGCCGGGTTCCCACGCGCTCGATGGAGCCTTGCGCGGCGCCGGACATGCGCACCTGGACGAAGTCGCCGCAGGCCGCGTCTTGCTTGCGGCCCTTGCGCGTGCAGACGATCTGGCGGCGGTCGGCGAGTTCGACCAGGAAATCGCGCCCGAAGTCGGCGATCACCCGGCCCTCGACGACGACCTGCTGCTCGCGCTCGCGCCGCGTCGTCATGGTGTCCGTGCCCCCGACGCGCGTCCGGAAAGCGGCAGCGAAGCGCCGTCAGGAAGGATCATCAGGGCCTACAGCTCGAAAAGCGCATCGATCTTCGCGGCGCAGATGAAGTCGTTCTCGGAGAGCCCGCCGATGGCATGCGTCCAGTACGACACCTTGCACTGGTTGTAGCCGACCGAGAGGTCGGGATGATGATCCTCCCGATGCGAGATCCAGGCGGTCGCGTTCACGAAAGCCATCGTCTCGTGATAGTTCGCGAACCGGAAGGTCTTCGTGATGGTGCTGCCCTCGCGAGCCCATCCGGCGAGTCCCTTGAGCATGGGGCCGACCTGGGTGTCCGTGAGGGGGGCGACGCCCCCTTCGCAGGGAACGCACTTCTTGCGGGCGAGATCGTTCATGGCGGGAAGGGGGTCAGGCGGGTTTCGCGGCGAGGCTCCTCAAGCGTGCGATACGCAGCGCCGCGGGAGGATGGGAATCATACACGAGCGAATGCAGCGGATCGGGCGTGAGGGTGGCCGCGTTGTCGCGGTAGAGCTTGCCCAGGGCGCTCACCAGGTCGTCGGCGCTGGCGTGGCGCGCGGCGAACTCGTCGGCCTCGAATTCCTGCCGCCGCGACAGCAGGCTCGCGAGCGGCTGGAACGGGAACGTGAACACCGGCACGGCCAGCATGAAGGCGGCCAGGAGCGCCCCGGTGGGCGCAGGCGAGGCGAGCCCGAAGACCGCGGAGAATGCCGGCTCGCGAGCCGCCCATCCGAGGACGGACAGGAGCACGAACGCGAGCGCGAAGCGCACGACGAGCAGCCTCGGGATGTGGCCGCGCGCGAAATGACCGAGCTCGTGCGCGAGCACCGCCTCGATCTCGCCCAGGGTCAGGCGCTCGACGAGGGTGTCGAAGAACACGATGCGCTTCGCGCGCCCGAAGCCGGTGAAATAGGCGTTGCCGTGGCTGGAGCGTTTCGACCCATCCATCACGAAAAGGCCCTCGGCGCGAAAGCCGCAGCGCGCGACGAGTGCCTCGATGCGCGAGCGCAGCTCGCCGTCCTCCAGCGGCGTGAACCGGTTGAAGAGCGGCGCGATCCAGCGCGGGAAGACGGCCACGAGGACGAGCGTGAAGGCCACCCACGCGACCCAGGCCCAAACCCACCACCAGGCCCCCGTTGCCTCGATGAACCAGCACACGGCGAGCACGAGCGGCGCGCCGAGCACCACCGCGAGAGCCAGCCCCTTCGCCAGGTCGGCCAGGAACGTCGCGAGCTTCGTCTGGTTGAAGCCGTACTGCGCCTCCACGCCGAAGGTCCGCCACGCGTCGAAGGGGAGCGAGGCGAGCGCGCCCACCGCCAGGAACCCGAAGACGGTGGCCAGATCGCGGGCATAGCCGTCCCCGAGCAGGGCGCGCGAGCCGCCATCCAGCAGGGCCAGGCCGCCCCCCACGCTCATGGCAAGGAGGAGGGCGCCGTCCGCGAACACGGTCTCGATGGCGGCAACGCGGATCTTGTCGCGCGTGTAGTCCGCCGCTCTTGCGTGCGCCTCGGGCGGCACGATGGCAGCGAAATCCTCGGGGACGCGGTCGCGATGGCGTGCGACGTGGCGCGCGTGGCGGGCGAGCAGCCACAGGCGCCAGGCGAGGGCGGCCAGCGCAAAGGCGACGAAGGTGGTGGCGATGGTATTCAATCCGGTTGGTGGAAGACGGCGCGCCGTGACACAATCCGGGCGCGCAAACACTCACTCATCACTATGGCACAGGAAAAAGCACCGCTCGTCTGGGTCGACATGGAAATGTCGGGGCTCGTCCCCGACCGCGACCGCATCATCGAGGTCGCGATCGTCGTGACGGACGGCGAACTCAACACGATCGCCGAGGCGCCCGTCTGGGTGGTCCACCAGCCCGACGAGGTGCTGGACGCGATGGACTCCTGGAACAAGGCCACGCACGGACGATCCGGTCTCATCGACAAGGTGCGCGCCTCGAAGTTCAGCGAAGCCGAGGTCGAGGCGATGATCCTCGACTTCCTCAAGCTCCATGTGCCGCCCGGCACGGCGCCGCTGGCGGGCAATACCGTGCACCAGGACCGGCGCTTCATGGCGCGCTACATGCCGGCCTTCGAGTCCTACCTGCATTATCGGATCGTGGATGTCTCGACGCTCAAGGAGCTGGCCAGGCGCTGGCGGCCCGACGTACTCGCCGGGGTGGTGAAGGAATCGAAGCACGAGGCGCTGGCCGACGTCTACGAGTCGATCGAGGAACTGCGCTACTACCGGCGCACCTTCCTGCGTGCCGAACCCGCGGGTTCCGACTCCGTGCCAGGCACGGGTGCCTGACACCGCAACCTAGTCGCGCGCCCAGTCCCGGGAACGCTCGACGGCGCGGTGCCAGACGGCGAGCCGCGCAGCGGCGACATCGCGCGGGATTTGCGGCTCGAAGACGCGATCGCGCGACCACAGCGAGGCGATTTGCGCCTCGTCCTCCCAGAATCCCACCGCAAGGCCGGCATGGTAGGCCGCGCCCAGCGCTGTCGTCTCCGTGACGCGGGGTCGCACCACCGGCACGCCGAGCAGGTCGGCCTGGATCTGCATGAGGAGATTGTTGGCGGTGGCGCCCCCGTCGACGCGCAGCTCCGTGAGCGCGATGCCCGAATCGGCCGTCATCGCCGCCAGCAGCTCGGTGCTCTGGAAGGCGATGGCCTCCAGAGTCGCGCGGGCGAGATGCGCCCGCGTCGAGCCGCGCGTCAGGCCGACAATGGTGCCCCGAGCGTGCGGATCCCAGTAGGGCGAGCCCAGCCCCGCCAGCGCGGGAACGAAGCACACGCCGCCGGCGTCGGGCACGCTGGCCGCCAGCGGCTCGACTTCCTCGGCGCTGCGGATGATCCCGAGCCCGTCTCGAAGCCATTGCACGGCGGCACCCCCGATGAACACGCTGCCTTCCAGCGCGTAGTGCGCGCCTTTCTCGCGGCGCCACGCCACCGTCGTGAGCAGGCGATTGCGCGAGGCCGAGGGGCGCTCGCCGGTGTTCATGAGCAGGAAGCAGCCGGTCCCGTAGGTGTTCTTCGCGAGTCCTGCGCGATGGCACGCCTGGCCGAAGAGCGCCGCCTGCTGGTCCCCCGACAGGCCCGCGATCCGGATGCCCGCGGGGAGTCCGGCGCAAGAGGTCTTCCCCACGACTTCCCCGGCCGCGATCACCCGGGGCAGGACGGCACGCGGGATGTCCAGGATGGCGAGGAGCTCGTCGTCCCAGTCGAGGTCGTGGATGTTGAAGAGCAGGGTCCGCGATGCGTTGCTCGCGTCCGTGACGTGGGCCCCGCCGCCGGTCAGGTGCCAGGCGAGCCAGGTGTCGATGGTGCCGAAGGCCAGCTCACCCCGCTCGGCGCGCGCCCGGGCGCCCGGGACCGAATCGAGGAGCCAGGCGAGCTTGGTCCCCGAGAAATACGGGTCCAGCACCAGCCCCGTGCGGTCGCGGAACCCGTCCGCATGCCCGGCCTGCCGGAGCGCGTCACATCGGGACGTTGTGCGGCGGTCCTGCCAGACGATGGCGTTGGCCACGGAGCGTCCGGTGGCCCGATCCCACAGGACCGTCGTCTCGCGCTGGTTGGTGATGCCCAGGGCCGCCACGTCCGAGGAGGAAAGCCCCGCCTGCGCCAGGGCCCGGGCCGCCACGTCGCGCTGGGTGGCGAAGATTTCCTCCGGGTCGTGCTCGACCCACCCGGGCTGCGGGTAGATCTGGCGGAATTCTTGCTGGACCACGGAGATCGGGGTCCCGGCGCGGTCGAAGACGATCGCGCGGGAACTGGTCGTGCCCTGGTCGAGGGCGAGGATGGCTTTCATCGACAGGGGGTCGCTGGCGGGTTGATGATACGATAAAATTTGCAGACGGCCCCCGAGGCCGACGAGGAGCAGCGAGTGGGACTTCTGGACGATCTCAAGAAACAGGCGGACGCGCTCAAGGCGCAGGACACGGATCGCACCGAAAGCCTGCGGTCCAACGCGGTGGCGGTGGACCACGCCCTGCGCCGGGTGTTCATGTACATGAACGACCTGGGCAAGCAGCTGAACGTGGTGCAGATGCCCTGCCCGTTCATATACAAGCTGCCGACGGTGGGCGACATCACCGGGCTCACCTTCAAGGACTTCTTCTCCGACTTCCGCAGCAAGCACTTCATCGACAAGGACTACTACGGCGAGGTGCACCTGGCCGCGCGCTGCGGCTCCGACAAGGTGCTCGCGATCAAGAAGGGCCCGGACGAGATGGAGAAGTTCCGGGACACCCTGTGGCAGTTCAACATCGAGCACAAGAGCGAGCAGTACCGCGACCAGCGCAAGGTCATCACGCACGAGATCTTCGAGGTGAAGTGCGATTTCCGCCTGCAGGCCAAGCTGGAGGGCGACCACGAGAGCGGCAAGCTGAAGATCATGGCCAAGAACGTGGGCGACTTCACCATCGACGTGTTCCAGATGACCGCGCTCGAGTTCAACGACAAGGCGGTCGAGGAGTTCGCCAAGTACTTCATCGGCCGGCCCAACGAGTGGCTCGAGATCGTGAAGCGCTCGGTGCTCAACCAGAGGGTTGCGGTCGCGGCGGCACCCAAGCCGAAGGTCGAGCCGCAGTACGCCGTGCGCAAGGACCCCCCCCGGGTCGCGCCCGCCGCCGAGGAAAAGCGCGGCCTGCTCGGGTCGCTGCGCTCCTTCATCAAGAAGGACAGCTAGGCGCCTGCGGGCGGCATCCGCCCGGGCCTGCTCGGGCCCCCCCGGGCCGGCCCGAACTTGTCGAATCCTTCGAAGGGAGGCGGTTCCCGGTGCGCCCCGCGGGGGATTTTCCCTTGGGGATTGCGCTGGGTCACAAAACGGGAATCCTTCGGGACGCGTCCCGATGTAATATGGCCGGACGCAGACGAGAGACGGCCACGGGATTGCCATGAGAAGCGCCGGGCCGCGAGCGACGACACGAACCGTGATACCCAATCCATGGAGAAATGCTCAATGACCCGCACATTCCTGCTGGCTGCCGCCGCTGCGGCCGCCCTTTCCGTCACCGGCGCGCAGGCCCAGACCGAAATCCAGTGGTGGCATTCGATGGGAGGCGCCCTCGGCGACAAGCTGGGCGATCTCGCCAACAAGTTCAACGCGAGCCAGAAAGACTACAAGGTGGTCCCCAGTTACAAGGGCTCCTATCCCGAATCGATGACCAACGCGATCGCCGCCTACCGCGCCGGCAACGCGCCGCACATCCTCCAGGTGTTTGAAGTCGGCACTGCCACGATGATGGCCGGCAAGGGCGCGGTGGTTCCGGTCTACAAGCTCATGAAGGACGCAGACGAGCCGTTCGACCCGAAGGCCTACCTGCCGCCGGTCTCGGGCTACTACTCCGACAGCAAGGGCAACATGCTGTCCTTCCCGTTCAACAGCTCCACCGTCGTGTACTACATCAACAAGGACGCGTTCAAGAAGGCCGGCCTCGACCCGAACAAGGCGCCGAAGACGTGGAAGGAATTCGTCGCCGCGGCCGAGAAACTCAAGGCCGCGGGGCAGGGTTGCGTGTACACCACCGGATGGCCCTCCTGGATGCACATCGAGAACTTCTCCGCATGGCACAACGTCCCGATCGGGACGAAGGAAAACGGCATGGGCGGGCTGGACACCGAATTCCAGGTGAATTCTCCGCTGCACGTGCGCCACATCGCCATGCTGGGCGACATGGCGAAGAAGGGCCTCTTCACCTACGCCGGGCGCACCAACCAGGGCGAGGCCAAGTTCTCGAGCGGCGAATGCGCGATGATGACTTCCTCCACGGGCGCGCAGGCCAATATCCGCCGTTCGGCCAAGTTCGAATGGTCGGTCAACTTCATTCCCTATCACGATGACGTGAAGGGCGCGCCCCAGAATTCGATCATCGGTGGGGCGTCGCTGTGGGTGATGGGCGGCAAGACCGCCAACGCCTACAAGGGAGTCGCGAAGTTCTTCGCGTTCCTCTCGAAGCCGGAGATCCAGATGGAATGGCACACCGGCACGGGATACGTACCGATCACGATGGCAGCCTATGAAATGACCCGCAAGTCCGGTTTCTATGACAAGAACCCCGGGGCCGACATCGCCGTGAAGCAGCTCACCAACAAGCCGCCGACGGCCAACTCCAAGGGCCTGCGCTTCGGCAACTTCGTGCAGGGCCGCGAGGTGATCGAGGAGGAAATGGAGAACGTGTTCTCCGGCAAGAAAGATGCGAAGACGGCCATGGACGAGGCCGTGAGGCGAGGCAACGAGATCCTTCGCAAGTTCCAGGCTGCAAACAAGGGCTGATCGAAAGGTCGTCGACAAAGGGGCCCTGACCGGCCCCTTTCCTCATCCCCGCCATGGAAAAGCGCGTCGTATTCAAGTCGGCCTGGCTTCCCTACGTGCTCCTGATGCCGCAGGTCGCGGTCACGGCCGTCTTCTTTTTCTGGCCCGCGCTGCAGGCGGTCTATTTCTCCTTTCAGATCCAGGACGCGTTCGGACTCACCACGCAGTTCGTCTGGTTCCAGAACTACGCCGCGCTCTTCAGCGATTCGCACTACCTTTCGTCGTTCCGCGTGACGGCCTTCTTCAGCTTGACCGTCGCGGCAACCGGGATCGGGATCTCGCTCGTCCTCGCCACGATGGCCGATTCGGTGGTCCGCGGGGCGCTGGCCTACAAGACCTTCCTCATCTGGCCCTACGCGGTGGCCCCGGCCATCGCAGGCGTTCTCTGGGCATTCATCTTCGCCCCGTCCATCGGCATCGTGACCTACTTCCTCAAGAAGTTCGGCGTCGACTGGAACTGGATCATCGATCCGGAGCAGGCGATGCTCCTGGTGGTGGTGGCCTCGGTATGGAAGCAGATCAGCTACAACTTCCTCTTCTTCCTTGCCGGCCTGCAGTCGATCCCGAAATCGCTCCTCGAGGCGGCCGCGATCGACGGGGCGGGGCCGTTCCGGCGCTTCTGGACGATCGTCTTCCCGCTGCTGTCGCCGACGACCTTCTTCCTGCTGGTCATGAACATCATCTACTCGTTCTTCGACACCTTCGGCGTCATCGATGCCACCACGCAGGGCGGCCCGGGGGATGCCACCAAGATCCTCGTCTACAAGGTCTACTACGACGGCGTTAAGGCGGCGGATCTGGGCGGCTCCTCGGCGCAGTCGGTGATCCTCATGATCATCGTCATCTCGCTCACGGTGATCCAGTTCCGCTACATCGAGCGCAGGGTCCAGTACTGATGCGTGGCCGAGACGAGAGCTGCCGGGAAATGAAATGGTAGAGAACAGGCCGGTCAGGGATTTCTTCGCGCACGCCGTGCTCATCACGGGCGTGATCCTGGTCGCGTTTCCGCTCTGGGTCACGTTCGTCGCCTCGACCCTCACCTTCGACCAGATCGTGACTGTCCCGATGCCGCTGTGGCCCGGCGACCAGTTCCTGCACAACTACACGCAGGTGCTCACCTCGGGATCGGAGAAGGGCTCCTCCGCCCCCGTCTCGGCGATGCTGCTGAACAGCCTGATCATGGCGCTGTCCATCGCGATCGGGAAGATCTCGATCTCCATCCTGTCGGCGTTCGCGATCGTGTACTTCCGCTTTCCCGGGCGCTCGTTCTTCTTCTGGAGCGTGTTCGTCACGCTGATGCTGCCGGTGGAGGTCCGCATCATCCCCACCTTCAAGGTGGCGGCAGACCTGGGCATCCTGAACTCGCATCTCGGCCTGGCGCTTCCGCTCATCGCATCGGCAACGGCGACATTCCTCTTCCGTCAGTTCTTCATGACCATTCCCGACGAGCTCGCCGAGGCGGCGCGCATCGATGGCGCAGGCCCCTTGCGCTTCTTCTTCGACGTGGTGCTGCCGCTGTCGAAGACGCACATCGCCGCGCTGTTCGTGATCCTCTTCATCTACGGCTGGAACCAGTATCTCTGGCCGCTGCTCATCACGGCGAGCGAGTCGATGTACACGGTGGTGATCGGCATCAAGCGCATGATCGCCGGCGGCGACGCCTCCAACGAATGGCAGCTCATCATGGCCACGGCCATGCTTGCCCTCATGCCGCCGGCGCTGGTCGTGGTTCTTATGCAGAAGTGGTTCGTGAAGGGCCTGGTCGAAACCGAAAAATAGATGGATGGACGTCGCGTCGATGGTTCAGGCATCGGGAACGGCGTTGGAGCGGACCAGAGGCCGCTCAACGCCGGCGGACATCGGAACGGAGTGAGTGAATCGAGATGGCGGAAATAGTCCTGCAAGGCGTGACCAAGAGCTTCGGCAAGACCGAGGTCATCCATCGCACCGACGTCACCATCGGGGACGGCGAATTCGTCGTGCTGGTGGGGCCGTCGGGCTGCGGCAAGTCGACGATCCTTCGCATGATCGCCGGCCTGGAGACCGCCACGGACGGCGAGATCCGCATCGCGGGCAAGCGGGTGAACGAGGTCGAACCCAAGGACCGCAACATCGCCATGGTGTTCCAGAACTACGCGCTCTATCCGCACATGAGCGTCTACGAAAACATGGCGTACGGCCTCAAGATCAGGAAGCTCGCCAAGGACGACATCGAGCGGCGCGTGCAGCGCGCCGCGGGGATCCTCGAACTGGGGCCCTATCTGCAGAGGAAGCCGCGCGAGCTCTCCGGCGGCCAGCGCCAGCGGGTGGCCATGGGCCGCGCAATCGTGCGCGAACCGGCCGCATTCCTGTTCGACGAGCCGCTCTCCAACCTGGATGCGAAGCTGCGCGTGCAGATGCGCCTGGAGATCCAGAAGCTGCACCGCGAACTGCGCACCACCAGCGCCTACGTGACCCACGACCAGGTCGAGGCGATGACGCTCGCCAACCGCATGATCGTGATCAACGCCGGTTCCGTGGAGCAGGTCGGCGCCCCGTTCGAGGTTTACGACGACCCGGCGACGCTCTTCGTCGCGGGGTTCATCGGTTCGCCGTCGATGAACTTCCTTCCCGGCAAGCGGACCGGCGACGGCGTCGACGTGGGCGAGGGGGTCATCGTGCCGATGCCCGAGGGCATACGCGCGCGGGCAGGCAACGAGGTGACCGTCGGCCTGCGGCCCGAGCATCTCGTCGCGGGAAGCAGCGGGGCGGGCCCCGTCCTCAGCTTCCGGGTCGAAACGGTGGAGGCGCTGGGCGCCGATTCGCTGCTGCACGGGACCTTCGACGACTCGACCCTGGTGGTGCGGATCGAGGGCCATACGCTGCCAAGGGTGGGCGAGACGGTTCCCTTCTCCGTGCTTCCGGGCAAGATCTACTTCTTCGACACCGCCACGGGCAAGCGCCTGAAGGCATGAGCCTGGAACCGCGGCGGCTCGAGGAGCTCTCGCTCAACTCGTCCGCGCCGCCGGGGCAGCTCCTTTACGACGGCTGGCTGCTGCGCTTCTCCCCGGGCAAGGCCAAGCGCGCCCGATCGATCAACGCCATCTATCCCTCGCGGCTGCCGCTCGCAGAAAAGGTGGCCCACTGCGAGCGCGTCTATGTCGAGCGCGGCCTGCCCGCCATTTACAGGGTTTCGATGCACACCGATCCGCCGGAACTCGAGGGGATGCTCGCCGCGCTGGGGTACGAGTCCTTCAGCCCGACCGAGGTGCGCGCGGCGGCCATCGATTCCGCGACTCTCGCCGGCCCGGATGTGGACTGTCCGCGCATTGAGGAATGGTTCGACATGGTGGGCGACCTGCGCGGCTCGCCCATCGCGCACCGCAGCGCCCACGTCGCGCGACTGGCCGCGCTGCCGCTCGAGATGCGGCCCGTAGCCCTGCTCGAGGCAGGCGTGCCGATGGCGACGGGACTCGCCATCCTCGAGGACGGGCACGTGGGGCTCTTCGACGTGGTGACGCGCGAAAGCGGGCGGCGGCGGGGATTTGCGCGCACCATCGTGGCGGCGCTGCTGCGCTGGGGGTGGGAGCGGGGCGCCAGGCGCTCGTACCTGCAGGTGGAGGAAGGCAACGCCCCCGCCGTCGCACTCTACGACGCGTTCGGGTTTTCGATGGCCTATCGGTACTGGTACCGCGCACGCCCGGGGGAGACCGCATGAACGAGATCGATGAGCTGTCCCGGCAACTCGGCGAGGCGTGCGTTCGCGCGCACCTCGTCGTCGCGACGGCCGAATCATGCACCGGCGGCGGCGTGGGTGAGGCCGTCACGCGGACGGCCGGAAGCTCCGCGTGGTTCGACCGCGGCTTCGTCACCTACTCGAACGAAGCCAAGGTCGACCTCCTCGGCGTCAAGCAGGAAACGATCGGGTCCCACGGCGCCGTGTCGGAGGCGGTGGCGCGCGAGATGGCCGTGGGTGCCCTGCACCAGAGCAGCGCGGACCTGGTCGTTGCCGTGACCGGCGTTGCCGGCCTGGCGGCGCAACCGCGGCGAAACCGGTGGGCCTCGTCTGGTTCGCCTGGGCCTCGCTCGACGGCGCCGTGGAGACGAAGTTCGAGATCTTCGGCGGCGACCGGGCCGCCATCCGGCAGCAGGCGGTGCTCGAGGCGCTCGAGGGATTGTTGGCGCTCGTCGCCCGGGAAGGCCAGGGAGCGCAAGAGTAAAAAAGGGGACAGACCCCTTTCTCTCCGAGAACAACGGAATAAGGGGTCTGTCCCCTTTTTTTGAGGGTCCGGTTCTCAAGCTGCTTGACACCAGAACGATCGTTCTGTAGCTTACCGAACAATCGTTCTGTCCACCGTTTGGCGGCCCATGGCGTTGAAGAATCATCAGCCCCTCGACCCGGCGTACCTGGAGAAGCTCCAGGACTACTACGCCGAGCACAAAGGTCATTCCCTCCTACTCGGTGCTCGCCACCCTGTGGGGGATTTCCGCGAAGTCGTGGGTGTCGGAGTGCGTACGCCGTTTCGAGGAGGCCGGCTACCTGGACTGGACTCCTGACCGGCAGTTGAAGCCCGGGGCGCGGTTCTTCGAGCGGCGGCTCGCGCACGACACCGTGCAGGCGGGGCTGCCCAATCCGGCCTTGGCCGATGGCTACGACCTCGTCACGATCGACGACTACCTGATCCGCGTGCCGTCGAAGACGAGCCTTGTGCGCGTGAAGGGCGAATCGATGATCGACGCCGGCATCCACGACGGCGACCTGATCGTGGTCGAACAGCAACCCAACGCCAACGTCGGCGAGATCGTCGTGGCGATCGTGGACAACGAATTCACCGTGAAGTACCTGGATCGAGAAAAAGGCGCGTTCGTCCTGAAGCCCGCGAACAAAGCCTTCCCGGTCATTCGCCCCAGGGGGCGCCTGGAAATTTTCGGTGTGATGGCGGGGTTTGGTGCGCAGAACGCGCTGAGCCTGGGCGGAAATTCAACTTTACCGATATGGGATAATTCCAATGCTCAAAGTCATCTCCACCCCCTCCTCCGAAGCCCCCGCAATGGACGAAAACAAGACGAAAGCCCTGCAGGCCGCGCTCACGCAGATCGAACGCCAGTTCGGCAAGGGCGCGATCATGCGTATGGGCGACAAGGATGTCGAAAAGGCATCGAGGTGGTTTCCCCCGGAGTCGTCCGGCAAGACCACGCTCACGCTGCAGGTCATCGCCAACATCCAGAAGCTGGGCGGCACCGCCGCCTTCATCGACGCGGAGCACGCGCTCGACCCGCAGTATGCGCAGAGGCTCGGCGTCGATACCTCCGAGTTGCTCCTCTCGCAGCCGGACAACGGCGAGCAGGCGCTGGAAATCACGGACATGCTGGTTCGTTCCGCTTCCGTGGATTGCGTCGTGATCGACTCCGTTGCGGCACTTACCCCCAAGGCCGAAATCGAGGGCGAGATGGGCGAGCCGCAGATGGGCCTGCATGCACGCCTCATGAGCCAGGCGCTGCGCAAGCTCACGGCCAACATCAAGCGCTCGAACACGCTCGTCATCTTCATCAACCAGATCCGCATGAAGATCGGCGTCATGTTCGGCAACCCCGAGACCACCACGGGCGGCAACGCGCTCAAGTTCTACGCCTCCGTGCGGCTGGACATCCGCCGCATCGGCTCCATCAAGCGCGGCGAGGAGGTCATCGGCAACGAGACGCGCGTGAAGGTGGTGAAGAACAAGGTGGCGCCCCCCTTCAAGGTCGCGGACTTCGACATCCTCTACAACGAGGGCATCTCCCGCCACGGCGAGATCATCGAGCTGGGCGTGCAGCACCGCATCGTCGACAAGAGCGGCGCGTGGTACGCCTACAAGGGCGAGAAGATCGGCCAGGGCAAGGACAACACGCGGGAATTCCTCAGGGACAACCCGCAGATGTCCGACGAAATCGAGACGCGGATCCGCGAGGCCGTGGGCATCGCGGGCGGGATGCCGCTCGACCACGGCGCTGCCGACGCGGCCGAGGCGGACTGACCTCGGCAGGCCCCGCGCACGCCGGTTCCCCGGTGGCCTGGGGCCTTGCCGTTCCTGCCATCGAGATGGATCTCCGAACGC